>NZ_JBCOMH010000011.1:0-125581 GCF_040924265.1 Ruminococcus sp. RTP21198st1_G1_RTP21198_201120
TTTCTAATGCGCTGTCTTAAATCAGCTTATCTATTATATCATATTAGCTAAGCTTTGTCAAGACTTTTCTTTGTGAACTTTTTATGAAGTTCTTTTCGAGCTACTCCTCAGGTCTCTACTGTTCTCCCGAACCTTTTACCTTCGTTTCGCTTCTTCCTTTATCGCTCTCTCTCGAGGCGACTTGTTTATTTTATCACTTTTATGCCATTTTGTCAAGCGTTTTGTACCGTTTCTATGTTTTTTATAGATATTTTCATTATTTTGCACAGAAACAGTACAAAACTTACACAATATTGACGATCAGAAGAACGTCGAATATATCTTTGACTCGCCTACACTATAAACTACCCCTTCATTGAACGTAAATACAACTGTTAAAGTAAAAGTACCCTTGCTATCTGTAAAAGCTCCGTTCTGAGAACGTACAGTAAGCGTTCTGCATTCATTAGTATAATTAACACCGAATGTCTTATTCACTTCCTCTATAGTTGATCCAGTCTTTATTCCGCCTATAGAGAACTCAGGACAGTTATCCAAAAACAATCCCATGACATCACAATTGCTTGCTTTCGCTTCCTCATAAGTGTTATTGTCAATTGTCATGCTTCCTGAATATCCTGTTGCTCCATTACTGAAAAAAGTTTCCATATCATCTTCCGCTATCACATAATTTTTCGGGTCAACGCTCTCAGAATAACCACTTAGACCTGCCGCCCAAAGACCCATATCCGCTACATCACTATACTTTGCAGGAAACGCAAATGCCCTGCCCTTTAATGTCATATCAAAAAGCCTTTCGTCCTGCACATATATCTCAGGGTAAACAGGGTCTTTTTCATCGAACTCTATAGGGTCTTCCGTTTCATTTTTGGACGATGTGGTCTCCGATTTGCTGTCGTTTGCATTACTATCTGTATTTTCTGTATTACTATTGTCTGAAATAATTCCGCCATTGTTGTCACTTATGCGGTCATTGTCTGTTATGTGCGTATTTCCACCCGTATTGTTGTTTATATTGGGCGTATCGTCCGTCTTGCCGTTGTCGATCTTTGAATCATGTGTACTGTCGACAATGCTTTCCTCTGTTTCGCCACCAGCTACTGTCTTATTTTCGTCAGAGCCGTTCCCATTTCTATTTATAAGGTCAGGCGACCAACTGTCATTGTACTGCACTGATGAACTGCCGCTTGTCTTTATGCTGTTTTTATCAGTTTTGCTGTCGGATAAAAACAGACCTGCTCCAACTGCCACACACAGTGCCGCCGCACATACTCCGCCTATCCACATAGGTTTCCTGCTTACCGCCGCAGTATTTTTGAGCTTATTTTTCAGCTCCTCGACCTGCTCTTCATCAGGCTCTATCTGCTCTTTCATGCCTCTGAAAAATTCCTTATTCATAGAAATATCCTCCTTTCAGCTTTTTTTTCAACATTTCTCTTGCCCTTGTAAGCTGCATTCTCACCGTTCCACTGCGTACTTTCATTATCTCAGCTATCTCATCAGTAGACACCTCTTCAAAATAGTAAAGATAAACCACCATTCTGTATTTTTCAGGCAGTTCCGTTACAGCACAGAAAACATCATTTTCCTCGCGGCTTCTGAAAAAGCTTACCTCTTCCTTTCTTTCTTCAAGGGGAACTGTACGCCTGCGCCAGCTTGACAATGTTATCTTTTTGCACTGATTGAGAGTAGTCCTGATAAGCCAGAACTTCTCCTCATCATTGTCCTTGACTGTTATCCCCTTTCGATAAGCTGCAAGAAACACTTCCTGAAAAACATCGTCTGCATCTGCTTTTGAGCCAAGACGTGCTATAGCGATTCCATAAACGGTACTTTTATATTTATCTATAAGCCTGTCTATCTCTGAAAGCGTATTTTTCAAATTGACGTCCATTTGATCACCCCTTTATAATAAATACTTTTTCTCTCCTGAAATGTCACAAAAAAATAAAAATTTTTTCAAAAGCCGCCTGAGCATATGCCCAGACGGCTCCACTTTCTTTAGAACAATCCCTGCTCCTCTGCAGCAGACGGCACATATTCCTCGTTCTCGATTATATAGTCCACCACTCTGCAATAGAAGTCTGTAGGATTCATCTGAATTTTCGATTTTATATAATTTGCCTGCTCCTGATCGGGTGCGTAAAGAGTTATGTCCATAAGCACCATATCATCGTCACAGCAGCGGCAATGCACGTTATAACCACGCTTTGCAGGCTTTATATCAAAACTTACATCACGATCGTTTTTAAGCTTGACGAACAGTCTTAGACCTGCCGCATATATCTTATCTCTAAAACTTTTCGGCACAAGTTTTTTGAATTTCTCAGCGCCCTCAATGCCCTTTTCAGTGAGCCGATAGTAATTCGTGCCTTCTATTTCCGCAAGCTCCAGCGTGCCGTTTTCCAACATTCTGCTGACAGCCTCAGTGTACACAAAATAATTCACAACGCCTTCGCCCGTGGCTATCTCAGTAAGCTGATTAGGCGTACAAAGCTGATTTATCTGACCGAGAAAATAAGCCAGAAGTATTTGAACCTCATACACGTCGGAAATGTTCTTCATGTTCTCTGATATATGAGCCTCAGGATTTTGTACCAAGCTATCAATCCTCCTTTGGAAATTTCTCTAAAAATTTGGGTATTCAAGCATATGATTGAGCAAAGCTATATTAACAGCCGCCTCAACACATGGCACAGCTCTTGGAACAACGCAAGGGTCGTGTCTGCCCTTTACTTCGAGAGTTTCATTTTTCATAGCTGAATAGTCCACAGTTGCCTGCGGTCTTGCTATTGACGGAGTAGGCTTGAAAGCAACTCTAAGTGTGATAGGCATACCAGAAGCTATTCCGCCCAGTATTCCGCCGTGATTGTTTGTCTTTGTCACAACGTGACCCTTATCATTTACATAGAACTCGTCATTGTTCTCCGAACCTGTCATTTCCGCCACCTTAAAGCCTGCACCAAACTCCAGACCCTTTACCGCAGGGATACCGAAAATAAGCTGAGCTATAGAGTTTTCAAGTCCGTCAAAGATAGGCGAGCCGATACCGGCTGGAACATTGATAGCGATACATTCTATAATTCCGCCAACGCTGTCCTTATCCTTTCTTGCCTTGTCTATCTCCTTTATCATTTCGTTGCCCTGAACGTCGATAATAGTCGGGAACTCTTTCTCACGAACTTCCCTTATCATATCCTTAGTGGTATCGATAGGGTCAAAAGCCTTATCCTTTATGCCATGGACTTCTGCGATATGAGCGCCCACATAGATACCTCTTTTTTCAAGTATCTGACCTGCCACTGCTCCTGCAAAGCATAGGGGCGCAGTAAGTCTGCCTGAAAAATGTCCGCCGCCTCTTACATCATTGAAGCCTCTGTATCTCAATGCGCCTGTATAATCAGCGTGACCTGGTCTTGCAAGCCTTGAAAGATTTGAATAATCCTGTGAGTGCTGGTCTGTATTGGCTATAAGCGCACAAAGAGGAGTACCCGTAGTCTTGCCGTTGAAATAGCCAGACATTATCTGCGGCATATCCTTTTCTTTTCTCTGTGTAGAGGTCTTGTTCTGCTTAGGCGCTCTTCTTGCCATAAATTGATATATCTTGTCAAGGTCGATGCTCTCCCCCGGCGGTACATTATCCATAACAACGCCTATTGCAGGGCCGTGGCTCTCACCGAAAACGGTAAAGCCTATATTGTTGTTCCATGTTGATGACATTTTACTTCCTCCTGTCAGCTTATAAAGCCTGTATAAATAACGGCAGATACCCGCCAGATAAGTACAAATTTTTGTACTAGCCCACGTTAAGGCTCACGGCTTATCTCTCCTCCAATGCTCTCATATACCTCAAAGAAATCGGGATATGACTTGCTGACGCACTCCGCACCGTTTATCTTCAGTGGTGAAGTACATCTTGTGGCAGCCACCGCCATTGACATTGCGATCCTGTGGTCGTTGAAGCTGTCAACTTCTCCGCCATTCAGTGAGCCAACACCATCTATCTCCAATCCGTCCTCAAGCTCAGTTACCTTTCCGCCAATTGCGTTAAGGCACTGTGAGATAGCCGAAAGCCTGTCGCACTCCTTTATCCTAAGACGTGCGGCATTTCGTATATAGCTTTTTCCCTCGCAGAAGCTTCCAAGTACTGTAAGAACAGGTACAAGGTCAGGTATATCCGAACAGTCGAGGTCAAAAGGCCGCAAACCGCCATTTTTATTATACACTATTTTCTCGCATATTTCAACAATTTTTTTATCTCCCTGAAAAGATTTTTCAGAAAGCCCTGCGATATCAATATCACTGCCCAAAGAATTTGCCACCTTGAAGAAAGCCGCCTGAGAATAATCCCCCTCAACTCTGCCGCTGAAAGGCATATAATGCTGACCGCCCTTTACAAAATATCCGTTCTCTGCTTCCTCAACCTGACAGCCATGCTCTCTCAAAGTGCCGAGAGTTATGTCAACATATGGCTTTGACTCCAAATGAGAAGTGAGTATTATCTCGCTGTCCTCCTCAAGAAGCGGCAGAGCAAACAGAAGCCCTGTGATAAACTGAGAAGATATTCCACCATCAACATAGAACTTGCCCCCTGTCAGCTTGCCGTTCACAGAAAAAGGCATGGTGTTGTTGTATTCAAAGCTTATGCCATGTTTCGGAAACTCTTCAAGATATGGTGTGATAGGTCTTTGCGGAAGCCTGCCCCTGCCGATGAACTGAGTATCCACCCCAAGCGCACAAGCAACAGGTATGAGAAATCTCAGCGTTGAGCCGCTCTCACAGCAATCCAAAACTGCGCTCTCAGGAATATCCTTTATGCCCTCTATCACAGCCTTGTCACCGTCAAAATCTATTTTCGCCCCAAGCGCCCTCATGCAATCCATAGTCGCAAGGATATCCACCGAGGGATAAAGATTTGTTATCTCAGAAATGCCGTTTGACAGCGCCGCCGCTATCACCATTCTGTGTGCAACGCTTTTTGAGGGCGGAACTGTCACCTGTCCGCTGAGTTTTTTCGGAAATACAGTTATGTTCATCGCTATCCTCCGTTACATCTCTGTGATTATTTCAGCTATCTGCTCCTCGGATATCTCTTTGCCGTACTGATTTTCACCGAAGCACATCATCTCGCCTATTTCTTTTTGGAAAACAAATCTCAGCTTTCCGTCACGGACCTTTTTATCTGTATAAAGCTTTTTCACAAGAGCCTTTCTGTTGATATAGTCAGGTATTTTTGTAGGCAGCTTTGCCCTTTCAAGAAGCTTTTCCACACGCTGTTCATTTTCATGGGATATGAAACCAAGCTTCTCGCCCAATCTTGCCTGTGCCACCATACCGATAGCTACAGCTTCGCCATGATATAGTCTATAATCAGACACAGTTTCGATAGCTCTGCCGACAGTGTGGCCGAGATTGAGCACCTCTCTCAGACCCAACTCTCTCTCGTCTTTCATTACCACTTTGTACTTGACTTCGCAGTTTTTCTTTGCGATATACTCGCAGGCTTCACCGTCACATTCAAGCACCTTTTCCACGTTTTTTTCAAGATACTCAAACAGCTCCTTATCACCAAGACAGCCGTGCTTTATAGTTTCCGCAAGACCGCTTGAAAGCTGTTTTTCAGGCAGAGTTTTCCATGTGTCTATATCGAGATAAACTTTCTTGGGCTGATTGAACAGACCGATAAGATTTGTAGCAAGGGGCGTATCAACGGCAGTTTTTCCGCCCACAGAAGCGTCAGCCGCCGCAAGGAGCGTTGTGGCATAATTCACAAAAGGCACTCCTCTGCCGAATGTCCCTGCAACAAAGCCTGCAAGGTCTGTGACAACTCCGCCGCCAACGGCTACCACACAGCAATCACGGCGAAAGCCTTTTTCAAGCATAGAGTCCTCAACAAACTCTTTCATCTGCCTGGTTTTGGACTTTTCTCCCTCAGGTATCACAAAAAGCTCAGCCTTTAAGCCTGCGGCGTTGAGCCTGTCATAAATATCTCTGCCATAGAGATCCACAACGATAGAATCCGTCACAACGGCAAATTTCTTTATCTTTCCCACAAGACCGCCTTTAAGGTCGCTGACCAGCGTATCCTGCAGTTTTCTGCCTATTTCTATATCATAAGAATCGTCCACGACCCTTTTAAGCTCGCAGTTGAATTTCATTAATATCAAAACCTTTCAGTACAATTTTTTACACAGCTATCATAAAAGCCTAATTGCCGTCTGAGCATTTCTCGGCGTCTATCGCAAGTGCAATGAGCAATCCTGCCAAAGCATTGCTATCGTCATAAACGTCTATGACATAGGTATCAGTAAGGTGCAAAAGCTCCTTTGACACATACATTATCTGTTCAGCACCGCTATAAACGGAATAGTCCCAGCCGAAAATATCACCATCCACTCTCCAGCCGCAGAAATCTATATGGAACTTTGGCTTGAAAAAGGTGAACTCTTTCTTTATACAGCCCATATACTCTCCGCCTATGTATATCTCAAAGGTAGGGAAAATTTTCAGCACCTTTTCTTTCAGCACGCCGACCTTGTTTCCCATGTTGTCGTATATCTCCAGCAAGTGACCCCATGCGAGTCTGCCTTTTACGCTGAAAACTGCGTTACCGTATTCGTCGCACACATCATAGCTGTCAAACCATGAAAAAAGCCTTTGTTTAAGCACAAGTTTCATCGTTCTTCCTCCTTTGTACTTTATCCATTTACAGTTCTAAAACATTATACCACATAACTGAATATTTGTAAAGAAAAAGAGGTGCGAAAACACCTCTTTTTCAATGTCTTGTTTATTCGTTTACATCAAGAGGCTTGCCCATGAACTCGGAAAGTGCCTTAACTTTCTTCATTGTTTCAGCGAACTGTGCAGGCGTAAGTGACTGCGCACCATCGCTCCATGCGTTCTTAGGGTCATTGTGTACCTCTATCTCAAGTGCGTCACAGCCTGCTGTTACAGCACAAAGTGCCATTGGCTCAACAAGTGAAGCGATACCTGTAGCGTGGCTAGGGTCGACAGTGATAGGAAGGTGTGTTTTCTGCTGAAGCAGAGGTACGGCTGAAAGATCGAGAGTATTTCTTGTGGCAGGCTCGAATGTACGGATACCTCTTTCGCAAAGGATAACGTTCTGATTGCCCTCAGACATTATGTACTCAGCGGACATGAGAAGCTCCTGAAGTGTTGATGAAAGTCCTCTCTTGAGAAGAACTGGCTTGTCGCTTCTGCCGAGAGCCTTTAGAAGTGTGAAATTCTGCATATTTCTTGCTCCTACCTGAACAACGTCAACGTCAGCAAAGCAGTCAAGATCAGAAAGATCCATGATCTCAGTAACGATAGGCAGACCTGTTATCTTTCTAGCCTGAATAAGAAGGTCGATGCCCTCCTTGCCAAGACCCTGGAATGAATATGGTGAAGTCCTTGGCTTAAATGCACCACCTCTGAGCATTGTTGCACCTGCTTCCTTTACAGCGATAGCAGTTGTGATTATCTGCTCCTCAGTTTCAACAGAGCAAGGGCCTGCGATGACCTGAAGCTTTCCACCGCCTATCTTTCTGCCTGCAACGTCGATAACAGTATTATCGGGGTGGAACTTTCTGTTAGCATTCTTGTAAGGCTCCTGAACACGCTGTACATTTTCAACACATTCCTTAGCCTGAACTGCTTCTATATCGATCTGAGTTGTGTCGCCAATATGACCGATAACATTTGAATGAACGCCCTCTACCAGATTTGTCGATACATGGAACTGGTCGAGCCAGTTCAAAAGCTCTTCTACCTGTTTTTCCTGTGAATTGTTTTTCAATACGATGATCATGTTACTTTCCTCCGAAAATCAAATTTGTATAGGCAATAAAAACAGCCGTGACATTCTTTTACAAGAAAGCCACGGCTTATAATAAACGCAGATATAAAAACAGAAACTTCTCTATACGCCTATTCTGATCTCGTCGCTTTCTTCACACGCCAAAAAAACTCGAAGCCATAAAAGTAGCTCAAGCTCATAAAGAAGTATGTAAAGACTGCAGACATGATAACAGTAGACATATCCTGTTTTTTCCTTTCGATTTATTTGTTATTGCTAACCACGATTATTATACTCTCACAGGCAGGGCTTGTCAATAGCCAAGCCGAGAGTTTACATTTTTTTAACGTTTGAAAAACACTTTATTCTTCATTTTTTACCTTATAGCTTTCCACAAGATGATAGACCTTGATATCCACAAGAGCGTCAAGAACGATACCCTCAGCGGTATAATCCTCGCTGAATATCCTGCCCTCCTGCCTTATGGTGTTCACAAGACCCGCCTTGTCAAAAGGCAAAAGAAGCCTGCATCTTACGCTGTTTTCGGGTAATGCCTTTTGTATAGCCGCAAGCAGGCTGTCAATACCTGTGCCGTTTTTGGCGGATATCTTCACCGCTTCACCTGATGTGTCAAGCTCGTTTATATAAGGCACTTTGTCGCACTTGTTGAACACTGTCACCACAGGTATTCCCTCACAGCCAAGCTCTTTGAGCAGTTCAAGGGTAACTTTTGCCTGTTCCTCGCAGTCATCAGCCGAGGCGTCGCACACATGGATTATAACGTCCGCACTTGCCGCCTCTTCAAGAGTGGATTTGAAAGCTTCCACAAGCTGGTGCGGCAGACGTCTGATAAGTCCAACCGTGTCAATAAGCGTCACCGACCTGCCGTCAGGAAGCTCTATAGCCCTTGATGTTGTTTCCAAAGTCGCAAAAAGCTTGTTCTCTGCAAGCACGCCCGCTTCTGTAAGATAATTAAGCAGTGTGGATTTGCCCACGTTTGTATAGCCCACTATCGCCGCTGTAAGAACACCGTCTTTCTTGCGACGTTTTCTCATAAGCCCACGACGCTTCTCTATCTCCTTAAGTTCGTCTGAAAGTGCCGCAATACGTGTTCTGATGTGTCGCTTGTCAGTTTCAAGCTTCGACTCACCAGGACCTCTTGTGCCGATACCACCGCCAAGACGTGACATATTGGTTCCCATGCCTGCAAGCCTTGGAAGTCTGTATTTGTTCTGTGCTATCTCTACCTGCAATCTGCCCTCACGAGTAGTCGCACGCTGAGCAAAGATATCCAGTATGAGCATAGTTCTGTCGATAGTGAAAACGCCGCACACGTCCTCGATATTTCTTATCTGTGTGGCTGTCAGTTCGCAGTCAAAAACTATCCTGTCAATATTTTCATTTCTGCATATCTCAGCCAGTTCTTCAAGCCTGCCTGAGCCTATGCAAGTGCCGCTGTCAAAGGACGGCCTTTTCTGTGTTACTCTCGCTATCACCTCACCGCCTGCTGTTTCTGTCAGCTCTTCAAGCTCGTCAAGGGAAAGCTCCACGTCATACGAACCTGTATCCACTGCCGCCAACAGCACACGGTCTTTCTTTATTGTGTTGTCAAACATTTCTGCCATATTAATCACTCCTAATGTCTGTTATCAAGCCGCTCTTCGGCTTTTTCAGGCATAAAAAAACACACCCTCAGGCGTGTAACCAAAACGTTATACGGAAGAGTCGGAGCGGCTTGTGCCAATGCACCTGCCTGATATTCGGTTTAATAGTTTCTCACCCATATTCTTGTAATTCTCATGTCATCCGACGCTCCTTTCGTAAAATATGTTTTATTATATCACAGCCATGATTTTTTGTCAAGCATAAAAACAAAAAGCAGGCTGCCTTTTTCAGACAGCCTGCAAATGTTATTCATAATCGCTTTTAAGTATGCTCCTCTTATGCTTTTTCTCCTCATAAAGCAGGATATCAGCATGGCTGAGAAGCTCTCCTATCTCAA
Source organism: Ruminococcus sp. RTP21198st1_G1_RTP21198_201120 (assembly GCF_040924265.1). NCBI lineage: Bacteria > Bacillati > Bacillota > Clostridia > Eubacteriales > Oscillospiraceae > Ruminococcus > Ruminococcus sp. RTP21198st1_G1_RTP21198_201120. Next base: position 9,804 of record NZ_JBCOMH010000011.1, read on the forward strand.
GCGTGGCACTGCATACGAACGGATAAACGCCTACGCTCGTATGGATTATATATGGCTTATCGGCGGCATATTTAATATTGTATTCTCTTGTGACCGCTTCTATATGATTTCTCATTGACGGGATATCTATTGCGTTATCAAGAAAAGCACATACAACGAACTCATCGCCACCTATACGACCCACTATCTCACTGTTGCCAAAAGAGTGTTTAAGTATCTTTGCCGCAGATAGTATAGCAAAGTCGCCCTCCTCGTGACCAAATTTATCATTTATGGTTTTCAGACAGTCAAGGTCGGCAAAGACCATGATAGCCTTTTCACCCTCGTTTTTGTCATTGCTGAGTCTTTTACGAAGTTCCTCAAAAAATCCCCTTCGATTGTAGCAACCCGTCAAAGCGTCCTGCCTTGAAAGATCTCGAAGAAGCTCATTGTTCTCCTTGATCTCGATCAGGCTCTTTTTAAGCTGCTTCTGGGTAACAGCCTGCTGCTTCATCAAGGTTATTATTTTAAGTGCCGCACAAAGTTGAACTGTCACCGACTGCAAATAATTAAAATACTCATGCTTTATCTCACACATCAGTATTCCGTAATGCTCCTCGTTAGAGAACAATGGTGATACCACTAATGTATAACGTCTGTCTGTTGGCAGATACTTATTCGACAACAGCTCTGTATACTTTACAGCCTGCTCTTCATGTGGGAGCTGGATAGCGTCAGAACCATTGTGATAGGCTTTGAGATACATATATTCCGGCGGTTGCCACTTATCTGTACCAAAGTGAATAATGGCAGGCTCGAAGCTGAACAGAAAGCTTGATTCCATATGAAGCCTCGTAAGCTTATCCACAACGGTCTCATATGCTCTGTCATCATAAGCTTCAAATACAAGCATATCCCTTGTGATAGAATTTGCCTGCCATGCAAGAAACTCATTATCCTCAAGTTTTTCCTTACAATAATTCGCATTGCGTTCTGCCAGTATCTTGTATATCTGAATAAAAGTCTGATTTAACTTCAAATGCTTCTCCACGTTATCAAAACGAGAGATAAGCTTTTGCTGAATATACTCAACAGAAGCATAAAGCTCATCAACGTTCACAAACCTAAAAAATTCTTCACTGGCAAGAGTTGAGACCATTTCTAATACTTTGTCTTTTTTGATCTCATTATCAAGATTTTCCTCACGGGCATAATCATCAAGAGCATATATTATCTTGACGTAAACTTCTCGCATTTTCGCAGTTGTTTCACTTGCACTGTATTTATTGAACAAAAACTGGCTCATTCTTCTTGCAAACGCTTCCGGATCATCTGATATGCGGCCAAAAGATATGGTCTTTAATTTTGAGTTGCCCTGACAGCCGCAGGAATTTCTTCTTACCATTTCTGAAGAGATCTTATCGTTGTTTATAGCCTTATTTATAACATAGTTCACAGCCTCCTGAACGGCATGATAGCCAAGCTCAGAAGGGTCAGCCTTGACAGTCGTCAAATGCGGATTAAGCTCCTCAGCCACTGGATCGTCATCAAAGCCTGTCACAAGGATATCCTTACCAGGACGTATTCCACGCTCTTCCATAGCCTTATAGCCTGCGATTGCCATCTGGTCGTTTGCAAAAACTATAGCTTCAAGTTCTGGATTATCGTCAATTAGCTTTCCGACTTCGTCAACACAGAATTTTGAAAAATTACCATATGCAACACGCTTTTCGTCATAGATGATACCATTTTCCTCAAGAGTCTCCTTGTAAACGTCAAGTCTTTCAAGGGCATCATCACTTGTTTTAGGTCCGCTTACCATACCTATCTTTTTACAGCCATGCACCTTTATAAGATGTTCTATAGCCTCCTTCATTCCCGTTCTGTTGTCGAGCATGATACAAGGATAACCATCAATATGTGCCGTTATAGTTATAACAGGCGTTCCAGCAAATTTTTTCAGAAACTGAACCTTATGCTCGTTGTCAAGATATGTTCCCAGTGTGCCGATAAGCACAAGCAGAACGTCGAACTTATTTGCCGCCGCCATATCGAACAAAGTATTATACTGATACTCATACACCGTTCTCAGCTTGTCGGCATAGATCCCATCTATATATCTGCCTGGAAAAATAACGAGGTCGGCGTCGCACTGCTCTGCGCCTATCATTGCGCCCTCTGCAACTGCATCGTCAAAATCATCTTCAAGGTGGCTCACCAAAAGTCCTATTTTTATACGTCTGCGTTTAGCAGTATCATTCATCATCTCATGATCCTCCGTACAAATCAGCCGTGCTGCTTCAGACGATCTAAAGCAGCGTCACACAAGGCACGCCTATGGGCTTTGCCTTATTTGTTTATCTTGATATCTTTCTTACAGTCGACTACTGAAAGCGTACCATTTGGACTTCCAAGCCACCAGCCATCGCCTGTAAGGAACATTACGTCGAACTGACAGCTTTGTGCTGTCACGTCACCTTTACCAGTTTTATCTCCAATGCCTGAGACAGAACCGCCCTCGCAATAAAGCTTAAAGACAGTATTTTTAAGCTCACAATCCAGCTCGCCGTCCCTTGTTCCCACACAGTTGAGAGTTCTTCCCTTCATAGAAATGTTGAGCCTGCCATCAAGAATACATATCCTTCCGGTCCCGTTACTCATAACTCCCACTGCAGTCAGGTTATTTCCAGAAAGCTCACAACTCATGTTATAGTCTGAAATGCTTATATCAGCACTGCCCTTTACAGCACCAACGCCCACTGACATCCCTGCCGCAAGCTTTAGCCTGCAGCCACAGTTTGATATAGTCACATCTGCGTCGCCGTCGATGCTTCCAATACCAACGCACCTATCGCCACTGCAATTTACAGCTATATCACCGCCTGCAATGACAATACCATCTTTGCAGCCTCCTCCGCCTATTCCGACGCACTTGTCGCCATTTGCAGTTATATCAAGAATACCTGTCATTGCGACAGTTATCCTTCCGCAAGGCTGCCTGCTGTCAGTGCCTATTGCATAGCAATCCTTCGACTCTGATCTGACATAAAGCTCACCTGAGCCTACAAGCTCTAACGACGATCCCTCAGGGACATAAATGCCTCTGCCGTCTATATGATCTTCACCGCTGCACACTATCCTTACTCTCGAGCCAGTGCCAAGCTTTATGTTCGGTAGTTCCCCATATGTAGTGAGCCATGCGTTTTTCAAGTGAATGACGCAATCAACGCCACTACCAACTGTCACAGACAGAGGCACTGCATGATCGTCCTCAGCCTTTCCTGAAAGAGTAAATGTACCTGTGCCGAGAAAAATGTCAGAATATCTTTTTTTATACATCTCAGCAAGGTCGATAACGTCATTATCCTCAGCGTGGAAGACCTTTTTATCTTTATCTCCAGCCTCGATACTGTAAGCCACTATCTCCTCACGGATATTTTCCGAGATATCGTGGATAAGCACAGGCTTCGGCTTAGAAACATAATAACCCTGAATAAGATCGACGCCGAAATATATCATGGTCTTAAGTTCTTCGCTTGTTTCAACGCCCTCTGCAAGTGCGGTATATCCGCTTGAATGGAAATATTCCACCATTTTTGAAACTATCTTCTGAGCCTTAGGATTCTGGTCAATGCCAGAAATGAGGGAACGGTCTATCTTTACCACCTCAGGATCATATCGCAGAAGATTCGATGTATTTGAATAGCCTGTGCCGTAATCGTCAATAGCAAGGCTCATATTGTTCTTTTCAAGACGCACCCTTATTCTATCGAGGTCGTCCTCGCTGATCTCTGTCTGCTCTGTCATTTCGATAACGACCTTTTCAAGAAGTTCGCCATAGTCATTGACGATCGCATAAAAATCCTTATCGTCAAGAGCATGAGATGATATTGAATTTATATACAGCCTACGGTTTTCAAAATCGAGCTGATGCTTGCTGAGATATTTAAGAGTATTTTTCAGTGTAGCCTTCTCTATATCGTAAAGTCTGCCGAAATTTTTAGCACAGTTGAGTATCTGAAGCGGATTGAGTGCTATATTTCCCTTTGTTCTCATAAGCGCTTCATAAGCGACTATCTCGCCTGTTGAAGAACTAACGATAGGCTGAAAATGATATGTAAACAGATTTTTATCAAGAAGCTCTGAAAAAGCCCTGATACTCTCAATATCACTCTTCTGCTTTGCATATTTTTCAGGATCAAAGCAACAAATACTGCCTGCACCCTTTGCCTTAGCTTCATAGAGTGCAAAGCCTGCTGCGTGCATGAGTCTTGCTGGCACTTCAAAGCCGCTGCTTATGCCTGCCGTCACAGACAGCGAATGATTCGAAGATGATCTCACTCCAAATTCATCTGGCAGGCAACACTCCTTCACCGCTTTACGTATATTGTCAGCAAACTCCTCAAGCTTACCTCCAAAGCGTGGAACATATATCCAAAACTGACCGTCTGAATTGAATGCCGTCACAGTATTTTCAGGCAAAACCGCAACAGCCGCCTTAAGTGCCTCCCCTATGCAGTAGTCTGAATCCAAAAGCTTCCCTGCTCCATCAAATCTTACAAGAGCAAGCAATGATGAGCGTGTCATTCCATCAAGAAGTCTTACAAGCTCTGATTGTGGTATAATGTCGAGCCCTTCAAAAACACTTTTTGACATATATTCTTTCGACAGATACACTATTCCGGCGGCAATGCCACTTGGAGTGTCAAGAAGTTCTATACACAACGGCAGACCAAGATCTCGTCCTCCGCCGTTCAATGCAACTATATCTCTGAACTTGTCATAATCTGTGTTCTCTCTAAGTCCCATAAGAGCACGACAGTTTTCATCGGCATAAAACTCTCCGCTTTTCTCGTCCATAACAAACCCGCCGATATTGTGCCATATTGAACAAACCTTTCCCCAGACAGCACCAAAATAGCTTTGCCACAATTTATTTTCCATATCCATGATCTTCACCATGCCTGAATATACGACTGTGTTCAGACAACCCTTCCTTTGGAGATTTGTTAATTTTTTATATTTTTATAACTAATTATTTACCAAGCCTATTATAACACAATCCCGATAAAATTACAATAGCGACTAAGGAAAAGATGTTACAAAATCGTGCATGGAATTTTGTATATCTGTTTGACTTAGCTGGTTTTTGGTAGTATAATATAAGCATACACACAATGGAAAGTTAGGATAAAATGACAGATTTTCGCAATAAGTATTCAGTGCTTCAGGACTTTTTCGGGCACTCTCAGTTCAGAAACGGTCAGGAGCAGATAATAGACAGCATACTTGCAGGGCGTGACTGCCTTGGAGTTATGCCAACAGGCGCAGGCAAATCTATGTGCTATCAAATACCTGCTCTTATGTTTGACGGGATAACTATAGTTGTTTCGCCGCTCATATCCCTTATGAAAGATCAGGTGAACTCGCTGATACAATCTGGAGTGAGGGCAGCGTATCTGAACTCCTCACTGACGGCGGCACAGTATGAAATGGCTATATCAAACGCCGCCCGTGGTATGTACAAGATAATATATGTTGCACCTGAAAGGCTGATGACAGGATCGTTTCTGTCACTGGCTTCGTCGGTGAAGATATCCATGCTTGCGGTGGACGAAGCCCACTGCGTTTCTCAGTGGGGACAGGATTTCAGACCTTCCTATATGAAGATACCCGAGTTTCTTGGTAAACTTCCCTACCGTCCCATAGTCAGTGCATTCACCGCCACTGCCACCGCAGAAGTAAAAGCAGACATTATCAAAATGCTTGAACTACGTGACCCTTTCACCATAACCACAGGCTTTGACAGAAAAAATCTCTACTTTGGCGTTTCTCACCCTCATGACAAATACAGTGAAGCAGTGAGGATAGTTGAGAAATACAAGGACAACTGCGGAATAATCTACTGCTCCACAAGAAAAAATGTTGAGAGCGTGTGTGAAAAGCTCTGTGCCGACGGCTACAACGCTTCACGCTATCATGCAGGACTTTCTGATGAGGAAAGGCGTAAAAATCAAGATGATTTTATTTTTGACCGTGTCCAGGTCATGGTGGCGACCAATGCTTTCGGCATGGGAATAGACAAATCAAACGTGAGCTATGTCATACATTACAATATGCCTAAGAATATTGAAAGCTATTATCAGGAGGCAGGCAGAGCGGGACGTGACGGAAACGAAGCAAAGTGCATTTTGCTCTACAGCGGTCAGGACGTTGCGACCAACAAGTTTCTTATAAACAATTCACATGACAATCCCGACCTTGACGATGACACTCTTGAAATGATACGCAAACGTGATCTTATGCGTCTGAAAAAGATGACCGATTACTGCAACACAAACGGCTGTCTGAGAGAGTTTATCCTTGGATATTTCGGTGAGAAGCAGGACAAGCCTTGTCAGAACTGCTCAGGCTGTTTGGGTGATTTCGGAGAAACAGAAGAAGTTGACGTGTCTGTAGATTGCCAAAAAGTGCTTTCCTGCATTTATAGACTTCACCAGCGAAACCTTTCTTTTGGAGCAGGTGTCATAGCACAGATACTTAAAGGCTCAGACTCCGAAAAGGTAAAGCGTTTTGACCTTTCCACTCTTTCAACCTACGGCATAATGAAAGACTCCACGCAGGTATATATCCGCAGGCTCATAGCTTTTCTTGAAGCTGATGATTACATCACACAGACTTCACACGGGGATTTTTCTGTGCTTACACTTACCAGAAGGTCTGCAGAGATATTAATGGACAAAAAGACTATTACAATACGCCTTCCAAAGAAAAAGCCAAAGAGCGAAACGGTCACAAAGATCGGCAGGGACGAAGTTACGACATTTGACAAGGAGCTTTTCGGACGGCTCAGAGCTGTGCGGAGCAAGCTTGCGACACAGGCGAGTCTGCCTGCATATATCATTCTTACAGACGCTTCACTGCGTGATATGTGTATAAAGCTGCCTAAGACGCAGACGGAGCTTTTGAATATCTCAGGGGTGGGAAAGTCAAAGCAGGAACGTTATGGAAGATACTTTGTAGCTGAGATACAGAAATATCTCAAGGAAAATCCTGACGCTGCTTCGGGTTATAAATATATCCCAGAGGGCTATCTGCAAAAGCAAAATGCGGTTGGCGGTCAAAGCACAAAGGAATATATAATCGCCCACGCAGGTGAGCTTTCAGGCAAAGAACAGGATATGACCCTTTCAGAAGTATGCGACAGCATTTTCTATCAGCTCGGCACAGACGGCGATATAAGAAGCATAAAACTTGCCATAAAAGAATGGCTCATAGGTGAAAATTATCTTGCAAAAGACGGTGCAAACGGCAGGGGCTTTCTTGAAACTACAATACTTTCCCCTGAAGCAGGAATAATAGAGCGTGAAAAAATATCACAGCTTGGAAACAGCTACAAAACGATACTTTTTCCAAAGCAGGCGCAGGAATTTATTTTTGAGAACATAGAGGAGATACTCAGCAAAGATGTACAAAACTCATAATAAAATGCGGTTTTGCGGCTGTTTTCATTCATGCAGAAAAAAGGACGAACACAAAATGTTCGTCCTTTTATTTATCAGTTATAACCGCAGGCAAGACGTTTTTCAAACTCAGCCGCAGGCAGAGGCTTGTCAAACACAAAGCCCTGAACAGCGTCACAGCCAACTTCTCTGAGATAGTCAAGCTGCTGCTCAGTTTCAACTCCCTCGGCGATAGTTTCCTTGCCAAGCTTTTTAACCATTTTTATAATGTAATAGAACATTATAAGATCTTTATCCTTGCCCTCATAATCCTTTTCAAGAGGAATAAAGGACTTGTCTATCTTTATTACCTGCAGATCAACGTTCTTTATCATATTGAGCGATGAAAAGCCAGTACCAAAATCGTCCATAGATGTGACGATACCATTAGCTCTCAGACCATTCACAATCTCTGTGATAAGCTCAAAATTCTGATAATCCTCGCTTTCAGTAAGCTCTATTTCTATAAGCTGGTGATCAAGCTCGTATTTGTCGATCAAGGCAACTATATTGCCTATCATATTTTTTTCTTCCAGGTGCTTCCTCGAAAAATTCACTGATATCCTCAAGGGTTCAAAACCCATATCTATGCGTTTTCTCAGCCATTTGCAAACTTCTTCAAGCACATAGTAGTCAAGCTTTATTATGCTTCCGTCATTCGTAAGAAGCGGAACAAACTCCACCGGTGCTGATAACCTTCCCTTTCTATGCCAACGTACAAGGGCTTCTGCACCAAATATCTCCTTGGTTTCGATGCGTACCTTTGGCTGATAATACACCTCGAACTCACCTGCCATAAGCCCAGCCATGAAGTTTGACAGCACTCCCTGAATTTTCATCAGTTCTTGTTTTATATTTTCGGAATACTCCATTACATGGCCTGCACCAACTCGTCTTGCAGCAGAATATGCAATGCTCGCACGAGCCATTACTTCTCTTGGATATCTTATACCCACAGTTGACGAATATCCGATGGTTGCACTAAAAATAAAATCCTTTGATACTTTGCCATCGTCATACCTTATGTTCATAAAGCTGAGCATATCAATATATTCTCTGAGCGATTCGTTCTTTACAAGCATAACGAAATTATCGCCGCCAAGTCTTGTGATCATCTCACCATCTGAAAGATTTCGGTATATTGTCTTTGTATAATTACGCAAAACAACGTCGCCCTGTTCGTAATTTAATACCTTATTTACATATTTGAAGTTATGTATATTGAAAAAGATTATACTGAAATCCTCTATCCTGTTTTGCGCTATAAGCATACCGGCGTAATTTATCAAAGCGTCTAAAGTTGCTGCACCTGTTTCGATATCCGTTTTTATAACATGAGTAACAAGCTCCTGCATAATTACCCTGTTAAATTGGGTAAAAACAGTGTTTGCGATTATCTCTACGATATTCCTTTGCTCGTTATCAAAGCCATTGGAATTACCAGAATAAAAGGTCACTGTTATAAAGCCGCCTTCAAACAAAGGAAAACTTGCCTCAAAAGGCTTGTTTTCCACGTCCTTCTCTCTGTCATAAAGCACCATGAGCATATCTGCTCCATCCTCACAAAGCTTTGTTGCAGGCATTTTCACTGCAAGCTCCGCTCTGACGATGTCAAGCTTGTCTGCCACAGCAGCCACAGCACTTTTCACCTTGGCACTGCATTCGTCCATATTCTCCGAATCTTCATATATCGTTCGGAAGAAAAGCATCAAATCATTATCAAAATTCATTTTTATCCCCACTAATTTTTTATTCAATGATCACGTTCAGGAAAACGTTTTCAAAAATACCTGTACTTACCTTATTTCATTTTACTACTTTTTATAAAAAAAGTCAAGCAAGCATAGCAAAACGCCGTCATTTTCCGACGGCGTTTTATCGTCTTAGTATCTATAGCTGCTTTCACCTACAAACTCCCTTGCAAGGGAATTTACAGGCACACTTTCGAGCATCACCGGCTCTATCTCCTCAAGGGCTTTTAGCATAGGCAAAAAGCGTTCAAAATCCTTATAGCTCCTGCTCTCACGTCGCAGTGTATCCAAAAGATAGTTCTTATACAAGGCAGGCTCATAAGCGTGAAAAGTATCCACTGAAAACTCAGCCCTGTGCTTGTATGGCATTATATACTTGTTCTCGCCAGCCTCAACGCTGTCGAACATATCTAGTGTTTCCGCTGCACTTCTGCCACGGAAAAATCCGTCCCTTATAAGTCTGCGCATAAGCCTGATATAGCAAGGATGCAGAAGCTCACCGTCTTTCAATTCGAGTCTGCTTCTTACACTGACGTACATACATCTTGCATAATCTCCTGCCGCACCTGTGACCTCCGGGTTAAGGGCATGGATACCCTCAAAAACAACTATGTCGTTTTTGTTTCGTCTGAGTCTTTCTCCATCACGCCTGCATTGTTCTGAAAATTCAAACTTCGGCAGAACGACTTCCTCACCGCTGTTTATCTTTTCCATATGCTCATAAAGAAGCTTTCGGTCTATTCTGTCAGGAGATTCATAGTCAGGCTTTCCGTCCTCTCCTATAACAGCGGTGAAGCTGTCCGATGGAAGAAAATAATCGTCCATAGAGATAGTGTGGGTGTGTATCCCCCTGCTGTCAAGTATTTCCTCTATTTTCAACGCTGTTGTGGTCTTGCCCGCCCCTGACGGACCTGCCAAAAGCAATATAGGCTTCTCCTTTTGATGCTCCTCGATGCTGTCTGCAATGGCAACGAGCTTTTCATTATATTTTCTGTCGCACTCTTCAACAAAAAGCTTTTCGTCATCTCTGACCTTTCTGTTTATAGCACTGACGTGTATCTTTTTCATTGTGTGGTTTGTTCCTTTCGTATGCATCAGGCAACACCACACATAAAGCGTGCAGTGTTGCCCTGTATCTCATATTATATGTGGAGCAAAGGCTAATCGTTCCACTTCGCACAGATATTATTTATGGTATCAGTGAGCTTTGCGAGGTCTTTATTCGTAAGACCTGAGCTTTTGTTTACCAAAGCCGTCAGCCTGTCAAGAGCGCTGAGCAGACGCTGATAGTTAGGGGACGCACCTGTCTTCTTGACTATCTTTATAGGGGTCGTGTTTTTGAACTCGCCGCTTATAAGGTCAAGCTCCGCACCGCTGTATGGTGCAAAGGCGTTAAGCCCGAAATCGTTGCGCAGATGCTCCTTATACGCCTCGGCAACTGAATCCTCGCCGTGGTTGACAAAGACTTTCTTAGGCGGCTTTTCATAGCTTTTTATCCACCTGTCCAGACCGTCAACGTCAGCGTGACCGCTCACGCCTGGCAGCACCAGTATCTCAGCCCTGACAACAATTTCCTCACCGAAAAGCTTTGCAGTTTTTGCACCCTCCACAAGACTTCTTCCAAGGGTATTCATAGCCTGATAGCCCACAAAAAGTATGGTGTTTTCAGGCTTCCACAAATTGTGTTTGAGGTGGTGTTTTATTCTGCCTGCCTCACACATACCGCTTGCGGAAATTATTATCTTAGGTGTGTCGATAAAGTTTATGGCTCTTGACTCGTCACTTGTGACAGCGATATTAAGTCCGCTGAAAGTGATAGGATTTATGCCCTTGTTCACATAGGACATTGCTTCCTCGTCAAAGCATGAATTTTTGTTTTTATTGAATATCTGCGTTGCCTCGATAGCAAGTGGAGAATCCACATACACAGGAAAATCCCCATGTCCAGTCACCATATTCTCCGCCTTGATATGCCTTATAAAATACAGCAGTTCCTGTGTTCTGCCCACTGCGAATGACGGTATAACAAGGTTTCCTCCCCTATCAAAGGTCTTTTGAATGACCTCTGCAAGACTCTTTGCATAGTCCTTCGGCTTATCATGGCGACGGTTACCATATGTGGACTCCATTACAACATAATCCGCCTCCGTTATATACTGCGGATCTCTTATAAGAGGCTGGTTAAGGTTTCCTATATCTCCCGAAAATACGATCTTACGTTCTTCACCGTTCTCTTTGAGCCATATCTCGATGCTTGATGAGCCAAGCAGGTGACCTGCGTCAATAAAGCGTACCTTTATGCCCTCGGATATCTCCGTCACCTCACTGTATGGGTGTGGGCAAAGGCAAGCAATAGCCGCCTCTGCGTCTGCCATAGTATAGAGTGGCGACACCTCGCCAGTGCCCTTACGTTTGCCCTTTCTGCTTCTCCACTCAGCTTCAAACTCCTGAATATGTGCTGAATCTCTCAGCATTATCTCACATAAATTACAAGTGGCCTCAGTTGCGTGTATCTGTCCAGCAAAGCCGCCTGCCGCCAACAGTGGAAGCAGACCTGAATGATCTATATGAGCATGAGTCAGCAATACAAAATCTATATTTCCAGGAGGACAAGGTATCTTCGCATTTTCAAAATAGTCAACGCCCTGCTCCATTCCGAAATCCACCAGAAATCTCTTTCCGCAGGCTTCTATATATGTACAACTTCCCGTTACCTCATGTGTTGCACCGATAAAATTAAGTTTCATTGCCCTTATCCCCTCGTTTCGTTCATATTCTGTGACAGTATCTCTATCACACTTACATTATAGCACATTCCCAGTGTGATTTCAAGCATTTTGCATAAAAATATTTGATTATCGGCAATTATTTTGTAAAGTCTGAAAGAACGTCAAGTAATAATGAAGTAAGGAACAGCATATAGATTACTACAGAAAAATTTAATGGGGTGTGAACAATGAATGGATCCGAAAAGGAACGATGTGTGCTGCTTGGAGAATATGTTGCGGCACACAGAGCCACGGTACGCTGTGCGGCAAAGGAATTTGGCATAAGCAAATCCACTGTACATAAGGATCTGACAGAACGTCTGCCGAAAATCTCTCCTCAGCTTTTCAAAAGCGTAAAAGAGGTCCTTGAGGAAAACAAACGTGAAAGACATATAAGAGGCGGAATAGCGACCAAGCATAAATATGAACAGCAGTTCAAAAAGGCTGTAAAATGAAAAAAGGACGGTTTGAGCCGTCCTTTTTATGTTATCAGAATTTTCTTGCTTCCGCCCTTTTAGAAATAAGATCTTTCCATGCAGAGGGGTGGAAAAGTATCAGCAGAGGGAAAAGCTCCAATCTGCCTGCAAGCATATCGAACATGAAAACGAACTTTGAAAAAACAGAGAAGTTTGAAAAGTTGCCTGCTGGACCTACCTCCGCAAGACCAGGTCCCATGTTATTGATGGTTGTCAGCACAGCAGTAAAGTTTGTTACAAGATCTTTACCATCAAATGCCACCATAAAAACTGATGAAGCAAAAATTATCACGAATGTTACGATATAAACATTTATAGAACGTACTATCTCATGCTCAACCGGTTTGCCGTCAAGGTTTACCTTGCGTATGCTCTTTGGGTGTATATATGAGTGAAGCTCCTTTATCATTGTCTTGAAAAGCACGATCACTCTTGATACCTTTATACCTCCGCCCGTACTGCCTGCGCAAGCTCCTATGAACATTATAAGTACAAGCACCGTCCGGCATATCTGAGGCCACAGATTAAAGTCAGTGCTTGAAAAGCCCGTACTTGTAATGAGCGACGCCACCTGAAATACTGATTTTGTGAGTGCGTCAAAAATGCTAACACAGCGGTCGAGGATATTTGCGAATATTATAGCTGTGGCAATGAGGATTATAGCAAAATAGCACCGTACTTCCTCCATTTTGAATGCCTTTTTAAAGTGCCTGTATATAATATAATAGTATGCGTTAAAATTCACGCCAAACAGTATCATGAAAATGGCAACCACCCACTGCAAATATGGCGAATAGCTTCCTAAGCTGTCGTTCTTGACTCCAAAACCACCCGTGCCTGCCGTTCCAACGGCTGTACAAATGCTGTCAAACACAGGCATTTTGCCAATAATAAGGAAAATAAATTCCAATATGGTCATGCCAAAATAGATTATATAAAGTATCCTTGCGGTATATTTCATCTTTGGAACAAGCTTGCCCACTGATGGTCCAGGGCTTTCCGCCCTCATAAGATTTATATTTGAGCCACCGCTCAGCGGTATGATAGCAAGCAGGAAAACTAAAACTCCCATACCGCCTATCCAGTGCGTGAAACTTCGCCAAAAAAGTGCAGTATGAGAAAGCGCCTCAACATTGGTAAGGATCGAAGCACCAGTTGTTGTAAAGCCGGAAACTGTTTCAAACATAGCATCCGTGAAGCTTGGTATCTCTCCGCTTATCCAAAAAGGCATACACCCAACAAGGCTCATAACTATCCAGCTCAAAGATGTTGCTATACAACCCTCTTTGAGATAAAACACATAGTTTTTAGGCTTTTTCCAAGCCATTACCACGCCAAAAGCAAGGCACACAATGGCTGTTCCAAGATAATAAAGTCCCACGCCTTCCCCGTAAACCAGCGACACTATACAAGGCAGCAGCAAAAAGCAGGCTTCCATTCGCATAACGTTTCCTAAAATATATCGAATGATCGAGCTGTTCATATTTCCTCCGCTATTTCAGAATATCAGTGATATCGTTAAATCCCGTATGAGTAGTGACGACCATTACAGTGTCGCCCCTCTCTATAGTATCCTGACCGCTCGGGATAATGATCTTGCCGTTTCGGTTTATGAACGCCACAAGCAAATGTCTTTTTAAATCAAGAGCCTGAAGCGGTGTACCTGTGACCTCTGACTCCTGATCCACCTTGAACTCGATAGCTTCTACTCTATGATCGAACAAATGATACAGCGTTTCGATATTGCTATCTCCCGATTCGTTCTTCGCACGGACGTAGGCTATTATCGCCTCAGAGGTGATATATCTTGGATATACTACGCTTCCAAGGTCCAGTCTGCTTATAACGTCCTTGAAGTTTATCCTGTTTATCTTTGTGATAGTCTTAGCATTTGACACCTGTCTGGCATGAAGAGTGAGCAAGATATTTTCTTCGTCTATTCCCGTGAGAGCCACAAATGACTCTGCATACTCTATGCCCTCTTCCTTCAGAAGTTCCTCGTCAGTGCCATCACCGTTTATTATTATCGCCTTTGGCAAAAGCACGCTGAGATCCTCACAGCGCTGTCTGTCATTCTCGATTATCTTGACGTTGATCCCCATGCCAATAAGACGTTTTGCAAGATAATAAGCCGCCTTGCCACCGCCTATTATCATTGTGTTCTTCACCTGATTTGTCTTCACACTGATATCCTCAAAGAACGTTCTTGAAAAATTTCTTTGGGTGCAAAATGAGATAACATCATTCTTTTTCATTGTGAAATCGCCAGATGGAATATATATTTCCCCTTCTCTCTCAACAACACATATAAGCAGGCTTGTTGCCGTTTTACGGCTAAGCTCAGCGATCGTAGTGCCCACAAGAGGATTGCCCTCAGGTATCTTATACTTTATAAGCTCAGCCTGACCATTCGCAAAGGTGTTTACCTCAAGAGCTGTTGGCAGACAAAGTATTCTTGACGCTTCTCTTGAAGCCTCAAGCTCAGGATTTATGACCATTGCAAGACCAAGCTTCTCTCTTAGATAGACTATCTCCTTGCTGTAATCAGGTGTTCTTACTCTTGCTATAGCTGAACACTTTGCTACTCTCTTGGCAAGTGTACAACAAAGCAGGTTAAGCTCATCAGACTCTGTGACAGCAATTATAAGGTCGGCGTTCTCTATGCCGGCATCCTGCTGAACGCTAAAGCTTGCGCCGTTTCCTACGATGCCCATAATGTCATAAAGGCTACTGAGTTCCTGTATCTTCTTTGCATTCTTGTCGACTATCGTGATATCGTGGCCCTCTTTCACAAGCTGTTCAACAAGGGTCGTGCCTACTTTTCCGCAGCCCACAATGATAATATTCAAACCGCCTGCAGGCTTCTTTTGTTTACTCATATTTTTCCTCCAACCGAATGACATACTGCCATTCACAGCAGTTCTCTGCACTTCTTCTCTTCATTAAGCAGAGCCTGATCATCAAAAGCGTATAATTCCATATCATATAATGTATCACTATGCTGTTAATAATATGTTAAAGTATAGTAAAGATATTAATAAAATTTACGACGATTGCCTAACTCATTTTTCCAAATTAGCGATTTTAAAAAAAGTTATAAAAAAAGCACAAAAAAACTGTGCCGCCGATACATACCGACAGCACAGCTCAATTAAGAAAGAATGATTTGGAAGAATTACTCTACATTTTTGAGTGCCTCATCAAGAGGTACTTTCTTTACACGTCTTGTAAGGATAAATGCTATCACCGCATATGAAACGATACCGAGCAACGGCACTTCAACAAATATTTTTGCTGGCACATAATATGGCATCCAGCCTGAATACTGAGCGAAAGCAACTTTGAATATATACTTCAAAGTGACATTTACTATAGGAACAGTCAGCAGCATTGAGGCTATAACGACTATGGTCGTAGTCGTTATATAAAGGCTGTTTATTTCCCTGTTGTTGTAACCCAGTATCTTTGTCATAGAAATAGACTGGCTGTTCTTTTCTATTATGACCTTTGAAAGAAGATAAACAATTAGCATGAACATTATAACACCCGCTGTCGCAAACATACTTATCATAGAACCCATAGACAGTATGAGCTGTCGTGATGTTTTTGTCAGGTCGTCTTTAGTTATAGTTGTCGCAATATACAGATCGTCTATATCCTTTATCTTTGTATTGGAGAAATAACCATTAAAATACCCGTCCTCAAGTTCAAAGGTCTTTATGAAGTCGCTGTCTGTCAGATAAACTGCTATAGTTGCAGGATCGTCATAGATACCCTCTACCTTAAAATTGTATTTTTTATCTCCGTAAGACTCTTTCAGCGTCACTTCATCACCGACCTCTATGTTATACTTCTGAGCATAACCATCAGAGATAAACGCTCCGCCGTCTTTTATATCTGCATGAACGAACTTGCTGTTTTCTTTAACTCCGTAAATTGTTGCCGTTTCCTCTTTGAGCTTGTCATCGACAGTTTTAAGAGAGCCTGAACAATATTTCTCTACACCCTCTGTTTTAGTTTCAGCAGGCATTTTCAGCACATACTGATATTTGCTTATCATATTATCTTCTATTATATCCTGATAATGAAGAAGCATAGGCTTCATGCCAAGGCCAAAGAAGATGATAACATTGGCAAAAAGAATGCCAACAAACACTGTAATATAGTTAGGAATGTTTTGGAAGATGACCCTAAGTCTGAAACGCTTTAATATGCCTATCCTTGTGTTGAGCTTAAAAGCCTTTTTCTTCTGACGCTTTTTAAGATCACGCCTTAAGAATTTAAGCGGTGAAAGACTTAATTTATTTACAAGCATTACAAGGTTTATTACGAAAAGTATTATAAGAGGAACTACTGTCGTCTTTATAAACGCATCTGCGTTCCAGATCGTTTTGTATGTTGGCAGACTGTAGCTTCCATAGTACGCTTTGACTGCAAATTCCTTAAAGCAGGTGTAACCAAGTATGTTGCCTACAATGGCAGATACAAGCACGACTATCATAGGCGTTGCAAGATAATGTCTAACAAGCTCGCCCTTTGTGTAGCCTGAGGCTCTGAGCGTACCTATAACGTTTGCTTCTTTTGCAATAGTGTTTCCCGTTGTTATAGCAAAAACAAATGCGATTATGACCATAACAAGATAAAGAAAAACTGTTATCATGGTGTTATCGCCCTCGATATCGTCGCCTGTAAAATGTATCGCCTGATTTGAGTATTCCGGAATAAACTGAGTGAGCATTGAGATTCCATTTATATGCTTCATGACCTTCTCAGCCATATCCTGAGCTTCCTCGTCGTCTGCCGGGGTTTTATCATATTTCCATGAGTAGCTGTAATGAAGATCAGCCTCACCATAATCGTCAAAAAGCGTATCGGTAACGATAGCTACACCGAACTTCAAAGCGTCAAACATCATATCAGACGGATTAGAATACAGTGCGCTGTAATCTGAAAGTGCAACAAGACCTGTTATCTTAAGCTTCTTGCCGCCGACCGTCAGGCTGTCGCCGACTTTAAGTTTATTATTGTCAGCATACATTCTGTCAATAGCGATCTCGTCATCAGCAGAAGGAAGCTCACCGTCCATTATACATATCTTGTCGATATCCTTACGATTTTTGAAAAGCCTGATTGTGCTGTCAACTTCTTTTGTTTCTTTGTCAAGATAAAAATTTTCGTATACCTTTATCTTCTCCTCACCGTCCTCTATCTTCTTGATAGCATCATCATCGGCTTTTTGAAGAAGTTCAAAATTTCCGCTTTCGATATTGTATTTCTCAAAGCTTTCGTCATAAGCAACAGACATACTGCCTGCCGCAACAAGAAAGCCTGATACTATGCCTATCATCATTGTGATGAACAAAAATAGAACGATGTATTTTCCTATTTCGCCCTTAAGCTCTCTGGGCAAACGTTTGATAAGAGGGTTTTTCATGCTGACCCTCCTTACCAATCAAGCTCTGCGGCTGTGAGCTTAGTTTCATTAAGGTAATTCTTTCTTATCATACCATCTCTAAGCTTTACAACTCTGTCAGCCATTTGCTTGATAGCGTCGTTATGCGTTACCATTATGATAGTGTTGCCATACTTCTTGTTTACGTCCTCTATAAGCTTCAATATCTCCTTGGAGGTATTGTAGTCAAGCGCACCTGTAGGCTCGTCGCAGAGCAGGATATCAGGGTTCTTGACGATGGCTCTGCCAATAGCAGTTCTCTGCTGCTGACCTCCCGAAAGCTGATTAGGAAGCTTGTGACAATGCTCGTAAAGCCCAAGGGTTTTAAGCAGGTCGTCAACGTCAAGAGGGTTGTCGCTAAGATATGCGCCTACCTCGATATTCTCCTTGATATTCAGGTTAGGTATAAGGTTGTACATCTGGAAGATATAACCCAAGTGCTTTCTTCTGTAAAGGGTCAATGCCTTTTCGTTCATGTCGGCTGTTTTTTCACCATTTATTGAGATATACCCCTCGTCAGCGGCGTCAATTCCTCCTATAATGTTCAGAAGTGTTGATTTACCTGAGCCTGACGGTCCGAGAAGCACGCAAAACTCTCCTTTTTCTATTTCGATATCAATGCCCTTAAGCACTTCAACCCTGCTCTCGCCCTCGCCAAAATGCTTTTTTATGTTCTTTATTTCAAGAAACACATTCATTCCCCTTTCTAACTATTTATTTTAATAATGTATCTTTGCCGTTTTTAAACGTCATATTATACATATTTGTATGCCATAACTTACTTCGCATTGTGGTTAATTGCAACTAACTGATATATCTGATAAATCCCGCCAAAAAAGGCGGGATCTAACGATATAAATATTACTAATTTAGCCGTTTGTCGTGCTTTGCAAAGCAAAGCTTACAAGCTTGTCGAGAGCGTCATCAGATATTTGAGAAACAATAGCCACCGAGTCATTCTCGGCATTTTTTCTCTCAACGCCCACACGGTTTTCAAGAAAATCCTGAAGTATCACACTTGGAGTATAAAGCTCATTGGCTGCCTTTATGCCCTCAGATGTCAGTGTGATCTCACGGTAAGGCTCTTTGATTATATAGCCCTCGTCTATAAGCTTCTGAGTCATCTTGACGGTGCTTGCCTTTGTCACGCCCAGAACAGAAGCTACCTCTGTGGACTTGACAGGTCTGCCGTTCTGACCCAGTCTGTATATGGCAAATAAATACCTTTTCTGTGATTTAGTCAGCATTCAGATGACCTCCCCGAAGTTTATTACTGTTTTATCATGATCTGTGACAGCGAGAAGAATTTGGACAACAGCCGCAGCTGCCACCGCAAGAGCTTTTGCCCTGCTTCTTATCCTTTACGAGCTTGTAAATTATAGCTGCCACGATAGCAGCAAGAATCACTGCAACCAGAATCGTACCGCCTACTGTGTCCATAATTATCCTCCCAACTGTTTATGCAAGATCAGTGATGATATTTGCTTTTTATTATGCGTTTGCGCCTACCTTAACGTCCTTTTCAAGCTTTGTGCTTTCCTTATAAGGTCTAACGAGCATATAGATGATAAGAGCGATAAGAGCTATTGCAAAGATAAGACCGATAACATTCACATTACCAGTGAAGAGGTTGCCAAGCTGATTTACGATAAGTGCGATAACATAAGCAAAACCACACTCGTAGCCAATAGCGAACCAGAACCACTTTCTGCTGTTCATCTCACGCTTGATAGCTCCCATTGCTGCGAAACAAGGTGCGCAGAGGAGGTTGAAGATAAGGAATGACATACCTGTGATGCCAGTGAATGCAGCACCGATAGCAGAGTAAACTGAACCATCTCCGCCGCCGTAAAGGATACCCATTGTACCAACGATGTTCTCCTTAGCAACAAGACCTGTAACAGCAGCAACAGTTGCCTGCCAGTTGCCCCAGCCAAGAGGTGCGAAGATCCAGCAGATAGCCTTACCAATGTGAGCCAGGATACTGTATTCCATCTGATCTTCTGTGAGCATACCGAATGAACCGTCTACCCAACCGAAGTATGAAGTGAACCATACGAAGATAGTTGAAAGTGTGATGATAGTACCAGCCTTCTTGATGAATGACCAGCCACGCTCCCACATTGATCTGAGTACGTTGCCTACCGTAGGGATATGGTAAGCAGGAAGCTCCATAACGAATGGTGCAGGGTCTCCTGCGAACATCTTTGTCTTTTTCAGCATGATACCTGAAATAATGATAGCTGCAATACCGATGAAGTATGCGCCTGTTGCTACCCAAGCAGAGCCACCGAAGATAGCACCTGCGATCATTGCGATAAATGGTGTCTTAGCACCGCAAGGAATAAATGTTGTTGTCATGACAGTCATACGTCTGTCACGCTCGTTCTCGATAGTTCTTGAAGCCATGATACCAGGGATACCGCAACCTGTACCAATAAGGATCGGAATAAATGACTTTCCTGAAAGACCGAACTTTCTGAAGATCCTGTCCATTACGAATGCGATACGAGCCATGTAACCGCAAGCCTCAAGGATAGCAAGGAGAATGAAGAGTACGAGCATCTGTGGTACAAATCCAAGAACCGCACCAACACCGGCAACGATACCGTCAAGGATAAGACCCTTGAGCCAATCTGCGCAGTTTACTGCGTCAAGACCGCTTTCGATAAGTACAGGGATACCTGGTACCCATACGCCGTAATCCGCTGGGTCTGGATCAGCGAAGCTGTATTTCTCAGCGGCTGCAACTGCAGCTTTCAGATCAGCATACTTAGCTGTTTTTGTTGTTTCTTCAAGTGTTTCCTCGTCCTCTACTGTATAATCAGCAGTTGCGGACTTATCTACTGTAGCAAGCAGGTTGTCTGCTGTTGCCTTAGCAGCGTCAACGTCAAAGTCATCAGCTTCGTTGTCGATAGCCTCGCCGCCCTGCTGCTCGATAAATGCGTTGATTATGTCAAGCGAGCTGCCATATTCGTCAGCAGCGTCCTCAGCGTCAGAAGAACCGATACCGAACAGGTGCCAGCCGTCGCCGAAGAGTCCGTCGTTTGCCCAGTCAGTTGCGGCTGAACCTACTGTTACCATTGAGATATAGTAAACAAGGAACATGACCACTGCAAAGATAGGAAGACCGAGCCAACGGTTCGTTACGATCTTATCGATCTTATCTGATGTTGTAAGACCACCCTGATTTTTCTTTTTATAGCAATCCTTGATTATTGAAGCTATGTAAATGTATCTCTCGTTTGTGATGATACTCTCTGAGTCGTCGTCCATTTCTTTTTCAGCAGCGCAGATATCCTTTTCGATATGGGTCTTTACCTGCTCAGACATACCGAGCTGTTCGATGACCTTCTCATCTCTCTCGAATATCTTTATAGCGTACCATCTCTGCTGTTCTTCAGCAACATCATTGAGGAATGCTTCCTCAATATGAGCGATAGCGTGTTCAACAACACCGTTGAATGAATGCTGAGGTACCATTGGAACTTTTGACTCAGCAGCCTTTACTGCAAGCTCAGCAGCTTCCTTGATACCGGTGCCTTTAAGTGCGGATATCTCGCAAACCTGACAGCCAAGCTCCTTAGCAAGCTGATCTGTATTTATCTTATCGCCATTCTTTTTAACAACGTCCATCATGTTGATAGCAACAACAACAGGGATACCAAGCTCAACAAGCTGTGTTGTAAGATAAAGGTTTCTTTCGAGGTTTGTACCGTCGATGATATTGAGGATAGCGTCAGGACGCTCGCTTATAAGATAGTTTCTTGCAACTACTTCCTCAAGTGTGTAAGGTGAAAGTGAGTAGATACCAGGAAGGTCCATGATAACTACGTCCTTATGACCCTTGAGCTTACCCTCTTTCTTTTCAACTGTTACGCCCGGCCAGTTACCTACGAACTGGTTTGAACCTGTAAGAGCGTTGAAAAGAGTTGTTTTACCGCAGTTAGGGTTACCTGCGAGAGCAATTTTGATCTCCATACAATTTGATCCTTTCAGAATTTCGGCACTCTGATATATCCTCATCTTCTAAGTACACATCAGCTCTGCCGATGAAATTTTTTGCTGTTTGCCTGAACTATGTATCAGACCGTTTCGATCATCTCAGCGTCAGCCTTTCTGAGCGAAAGCTCATAGCCTCTGACCGTTACTTCAATAGGGTCACCCAAAGGCGCAACCTTTCTTACATGGACTTCAACACCCTTTGTGATGCCCATATCCATGATTCTTCTCTTTACAGCACCAGTGCCGTTGAGCTTCTTCACGGTAACTGTTGAACCGATCTTAGCTTCTTTCAATGTTGCCATAACCTGATCCTCCTAACTATACAAAATATCTTCAAACATATTTATCATGGCTTGACCGCCAAATGTTTCCTATACCATTATCTTCGCAGCCATTTCCTTTGAAACAGCTACTCTTGATTCTTTGACCTTAACGATAACGTTTCCTCCGATAGTGCTTACTACCGTTACCGTTCCACCTGCGACAAAACCCAGATTTTCAAGAAACTTTCTTGTTTCAGGTTTTCCGCCTACTTTCTTTATCATGTTTTCTTCCCCTACGTTTGCAAATGTCAGCGGCATCATTCAGACCCTCCTGTTCTTTTGTCAGTATCAAAAGTTAGATTTGTCTAACTTTTAGGCTTATTAAAAAGGTTAGCATTTTCTAACCCGTAATATAGTTTAGCATGGCTAACCGAATTTGTCAAGACTAAATGTGCCGTTTTTTCAATTTTGTAAGCTTGCACAAAATCATGAGTTAGTTAGGTATAACTTTAGTTAGTTTTCAATAACTTAATCACTGCACAAACGCAGACAGAAAAGCAAAACTGCCATTTTCCGCCTGCGTTTGCAGTTTACATTATTACATTAGAGATATATGCTTACTTAGCAAGAGCCTCGCCCAAAGCCTTGCAGCTTGCGAGAGCATCGTCGTCAGGAGTTTCGTTTACAATAAGTCCCTCGCCATTTACAAGTGTTGCACCGTCGCCCGTAACTCTATCCTGCCACTGACGCATCCACTCGCCGTCACCCCAGCCGTACGAGCCGAAGAGTGCTATCTTCTTGCCTGAGAGCTTGCCCTCGATACCTGCGAAAAATGGCTCGAACTCGCTGTCCTCAAGCTCCTCTGCACCCATTGCAGGGCATCCAAGAGCTATTGCGTCATAATCCTCAACATTGCCGCTAAACTCAGAAACTGCGAAGCACTCTGCGCCTGCACCCTCTGCAACTGCCTTTGCCATAACCTCTGTGTTGCCTGTACCGCTCCAATAAATTACTGCTGTTTTCATTATGATTACCTCCTAAGAAATTTTCAGGGCTTGGTAAATGCTTTCGCCCTGAGCAAGTTTATTACACAGATAATTTCTGCACTTGTCATAATTGCTGAAAATACGTCTTGCTCTGTTTTCGTCAGAGTAGACTTTCCAATATCCGCAAAGAAGATAGTTTCTTCCCTTGTTCTGAATGAACCCTGTCACATCATCTACAGGATAGCCTAGAAACAGACCTATCTCATGAGGAAAATCCTCACTTGCGGATATTCTTCCAGACAGCCTTTCAATCTGCTGTTCAAGGGTCATACGGCTGTCATAGCCAAAGCTTTCAAGAAGCTTTCTTACTCTGTTGTCTGCAAGTCTGTCAGATAAAAGCTTTTCGTTATAGAGAAAAAGCAGCTTTCTGCTTTTGCACTCGCAAAGCACTGTTAGCTTCATGCCCTTTGTATATGCCCTGCTGTTAAAAAGCTCGACATTCTCTTCAAGCCCGTCCTTGTTCTTTTCCATTGACATAAGACAGGCAGGCTTTATTCCAAGCATTGCAGGGGCAAGATGATAAGCCATGCTTCTTTCAAAATTTCTCAGCTCAGACTGTGACATAGTCCCTCCTTTGGTTAGAAATTCCTAACCTATACATATAGATCTATGCGTTTACAACGCCTTTAGTACAATATTTTTCAAGCACGTTCTTCAAAGCCGAACAGCTTGATGAATGGCATATAGCCACGGGAAAATCAAGTTTGCTTGCTCTTTGGTTAAGACCATTGAGCATTTTATGTGACACTGTATCAGTAAACACCACTGCCAGATCAGGACTGCCTATCTTCTTATCAAAACCTGTAGGATATTTGATGAACACCTTAGCCTTGCAATCATATGATTTGCAGATATCCTTATAGCGTGTTGCCATACGGTCATTTCCGCCTACTATTATAACGCTCATACTTTTCTTAACTCCTCCTTTTCATTAATTTAGGTTAGTATTTACTAACCACATTCATATTAGCATAAACTAACCCCGTTTGTCAAGGGAAACTTATGTCAGAAGTATAAACTTTTCATATGATAAAATATTCACGGCAAAAGCGAAGATACTATATATAATATGCGTTACATATCGCAGATTATGTTTGGTATTGTTTTGCAAAAAAATACGGCGAAGTGTCAAAAGACACAACGCCGTATAAAAACAAATATTATTTGCCTAAAAGCTCTGCGAATTGTTTCATGAATGCCTCGCAGACAGTGACAAAGCCGCTGCCATTATAAGTGATATTACCTTTTTCATCTATGTTTTTTCTTTATTAAAGACTATTAGTCCATAGCAGCCTTTATTGCAGCCATAAGCTCATCATATGTTTCATAAGCAGGAAGCTCAGGATATTCAGCCTTTATGCTGTCTGTGCTTCTGAAAAGGAAGCCTGCCTTGCTCGCCTGAATCATGCCAAGGTCATTGTGGCTGTCACCGCTTGCGATAGTTTCAAAGCCGATAGACTGAAGAGCCTTTACAGTTGTGAGCTTTGACTTTTCACATCTCATCTTGAAGCCTGTTATCTCGCCGTTGTCAGCAACTTCAAGAGTGTTGCAGAAGATAGTAGGATAACCAAGCTTCTTCATAAGAGGACCTGCAAACTGTGAGAAAGTATCGCTGATGATTATTACCTGTGTGAAGCTTCTCAGCTCGTCAAGGAACTCCTTTGCGCCTGGCATTGGGTCGATAGTTGCGATAGTATCCTGAATTTCCTTAAGACCAAGACCATGCTCCTTAAGAATGTTGATACGGTATTTCATAAGCTTGTCATAGTCAGGCTCATCTCTTGTTGTTCTTTTAAGCTCAGGGATACCTGTAGCCTCAGCAAAAGCTATCCATATCTCAGGAACGAGAACTCCCTCAAGGTCAAGACAAGTGATATACATACTCATAATTATTTCCTCCTTAGAAATATACAAAAAAATTCGTAATTTGATTATACCATACTTTTTATAATAATACAAGAGTTTTGCTTTAAATCATTAAGGCAAAAATAATACAAAAAATCGTTGCCCATTGTAAAATTTCGCTGTTACCCCTTTCTGATACTTGACAATTTGTGTTATATATGTTATAACTAATACACATACTAATTTATAAATCATTATTAATAAATAATGAAAAGAGGTGATACATATTTCTACAAGAAAAGACGGTATCGAAACGAAAAAAAAGATACTCACTGTATGCGTCCAACTTTTTCTGGAACAGGGGTATAAACAGACAACTATTTCGCAGATAGTGAAAAAAGCTGGCGTTGCAAGAGGAAGCTTTCAGAACTTATTCTCCACAAAAGACGCTATTCTAATGGAACTTGTGGGCACGATGTTCAGCGGACAATTTGGAGTGGCAAAGAACATTGTTGGTGATAATATGTCGCCGATATACACATATGCGGTGGAAACTGCCATACAGATAACCCTCACTGAGCTGAATGAAAATCTCCGAGAGATCTACATTGAAGCTTATACTATGCCTGAAACGGCTGAGTATATCTATGTCCACACTACGGCGGAACTGAAACAGATATTCGGCTCGAATTTTCCGGGCTATACCGAAAGCGATTTCTATGAAATGGAAATCGGAACATCAGGAATAATGCGCAACTATATGGCAAGAAAATGCGATATCCATTTTCCTCTTGACCACAAGCTTAGACGTTTTCTGACGGCGGCAATGCGGGTTTATAAAGTACCGGAGGAAGAACAGGCAAAAGTGATTGCATTCATCGGGTCGCTTGATATTAGAGCTATCGCCACTGAGGTCATGTATAAGCTGTTTGCAATGTTGGAAATGACATTCGATTTTAAACTTCCAAAAGATGATGAAGAGGGGGAAACAATATGAAAAAACGGTTATTGAGCATCATACTTACTCTATGTATGGTAATGTCCATTACACCATTGAACGCATTTGCGGTCACAGAATATGGCATATGGATAGGCGACGAACAGGTAACGTCTGATAAAACATGGAGCAAACAGGGCTGGAAATACGATATACAAAGCAAGACTCTGACGCTTCTTGGCTACAACATGGCGACTATAGGCAAACGTATAAACGGCAACAGCGAAAGGCCCAGCCGATTTGGTCTTATATACGTTGAAGGCGAACAAGATCTGAACATAAAGCTTGTCGGCAGCATTGATCTTGGTGACAGCCCATTTTCAAGCCAAGCCGCAACCAAATACAATGAGAGCTACAGCGGAATTTATGCTCCTGACAGTAATATCACTATCATTGGCAGCGGAACGTTTTCAGCAGTAACACATGACGCAGCAATATACTGCTCAAATCTTACTATCGGCGACGGAACTGAACAAAATGCTACTAATGTATCGTGCGAAAGCTTCGGCGCTTGCATTATCGTAAAGTATAATATGATAGTTAATGACTACAGTACTGTTTGGGCTTGCGCAAACGGACCAACTGTGGGCATGAACGGCATTTATGTCGAGGGGTCGCTTTATGTAAACGGCACTAATACCACCGTAGAGGGTCGTGCTACATACAGACCTGTTAAGGGAGAGTGCACCAATTACACACACTACAGACCAAAAAATCTCACTTCAGGCGGATATTTCAACAATGCAGGTTCAACTATTGCAGGAATAATGGTATATGGAATTTTGACAGTTGACGGCAGTAAGGTCGAAGGTAACGTCTTTAAAGAGATATACAAACCACAAGAGTATGATTCAGAATACACCTCAGGCCTTGAAGCAGGCGGTATCGTAATAAAGAACAACGCCACAGTAGAAGGCAGAAACATTAATCCGTCCACGCCGGGATTCATGGAATATGGCGTACAAGTTCACCATTACGCCATAAAATTTTTAGGAAAAGGACGTGTCCGTGCCGGAACAGAGTATGTGGATTATGAAAGCGTCAATCGTGGTTTCCGTAAATCAGGCGGCAACGAAATAACAGTTTCGGGACGGCTGAAACTCTATGAAAGCGATACTTGTCCCGCTGACTTCAAGAAGTTTGCGCAGTATGGCTTCGGAGGGTATACAGAATATTATACAGAAAACATGGATGACATCTATATAAAAGATGATAATGGCCGTGGTAAAATGTCATATTTCAAGGATATGCATGATTATGAAACATTTTATTTAGCAAGCGGAATAGATCTAAAAGATATATATGAAATCGATCTGGACACCAACGTTCCATTTGATGTAAACATACTTTCAGGCGATATCAAAATGAACATAGATATCAAAAGCGGTTTTGAGCTTCCGAAGATCATTGTCTATGACGGCGCAACTTTAAAATTAAAGACCTCCCCTGATAAAACATATAATTTCACTTATCCTATCGAGCTGAAAGGCGGCACGATAGAATTTACAAACAGTGCGATCGTGCGAGGACTTAACATTGTAGGAGAGGGCAAGGTCATCATTGATAGCGGAAACTACTCTGGAACGCTTGGTGACAACGTAATCTTGCAGATATCAGGCGGAAGCGCTGACTTCAATGACAACGGCAAGGCTGTGGACGCAAAAGGAAACTCGGTACACAAGTACACCTATGTTGCAAGGGGTGCAGATGGCAATGAGTTTATAGGCAGTGCTAACACACGTCAGCCGCCATATGACGATTTTTATGGCTATAACCGCTCAGAAATATTCCATGACGGAAACAAGCTTCATCTCTGGCTCAAGTCACAGGATTCCATTTATGGCGTGAATGCTTTTAAAATAAAAGCTGACGGCACTCTTGAAGATGAGAACACCTATTTTAATCTGCGTTATGGAACGAATATCTTAGAGCATAGGATACCTTTTGATCCTATAACATTAAAATACTTTGTTGTGAAAAAGAACGACGTCGTTACGCTGAAAACAATGGAAAACGAGCCGTCCTCACTGCAAGACAGTGATATCCGAGTAGAATGGTACAGTGTTGAAAACGACAAGCGCACAAAAATAAATGCCCATGGCACAAGCATGTATGTGGGGCGTATGGGCAACAGTGACAATGGTACGCATTATCAGGCAGATGTATATTATTTAGGCTGGGATTCCAAGCTCAATCATTCATATACCTATGACGCATATATCTTCATTGACGAACCGGTATTTACTGCTCCTGACAAATTCCACTTGGATAAAAAGGCAAAATTCGAGGTCACAAACAATACGCCAAATGGCGCAGTAAGGCTCAAATATCTATGGGAAGTGAGCAAGGACGGCGGAAAGACTTTCACCGCCATTGACGGAGAAACTTCTTCTGTTTACGAGCCTACTATAGAAAGCCAAATGAACGGCTGGCAGATAAGATGCAAAACATGGGTATCAACAGGCGACGGACAAAAAACTGAGCCGACCGTTTTCGGCCCTGTTACGATAAACTTCTCCGAAAAAGCACCGGTCATAGTAAAACACCCGCAAAGCGGTGCAACAAACGCTCCTAGCCAGCCTAAACCTGTTAAGCCCGGAGAAATAACTATCGTAATTGAACGTTACTATTTCTTCAATGTAGAAGCAACAGGCAGTGAACCGCTCCAATATCAGTGGCAGGAAAGCAGCGATAATGGAGAAACTTTCGTTGATATCCCACATACCAACGACAATTCACATTCATTAAAAGTGCGAAAAGAAAACAACGGAAAGCTTGTGCGCTGTGTTGTATCAAATGAATACGGCTCTGTAGTTTCAAATGCGGCAAAGCTTACAATATATTATTCTCCTGAGTTTACAGCCTCACTCGGCAATAAGACCATAAACAGCGGAGAAAAGGCTACGTTCACACTTCCTATCGTTCAGGGAAATCCTTACGGAGCTGAGGTGATGTGGCAGGTGAGCAAGGACGATGGAAAGACTTTTGCAGACGTTACCGAAGCTGACGGAACGTTCTCTCTTGATTCAAAAGTCGTGGACGGCAAGGAAAAATGGTCGACTACATTCACCACCTGTGCAACGAACATAAGCTTTAACGGATATATGTACAGATGTACGGTCAAGAACGCTGAAAATGCGGACTATGTGGGTACTTGGGTATCGGAAAAAGCAACGCTTACAGTAATAAGAAACTGCGCAGTAGACGGACATATATTTGACGAGGGAACGATAATCTCCGAGCCGACTTGCATCGATAAGGGTGTGAAGAGGTTTAATTGTTCCAAATGTTCACAGTACAAAGATGAGCCTATAAACCCATTGGGACATGATTGGAAAGAAGCGACCTGCACAGCTCCAAAGACCTGCAAACGCTGTCAGGCTACTGAGGGCGAGCCTATCGAACACAGCTTCGGCGATTATATATCCGATGAAAACGGACATTGGAAGCAGTGCAGTGAGTGCGGAACTGACAGCCAAAAGGAATTTCACGCCTACAAGTGGAATACGGAAGACGGCGAATATTGGCAGGAATGTACAATTTGCGGATATGAAACGAAAAAATCAACTATTTTGAAGATATCCATAAACGGAACTGACGAGACCTGTCCTTTAGGTGATTATGAATTTACATTTGCTCTGCCTGAGGGCTGTACTGACGTGACAGCAGGCTTCAGATTTGCAGGCGACGGTACGGAATTGGCGTTTACCGAAAAAGACGATCTTTACACCGCAAAGGTAAGTGCGTCAGATCTTGAGAGCGGAACAATGACGATTTACGCTTCGGCAAAACTCAAAGACGGTTTTGTCATCACAGGTGAAAAAGAAGTAACCGTGCTGGAAAGCCATGTGGGCGGCACTGCAACTTGTACTGAAAAAGCAAAGTGCAAATTCTGTAATAAAGAATACGGCGACCTTGACCCGACAAATCACACAGGCAAACCTGTTTGGAAATTTGACAGCAAAGAACACGAGAAAAAATATGATTGCTGTGGCGAGGTGACTATCGAGAGAGAACCCCACGAATGGAACGCAGGCGAATGTACAGAGTGCGGATACAAGTGTACACATTCCGGCGGCAAAGCGACCTGCACAAATAAAGCCACCTGCGATATCTGCGGCAGTGAATACGGCGATATCGACCCGAACAATCATGGAAAGCTCACACATATAGATAAAGTTGACGCAACACGTGACAAAGAGGGAAATATCGAGTATTGGTACTGCGAAGAATGCGGCAAGTATTTCGATGACAAGGACGGCACAAAGGAGATACAAAAGGCAGACACTATTACAGATAAGCTGAAAGACACTCCAAGTGATGACAAAAAAGATAACTCAAAGCCAGATAAGACGAAAGGCGATACTAATGAGAGCAAGACAGACAGCTCTACAGCAGAAAAGCCGAAAAACGATTCAAGCGAAACCAAGGCAGACAGCTCCACGGCTGATAAGCCTAAGAGCGAGCAGAAAAATCCACAGACCGGAAGCGGCAGTGGTATGAGCCTTTGGCTTGCAATGCTGTTGATAAGCGGCGGTGCGGCAATGGGAATAAAGAAAAAGCACAAGAAATAACTGATCTCTTAACTGCACACAGCGGTTGTCTCAAACGGCAGCCGCTGTTTTTTGATCAACATGACAAAAAATTTGTTACCCAAAGTTAAATTACCCCTTGACCTGTGGCGAAAATAGTAGTAAAATAGAAATGTAAATACTATAATTGAAAGGAATGTTCATCATGCCAAAGTTTATCGTTGAAACATCTGCACGTCATGTTCACGTTACTCAGGAAACTCTTGAAACGCTGTTCGGAAAGGGTGCAACACTTACAAAGAAGAAAGATCTTTCACAGCCTGGTCAGTTTGCTTGTGAGGAGAGAGTTACAGTTGTAGGTCCTAAGAGAGAGCTTGCAAACGTTTCTATCCTCGGTCCTGTAAGAAAAGCAGACCAGATCGAGCTTTCAGCTACAGACGCACGTTCTATCGGTGTTGCCGCTCCTATCAGAGAGTCAGGCGACACAGCAGGCTCAGGCGCTTGCAAGCTTGTTGGCCCATGTGGCGAAGTTGAGTGTTCTGAGGGCGTTATCGTTGCTAAAAGACATATCCATATGACACCTGCTGACGCTGAAACATTCGGCGTAAAGGATAAGGATATCGTTGCAGTAAAGATAGAGTCTGCAGAAAGAACAGCTATCCTCTGCGACACTGTTATCAGAGTAAGCGACAAGTTCGCTCTTGCTATGCACATTGATACAGACGAGTCAAACGCTGTAGGTGCAGGCAGAGAGCAGTACGGCGAGATAGTTAAGCTCTAATATCGCAGTACATACAACTGTTGATTTGTAGGGGCGAACAGTGTTCGCCCACCTTTTAAAAACTTTCAACCAAAAGACCGCTCATCATAGGGCGGTCTTTTTTCATATAAAAAATCATCGCCGCAGGCGATACCATAATTTCTCACTCCTCACTCCTAATTCCTCACTGACAACAACGTTTCGATTGACACAAAACTCCACCTGTGATATAATTTTCTTGTAAAACACATAACGCAAATATGGAGATTATAAAATGAATAATGATACAATAAAACTTATACGGAAAACCTCAAACGTAAATTCACTTATGGTGATAATTTTCTATATGCTTGATATCGCACTTATAAGACTTGGCGACTTAGTGGTGTACCATATCGCAGGAAAGTCCGCCTACTATGAGGATATCGCTCAGCTTGTGAGCTACTGCATACAGTATCTAGTAGTTGTGCCAATTGTTCTTGTTGTATTCAGACTTGTGAGTGGCAAAAAAGAGGGGCTTAAAATAACAGCCTGTTTCAGAAAACCTTCAATGCCTGCAAAATGGGTCGCAAAATGGATCGTCATATCATTCGGGCTTATCTATGCCGCAAATTATATCAACACATTTATTTTCTCATATGTGCAGAAAGCTTCGGGAACGAGCCTTAAAGGCGTTGACTTCACTTCAAGCGGCACTGCCCTGGGCGGCGTAACGAGCGTGCTGGCAATGTCAGTGCTTGCACCGTTTTTTGAGGAACTTATGTTTAGAGGTACGCTTTTCAGAAATGCCGAAAAATGCGGTCAGCTCACAGGCATTATAATGGTAGGTCTGACCTTCGGACTGTGGCACGGAAGCTATCAGCAGATACTCTATGCGGCTGTTATGGGAATGTGTGCCTGCTTTATGGTTGCAAAAACAGGTTCTATCTTCCCGTCTTTGATACTTCACTTCACCATGAACACTATCGGAGCAATTCAGAGCGTCGCACTTGGTTCCATAGACTTTGACAAGTTTGCCGCAGAACTCGAAAAGGGCAGGATAACAGGCACAGCACCAATGATAATAATAGCTGTCGCACTGCTTTCATTCGGACTTATGATAGTGGGCCTTGTGCTTTTTGTAAAAGAGCTTAGATATCATCGTGACAGCTTCAGGCTCATAAACTTCTGTCCTGACGTTTCACAAGGCAAAAAGATAGTCATCTATCTCACCGCACCTGTTACCATACTCGCCTTTGCCGGGCTTATCTTCATCACAGTCCGCACAGCTTTAGGTCTTGGGCTATTCTAAAATACGCATAAAAATAACGCAGACTTTTTACAGCCTGCGTTTTTTTTTATCAGGAGTTATTTATTATGATTTAAGGCTTGCGATCTTCTGGTTAAGTTCCTTGATCTCGGAATCTACAGTTGCAGAATACTTCTCACGAACCTGCGTCCATGTGGACTGTACACCCTCTTCATCAACGTTTGAAGCATCACTGTAGAGTGCGTCAACAAGGCACTGGTTTCCGTCAAACTGCTTTCTGTCGCCGAGAGCGGAAGATATACCGTAAGCATAGTCAAAGAGCATAAGGTAATCGTCAGAAACAACGTCCATTTTCACATCATACATCTCGTCTGTCCAATTAGGGTTATTCTCCATGAACTTGTCCTTGTTTGTCTGCTCATACTTAGGATCTGTCTTTGAAGCTCTTACGCACTCAAACCAGCACTTAACAGCTTCGCTTCTTGTTGAACCTTTTACCCACATGAAAGCTGTCATATCAGAAGTTGTTATCTTCTGCTGATTATCGTCATACTGAGGGATAGGAACAACGCCCCAGTTCTCGCCCTCCTTTGGAGTTTGGTTGCCTGTGTAAGCCCACTCGCCCATTGCATAGAACAAGCAGTTCTGATTGAAGCAATCTCTTGCAGAGCCTACCCAGCCGTTGAGGATAAGTCCGTCCTTCATCATATTATAAAGGAAATTCTGAGCCTTTTCGATATCAGGGTCGTTAAGATTGCTTGAAAACTCATTTGTTGCAGGATCATAGTTTACAAGACGCTTGCCCGTCTGCTGAACAACGTGCGCTCTAAAGAAGCCGTTTACGCCGTAACGCTCAGTATCAGCCGGTGCGTTGCCAACATATGAGGACATGATATCCTCCCAATTCTTCCAAGTCCACTCATTGTTTACATAAAGCTCATATGGATCGTCAAGGCCCTCTGCGTCAATGATATCCTTATCATAGCAGAGCATAGCAGAAGCAGAATAGCCAAGAGGCGCAACATAATGCTTTCCATTGAGCATGAACTGATCTGCTGTATCCTTTGTTGCAGACCACAAAGGCTGGCTGAAATCAACTATGCTGTCGATAGGCTGATACATATCCTTTACTACCTGTGAAGGGAATGCAAGCCACTCATACTTGAATATATCAGGAATATCCTTGTTAGCTGTGATAGCAGCAGCAAGATTATCAAACCTGTCCTCATTTGAAGTCTGCTGGAATCTTATCTTTCCACCCTTGCTCTCAAAAAGCTGAAGCTCTGTGCTCTTCTCAGGACTGCCCTTAGTAGGGTTAAGGTCGCCCTCACCGAGATAAAGTATCTCTTTTTCAGCACCCTCAGGGATAGCCTCGATAGATTCCGTGTCAGCTACCGCAACGTTCTCTGTTGCAGAAAAATCGTCCTCCGCCTTGCTTGAAGAGTTTGATGAGCTTCCGCAACCCGCTACTCCTGTTGCCATTGACAAAGCCATTACAGCCGCTATGTACTTTTTGTAATTCATAAAATATTCCTCCATAATTCAATATTTTAGCATTAAAGCTGTCCGTATGTAGTTGATGAGTTCATATATTAAATCTTGCTATAATTATACAACACATATAAAGCTATTGTCAATCACCGTTTTAGCACAATTATAAGCAATTTAATTGTACACTTTGCACAATTAAATCCATATGTATTGTTAAAACGCAATATTACAATCAATATAGTTTAAAATATACGCATAAAGTTCAAATATTCAATATGCCCGTTTTGAATGAATATAAAACAGATACAAGAGCTTTTTGTAGAAAACATTAACCAAAACAGCAAAATATGTACAGCATTTATGCAGTTCGTAAAACTTTTTTCATGTAATCGTTTGATGTTTTCAGTGGTACTTGTAATTAGCGAATTATTATAGTATACTTGTTTAAGAAGATTTTTTTACCGAAAGGAAATTGCTTGATATGACAGATTTTGAAAGAAACAAATCAAGGGTGACAGCCAAATATGAGGCTCTCATCAACAGAAAAAACATTGTGTCAGACAGCTACAACGGAATTTATGACAGATACGTTTACCCTGTTCTGACAGCCGCACACGCACCTATTATCTGGAAATATGACATGAACCCTGAGACAAATCCATACTTCATGGAGAGATTGGGCATAAACGCAGTACTGAACTCAGGCGCTATTTATCTCAACGGCAAGTATTACCTTGTTGCAAGAGTTGAGGGCAATGACAGAAAGTCATTTTTTGCAGTAGCAGAGAGCGACAGCCCTGTTGACGGCTTCCGTTTCTGGGACTTCCCTGTTCAGCTTCCTGACACTGAACCGGAGGAAACAAACGTATACGATATGAGACTTACTCAGCATGAGGACGGCTGGATATACGGCGTATTCTGCTCAGAGAGCAAGGACAAGACTTCAAACGATCTTTCTGCCGCTACAGCTCAGGCTGGAATCGTAAGGACAAAGGATCTTAAGACATGGGAAAGACTTCCTAATCTCAAGTCCAAGTCGCCACAGCAGAGAAACGTTGTACTTCACCCTGAGTTCGTTGACGGAAAGTACGCCTTCTACACACGTCCACAGGACGATTTTATCGAAACTGGCTCAGGCGGAGGAGTATGCTTCGGTCTTTGCGAAGACATCACAAACCCTGTTATCTGCACAGACGAAGTTGTTATCTCACCAAGGCAATATCACACAATCACAGAGGTAAAGAACGGTGCAGGCGCAGTGCCTATCAAGACACCAAAGGGTTGGATACACATTGCACATGGCGTAAGAAACACAGCCGCAGGTCTTAGATACGTAATTTATGTATTCGCAACTGACCTTAAAGACCCTTCTAAGCTAATCGCTTCGCCGTCAGGACTTTTCATTGCACCACACGGCAGTGAAAGAGTGGGTGACGTATCAAACGTTGCGTTCACAAACGGCGCGATCGTTCGTGAAAACGGTGACGTGTACATTTACTACGCTTCATCAGACACAAGACTTCACGTTGCGTCAACAACTATCGACAAGCTTATGGATTACACATTCAACACTCCGTCAGACCCACTGCGTTCTGTTGACTGCGTCAAGCAGAGATGCGATCTTATCAGAAAAAATCTCGAATATCTTAACAAGTAATATATCAAACAAAAACAGACGGCTTCTGCTGTCTGTTTTTTTGTACACTAAATCTTTCTTCAAGTCTGCCATATCCGTGCATAAATATTGCACTACCCATGTAGGGGACGTCGAGGGCGCCGTCCCCTACATTTATGCTATGGTTTGTCTGCCGCAAAATTGCTGAGTCCCTTTACCGCAACTTTTTTTATATACCCTCTTGCAATCGTCCACAATCTATGGTATAATTAATTAATAAAAGCACAATATATGCAATATCACGCACAAAATTTTCTCTTAACTAAGGAGTGTTTATAATGAGATGTCCTTTTTGCAACTATGAAGATACAAGAGTAATAGATTCACGTCCAAGCGAGGGAAAAAAGCGTCGCCGCCGTGAGTGTCCGAAATGCGGAAAGCGTTTCACTACTTATGAGGTGGTGGAAAAGCCACAGCTTATGGTATACAAGCGTGACGGCTCGTTTGAGCCTTTTGACAGACAGAAGCTTATAAAAGGCATTCAGAACGCTATCAAAAAGCGTCCTGTCAGTGTTGATGATATGAAAAACCTTGTTGACGATATAGAGAACACCTTTGCAAACAAAATGCAGACCGAGACCACTACAAGTGAGATAGGCGATATGGTGCTTATGGGTCTGAAAAAGCTTGACCACGTTGCATATGTGCGTTTTGCTTCCGTTTACAAGGACTTCTCTGACGTTGATTCGTTCATTCAGATAATCACTGAGCTTTCTGACAAGAAGAAATAAATAAGAGCGTTCCGATAATTTTCGGGACGCTTTTTTCGCACCAAAAAAGCGGACAGCCAAAGCCGTCCGCCATATTTTTTATATTGTATTAAAGCTGTGTATCAACAAAAATTGTATAGATAGCCTTCATTGCAGATTCAAAATCAGCCTCATTCACACCGATGATGATGTTAAGCTCGCTAGAGCCCTGATCTATCATCTTTACGTTTACATGAGCGTGTGCAAGGGCTGAGAATATTCTGCCTGCTGTACCTCTGTTTGACTTCATTGCACGTCCCACAACTGCAATAAGCGCAAGGTCTGTTTCAATATCAATTGTATCAGGGTGACAGTTTCTGTGCAGACCTGACATTATCTCCTGCTCCTTTGGAGCAAACTCTGCCTGATGAACAACAACAGACATTGTGTCGATACCTGATGGCATATGCTCAAAGCAGATACCATTCTTCTCGAATACTTCAAGCACTCTTCTGCCGAAACCAAGCTCTGCGTTCATCATATCCTTTTCGATATTAACTACAGTAAAGCCCTTCTTGCCTGCTATACCTGTGATCGTGAATGCAGGCTTCTGAGATGTGGACTCAACGATCATTGTACCCATATCCTCAGGCTTGTTTGTGTTCTTGATGTTTATTGGGATACCTGCTTTTCTTACAGGGAAAATAGCGTCCTCATGAAGTACGCCTGCACCCATGTAAGAAAGCTCTCTCAGTTCCTTATATGTTATGGTAGTGATAGGCTGTGGGTTGTCGATAATTCTAGGGTCGCATACCAGGAAGCCTGATACGTCTGTCCAGTTCTCATAAAGATCAGCGTTTACTGCTGCGGCAACGATAGAACCTGTTACGTCAGAACCGCCTCTTGAAAATGTCTTGATAGTATCGTTTGGCATTGAGCCGTAGAAACCAGGTATTACCGCATTGTCAAGTGTAGCAAGTCTTTGAGGAAGCACCTCGTTTGTTCTTGCAGAATCAAACTGACCCTGATCGTTAAAATAGATAACATCGGCAGCGTCAACAAAGTTATATCCAAGATATTTAGCAAGAACGATACCGTTAAGATACTCGCCACGAGAAGCCGCATAGTCACGTCCTGCCTTGCCGATAAAGCAAGCCTTGATAGTTTCAAACTCCTTTTCAAGAGAAAGGTCAAGACCCAGATCATTGATTATGCCGTAATATCTTTCCTTGATAGCGTCGAACTCGCTGCTGAAATCCTTGCCCTTTGCAGCAAGATCATAGCAGCCGTAAAGCATATCAGTTACCTTTGTATCGTTTGAAAATCTTTTACCAGGAGCAGACGGCACAACAAATCTTCTTGAGCTTTCCGCTGTGATTATCTCCTTTACCTTTTTGAACTGCTCAGCACTTGCAAGAGAGCTTCCGCCGAATTTTACAACCTTTGTCATTTCACAAACCCCTTATAAACTATAGAATTATTCCTGTCTGCGTACTTTTCCCACGCTGACGTTACAATAAATAGTATACCGAATTTGCGTGATTAAGTCAATGTATAAATGGACTAATTTTTATAGTTTTTTCGATGTATGTTTGTGAAATACGCTTGTATTTGTATGGTGGACAACTCATACTTATCTGTCTGCCTATTATCTGTAATGTTCGTCTATACACTTATCATGTTTTCGTGAAAGAAAACCCCAGCGTTCTTCAACACAAAATGCAGCAGATAAAACAAGCGGCAAAGAAAGCAGCACAGCCGCAATAATAAGAATAGCCATATTACTTACGTTCACAAGAACGCCTCCCGTCTCGGTTTTGTTATGACTACATTATAGCGTTCCTTACTTAAACAGACCTTAACGCAAAGTGAAAACTATGTGAAAAAAAGCCCCGACCGAAGTCAGGGCTTTTTTTCATCAGACTGCTTAAACCGTCACAGCCTGAGTATTATTCTTTTTAAGCACCTCAATAAAATCTTTTTCAGGAACAGGCTTTGAGAAGTAGTATCCCTGAATGAAATCACAGCCCATGCCAAGAAGCGTGTCGAGCTGATGCTTGTCCTCGATACCCTCGGCAACTATCTGCATATTGAGCTTCTTTATCATCGCCACTGTACTCTCAATGGCGATATGCGCCTTTTCGCTCTTGAAACATTCCCAGACTATTTCCTTTTCAAGCTTGATAAACCTGAAAGGCAGGCTGAGAAGATATGTCATATTTGAATATCCCGTACCATAATCGTCAAGTGCAAACTTCACACCATAGTCGGAAAGGGCCTTGATGTTTTTCTCCATAATGTGCGGAGTATACACCGCCGCAGTTTCCGTTACTTCAAGACAAATAGACGATGGGTCTACCTTGTATCTGTCCATAATGCTGAGAAGCTGCTCTACAAGGTCAGATTGCATGCACTGGACTACCGACAGGTTTACCTGCACATATTCGATACCAAGTGAAGTTCCCACGCCTTTCTTTATAAATCGGCAGGCTTCCTCGAAAACATATTTGCCTATTTTGAGTATCTTGCCGTTTTCCTCAGCTATAGGAATAAATTCCTGTGGAGGGATAAATCCAAGCTTTTCATCCTTAAGCCTAACAAGGGCTTCACAGGAAACTATCTTGTTTCTTGAACTTGAATATATCGGCTGATAGTATACCTCAAAGCCACGATTATCCAGAGCCTTGTCTATAGCATTTTCTACCTCGCTTCGACGTTTGCTGTCATAAAAGTTTATGTCAGTTGCATGAAGAAGTCTTTCAGTTTCAGGTTCACGATGCTTGAACTGCTCGATAAAGTCCACCAGCATATCTGCATTGTCAACGTCATCAGGGCAGTCGATACGCATAAAGCAGGCTGTTATCAAAGTATCAACAGTACCTATATTCCAGTTTTCAGACAGCTTTTTCCTTATTGCACGATACGTTTCTCCCACCTTTTCAGAATCCTTCGGAAACATAAGAGCAAAGCATTCGTCCTCCAAATAAAATCCATCGCCAAGATTAACAAAGTTATAAAGATAGTCGGAAAAGCTTCTTAACAGAGAGTTGGAAAAACGTCCGCCAAAGGTTTTCATAAACATTTTGAAATCCGGTATCCTTATGAGCAATAATGTAAAATCAGAAGCTGAGGCATATTTTATGGAACACCTATTGACAAAGCTGCTCCAGTTGAGCATTTTCGTTCCTTGGTCTATCATATCGTCCTGACTTTGCAAAGTGAACATTATTAGAAGCATACATACAGACGCCGCAAAGCACTCCACAAGAAGGAGTTTATTGATCATCTGAACAATTACCGCCACTACCGTCATTGAGATAAAGGCTGTTATAGAAGTGACCACCTGTCTTGATAGCATACTTCTATTACCCATTGCGTAAACGATGCCAAATATAAGATAATAAATCGCCACAATGTATGTAAATGGCTGAAGAGTGCCACGATGATAACCACCTTGACTATCCACATAGATGATAAAATGTGTTGCAGGCGTCGTAATCACAAGCAAAAGATCAACGATCATCGGTGTATATAAAAAGCTTTTGAAAAGAGCAGACATCTCTTTATAGCCGTCCGTCAGGAAAAGTATATATATCACAAATAGAAACGGAATAAGATTATGTGTAAAATAATAAGCCGTATGGAAGAAGATTTTAAGCCCTATGCCCCATTCGCCGGTAGAAAACACACTTAAAATATCCAACACAGTTGACAAAGCCGAGTCGCCCACGAGAATGCCAAAGGCCTTATTCTTGTTGCACGGAATACGCTTTTTGAAATAGAATACAACTCCTGTGATAGCATATATCACAAGGGCACATATATCATAATGGATAATATAACCCACAACGCAGACCTCCCCGTATTGTTATGGTAATATTTTAACATAACTCTGTTATGGCTTCAACCGATTTAACAAAAAGTTATAATATTTTTGGTTGTGTGCATAACTTACATATAAATAAAAGCCCGAATTTATGGTTTTTGTCAATTATTATCTATTCGTTGAAATGTTCATTCTTGCGGTTTACTGATAAGATATCATAAACATTTTAACATTATCCTAAAGCTTCACCCAAAAATGAAAAGTTAGAAAAACGATGATAATTTAACTTACGGCAAAAGATTATATATAGTTTTAAATAATTTTTAAATTTGTCGGTTTGACTTGACTAATAAACAATATAGAGTTATACTGAAATCACGGTAAAGATCCTGTCAGAGGACTTGTTATATGCTCGTATTTTGGCAGAGTTTCTGTATATGCCGAAATAATTAGTTCTTACTAATATCTAAAAACAAAACAGGAGGTAATAATTATGTTAAAATGTTTTAAAGACGAGAAATTCTGGTGTGCAGTAGGCGGAGCAGCCGCAGTCATTCTTGGCAAGAAAGTCGTAAAGGCTAAGAAAACAAGAGAGCTTGCCGTTACAGGTCTTGCAAAGGGAATGAAGCTCAAGAGCGACGCTCAGTCAGCACTTAGAAGCATGAAGGACGAAGCATCTGACATCTGCTATGACGCTAAGGTCGAGGCAGGGATAAATGACGAGGAAGAAGTAACTGAATAATGAAAGCTCAGATCGTTTATGACAAGCCCTGCCGCATACGTTTCCGCTGTGGTAGCGACGCTTTCACAAAAGAACTTGAACGGTCGATACATAAGCTTGTTATGTCAAACCCGTGGGCGGTCGCCTGCGAGGCTCACTATGAGAACGGCGGAATACTTATACGCTATAAAGAGGGTCACAGAGCCGAAGCTGTCGAACTTGTAAGAAAGCTCAGAGGAAGCGACCTAGCACCTGTCAGCGACAATCAGTATGACACCGAGGAGATAGACAGAACATTCAAATCTGACCTTGCAAAGCTTGTGATGCAAAGATATATAAGAAAAGCTATTCTGCCTGCACCTATAGGCGCAGCACTTATCGTGTACAGCGGACTTAAATACATAGCAAAGGGCGTAAGCGCACTGTTTGACGGCAAGCTTACAGTTGAGGTGCTTGACGGAGCGTCAATAAGCGCTTGTCTTATCCAGAAAAATTACAATACGGCTGGCACTGTCATGTTCCTGCTTTCTGTATCAGGCTTGCTGGAGGATTACACAAGAGCGAGAACAAGAGCCGCTCTTACCGACAGCTTGGCGATAAAGGCAGATCAGGTATGGCTGGCAGGCAAGGACGCTGATACTCTTATACCAATGTCACAGCTTCAGGTGGACGATTGCATAAGAGTGCGCACAGGAAGCGTTATTCCTGTTGACGGTCAGATAACCGAGGGCGAAGCTTACATAAATGAAGCTTCCATGACAGGCGAGCCTCTTGCGGTCATGAAGAGCGCAGGAGCAAGCGTATTTGCGGGAACAGTTGTCGAGGAAGGCTCAGTTGTGATAAAAGTTCGCAAGCTTTCATCCGACACAAAGATAAGCAAGATAATCGAGCTTATCGACAACTCAGAAAACCTTAAAGCAGGGGTGCAGAGCAAAGCGGAGCGTCTTGCGGACTCTATCGTGCCGTACAGCTTTCTTGCCTTTGGTCTTACACTGCTGTTTACTAGAAATGTCACAAAAGCAGTTTCCGTTCTTATGGTGGACTATTCCTGCGCTATCAAGCTTTCAACGCCTATAGCCGTTATATCCGCTATTAAAGAAGCCGCTGATGATGACGTTACGGTAAAGGGCGGAAAATATCTTGAAGAATACGCACTTGCCAATTCTATCGTTTTTGACAAGACCGGCACTCTTACAAACGCTGAGCCTGTGCTTGAAAAGGTAATAGCCCTTGGGGATTACTCCGAGGCGGAAACGCTGAAAATTGCGGCTTGCCTTGAAGAGCACTTCCCTCACAGCGTAGCGAGAGCTATAGTAAAGGGTGCGGCCGATAGAGATATCGACCATGCCGAGGAACACGCCGAGGTGCAGTATATAGTTGCCCACGGAATTTCAACAACGCTTCACGGCAAACGTGCTATCATAGGAAGCAGACATTTTGTCTGCGAGGACGAGGGCATAGAGATAACAGACGAACAGCAGGCTGAGATCGACGAAAAGTCGGGAGCATGCTCAGTGGTTTATCTTGCAGTAGGCGACAAGCTCACAGGTGCGCTCTGCATAAGCGACCCGCCTAGACCTGAAGCTGAGGAAGCTGTTAAACAGCTCAAAGAAACAGGCATAACAAATATCGTGATGCTCACAGGCGACAGCGCAAAGGCTGCCGAGATAACTGCACAGAAGCTTGGCATATCAGATTTCAGGGCGCAGGTTCTTCCTGATGACAAGCACAGATATGTTCAACAGCTCAAAGAGCAGGGTCACAGAGTTATAATGGTAGGCGACGGGATAAACGACGCCCCTGCCCTTGCGGCGGCGAACGTTTCTGTTGCAATGAGCGATGCTTCCGATATCGCAAAGGAAACTGCCGATATCACAGTTCGTGGTGCAGACCTTACACAGCTTGCGGCTATAAGACAGCTTAGCGAAAAGCTAATGCACCGAATAAACAGTAACTACAGATTTATACTGCTGTTCAATTCAGTGCTTCTGCTGTCAGGAGCTTTCGGGCTTTTACAGCCGTCAGCCTCAGCGCTTCTGCACAACGCTTCAACAATGGCGATCTGTGCAAAGAGCATGACTCCTTTAGAGGATAAAAAGCGCAAAAAGAAAAACAAGTAAACAAAATATAAAGAGCGAATGATCGTAACGTCATTCGCTCTTTTTGCATCTTAATAAATGTAACGCTTTTTCTTAAATTACCTAGCAGGTGTACAGTAGCAAATAGAATAAACTGTTATATCACCGTTTTTTGCCGCAGCATGAAGCTGATCCAGCTTATCAAAACCTGTACCAAGCTCCTTTACACAGTCTGCATATGTGAACTTAGCATAGTAATGATCATTCGCTCTGCCTGTTTCGCTAGGCTGAACTCTTGCCCAGCTTGCTCCTCCTGACCAGCTCTGGAGAATAAGCTCAAGCTCGTTCTCTGCACCTGAATACTCAACATAGAAATAGCCATTTGCAGAAAGATACGAAACATCAAAACTGCCATAATTTTTTGAAGTCAAAACTGAAACTGCCTGACCCCATGAGCCACATGATTTTGCACCCCAGAAAATAGATACATATGGATCCTGCTCCGGCTTATCAGGGTCAACAGGATCTACCGGATCAACCGGCTCTGTTGACTTTCCGACAATATACTTAACACTAAGAACTTCGATATCTCCGTTAGCCGCACCAACATGGAAGCGGTCTACTTTAGAGAAATCTGTTGTTCCGAATGCCGCAGCAACATCGTCGTAGCTGTACTTTGCGTATACAATGCCGTCCTTTTCTGTTACCTCAGTTGGTGAAACTCTCGCCCAGTCTGCACCGCCTGACCAACTCTGGAGAATGATCTCCGCCTTGTCTGTGCCGCCCTTGAACTGAACTTCAAAATATCCGTCCTTTTCGATAACTGAGCTGTCAAAGCTGCCGCCCTCCTTAGTTGTGGAAAGTGTAATAGCCTGACCCCAGCCTGATGTCTTTGCCGAGCCTGTGAAGATAACAGTTTCCTTTTTGTCACTTACCTCTCCAGTTGCAGGGATAACCTCTGTCTTTATCACCTTGCCGCAAGTTGTACACTCAGTGTGCTTTGAGCCATTTTCTGTCGCAGTAGCCGCCTTGTCGATTATCCATGCGCTTTCGCTGTGACCTGTCGCAGGGATAGTTTCAGTGTACTTTTCACCGCATGAGCAAGTGTATACCTTTTCGCCGTCAGTTTCGCAAGTTGCAGCCTTTGTTGATGTGAGGGTATAGCTGTGCCTGTGACCGATAGGGTCGGTGTAATCGTCCTTCTTTGTCTCGACGCAGGAAGTGCAGGTGTAGATAGTGTAGCCCTTTTCGTTCTCTGTAGGAGCAACTGTCTCGCCCTTTACCCAGCTGTGACCCTTTGCAGGGATAATTTCAGTGTACCTGTCTCCGCAAGTACAAATATAAATTCTCTCGCCCTCTGTTGTGCAAGTAGCTTCCTTTGTTACCTTTGCGGTGTAGCTGTGGGTGTGTGATGACTTAACATTCTTGACAGTGAGTGCAAATGTATCTGTGTTTCCGTCTGAGAATGTGTATGTAAGTGTGTAATTACCATTTGCAAGCGTCTTGAGCCAGCTTTCGTTGAGCATTATCTGACTTCCGCTTGTAGAATAATCTAAGCCGCCTGTAAGCTTCTTGCCGTTTACTATGATAGACTCTACGCTCTTTCCATAAAGCACAAGGTCTGTTCTCACACCGCTTGGAGCATCAGCGTCAAATATGCCTGACTTTGTGGAAAGGTGTGGCTTCTCGATCTGTCCGTCCTCGTAGAAAACAACATCGTCTATGTAAACTGTACCTGTCTTTTGAGCAGAATCTCCGCCCATATAGAACGAGAACTGGTTAAGCTTTGATGTATCAAGATTTCCGCCCGACTGCCAGCTTGGCGCTTTAAAGTCAGCGAATGGTATCTTGATAGTTTTTC
This sequence comes from Ruminococcus sp. RTP21198st1_G1_RTP21198_201120, assembly GCF_040924265.1. Classification (NCBI taxonomy): domain Bacteria; kingdom Bacillati; phylum Bacillota; class Clostridia; order Eubacteriales; family Oscillospiraceae; genus Ruminococcus; species Ruminococcus sp. RTP21198st1_G1_RTP21198_201120. The sequence goes on from NZ_JBCOMH010000011.1 coordinate 54,770, forward strand.
CGCCTGCGAAATCAAGTGCTATCTGCGCTTCAAAATAATTGTCGTTTGCGTCTCTAAGCTGAACAGTAAGGCTGTTGCCTGTGCCGTCCCCCTCTACCCAAAGCTCAACGCCTGCAAATGATGAAGCATTTCTTATTGCAATAGGGTGGTTTACTCCGCAGTAGCCGTTTGGCGAGCCGATATCATATCCGAAAGCAAGCGCCTTTGAACCGTTCTTTGCAGCAAGAGAAAGTGAAACTTCATTGCCGCTTGTGTTTCTTGAATAAGACGACCAAAGTGCCTTATCATTTGAATAGCTCTCAAATGTGTCAAGCTCATCAAGGCCTGTGGTGTCGGAAACATTTATTGTAAGCTCCCTATCCTCGCCCTCATAGAAATCGAACTTAAGCGTCACAATGCCTGCTGAAAGCGTCTTGAGATATGCACTTTTAAGGGTCACAGTGTCGCCCGAAGTTGTGTAATCTGTACCCTCTGCGAGTGCTTTTCCATCAGCAACAATGCCTCTGAACTCGCTTGTCTTGCGATCCATGGTGATATCAACATCACTGCACTTCTTAGGGTTTACGTCAACAGAGATTATCTCAGGTGAGATAATAGGCTTAGGGATAGAGCTGTCGCTCACCGTCAGATTGAACTTAGGCTGATTGCCGCCTGTTGTGAGTATCCTGCACGAATACTTTGCAAGCTCCTGCCTTTTAAGATAAGAAGCCTTGATAGTAACAGCGTTGCCACTTATGGTGTAATCGTCTGACGAGAGTTTCTTTCCGCCGACCTCAACACCGCTTATGCTGCCCTCTTTCATAGAAACATTCACCACAACGTTACCTGACTTGCTTCTGTCAAAACTGTATGTAGACTTGTCAGTAGTGTTTACAATGTTCTTCTTTTCCATTTTTGCAGCAGCGTTCATCATAAGAGTTCTTGTGCTGTCCGTCTTTTCGATACCCTCAGGGCCGTAAACGGTGTAGCCGTCATAGTCCTGATAAAGAGTGCCGTCATCAAGATAGGAAGCTATCATCCAATAGTTGAAGCCCTGATATTCGACACCCTCATAGTAGTCCCCTGTTACAATATCCAGCCAATCGGAATAAGCGGCGTCACGCTTTGTTTTGTCTGTAAGACCGAATTCCTCAAAGATAATAGGCTTGTCAGCGGAAGATGTGGTCTGGGCATGGCGCTTTATCCACTCGAGGTCATCATCGCCAAGGTCAAAGCCCCACTGATCAACGTACATATGCGGTGTTCCAAAGTCTACAGTGTCGATAGTCATAAGCTTGTCAAAGTCAACACCGTAGTAGCCTGAATATGCGGAAGACGGAAGATCTTGCCTTGCAGCTTCCTGATAGCCAAGGTTATAAAAGCCCTCGTCGCCAACTGATACCATGTGATAAGGGTCGATAGACTTTACATATGCTGACATTTCCTTTGCCCAGTTATAAAGAATATCGTCCTTGCAGAACTCGTCAACAGTACATCTCGGCTCGTTTGAAAGCTCCCAAGAAAAAACAGCTTCAGAATCCATAAGCTTCTCGCCTGTGTAGTAGTTGGTGTGATTTAACAAAGTCTTGATATAATCCTTATACCAACCCTTGATAGTTTCATTAGTGTAAAAATCGCAGGTGTCCTTTTCGTCCACTTTGCTATTACCAACGCTCTTGCCCTGTGACATCTGATACCACTTTACATACTGACCCATTCCGCCGAACGCTTCCCAATAGTTCGTGAAAGTGATAACAAGCTTCATATCATGTTCTTCAGCCTGCTTGATAATATAATCAAGATGTCTCAGACCGTCCTCGCCCTCGTTCACAACAGGCTTTCCAGCCTCATCGTCCCAATACTGGAAGTAAACTCCGTCCTTTTCGCCCGTTCCGTCATTGTTGCCCTCAAAGGTCTCATGACCAGACTGCGAGTCGATCTCGCCTGTTTTCCTACCAACGTCAAGATTTCCCCAAATTCTTATTACTTTAAGCCCCATTTTTGAAGCGTCATCGAAAACATTCTTTACCTCACTCTTTGACTTATAGGTGAGATAATAGCAGTTCGTGCCGCCGTAATAGTAAGGGCTTCCGTCGCACATAAACTTTGAGCCGTCAGCATAAACAAATCCCTCCGGGTGTGTCGCCGCATACTCCGCATATGCGCTGATATCTGCGAAAGGCACAATACTAACAGCCATTGCAGCAGCCGCCAGAGCCGCAGAAAATCTTCTCATTACTCCTGTCATAACCATACTCCTTTTTCATTACTTTAGCTAATTTTTGATTAATTTAGCTTGCCGAATTATTGCATTTTTACTTTATCACAAACTTAATTTAATGTCAATCTCTTAAAACGATTAAGCAAGCAAGTTTTTAAAAATCAATGTTTTTGACAAATAAAGAAGTGCAAACTTAGTGAATTGTGCTATAAGTAATCATCATTTTATATTATTTTTGTCTTTCATTACCAAAGAAAATAATAGTTAAAAAACGTTTACATTTCATATTAACATCAAACGTTTAAGATAAACAAATTAACAAATGCAATTTACACACAAAACAAAGCCGGGCATATCATTTCAAAATGATATGCCCGGCTATACAAAAAGATATTCAATACACTTACCATGCATAAAAATGATCCCTATGTAAACATAAAAAAACACCTATCCAAGTGCCACATCAAGTATCATCATAAGCACAAAGCCCAGCGCAAAAACTATCGTTCCAATATTGGAGTGTGGCTTTTCCGACATTTCAGGTATAAGCTCCTCCACCACGACATAAATCATAGCACCTGCCGCAAAGCTTAGAAGATACGGCAAAACAGGGATTATAAACTGTGCCAAAAGTATCGTCAGCACAGCCCCAACAGGCTCGACAACTCCCGATAAAACGCCGTAAACAAAGGCTTTTCCCTTTCCCATACCCTCCGAACGCAGTGGCAAAGATATTATCGCACCCTCTGGAAAGTTCTGTATTGCGATACCGAGGGATAATGCCAACGCACCAGCGGCGCTTATGGCATGATGGTCAGCCGCCCAGCCTGCATATACAACGCCAACAGCCATTCCTTCGGGGATATTGTGAAGCGTCACCGCAAGCACAAGCATGGTAGTTCGCTTGAAACCGCTTTTCGCTCCCTCAGGCTCGGTGGCATTCATGTGAAGATGCGGTATAACTCTATCGAGAAAAAGAAGAAAAAACACTCCAAGCATAAATCCAACTGCCGCAGGAACAAACCTCAGTCTACCCATTTTCGCTGATTGCTCCATAGAGGGTATTAGCAAGCTCCACACGCCTGCCGCCACCATTACTCCTGCCGCAAATCCTGTCAAGGCTCGCTGGACAAGATAATGCAGATTTTTCTTCATGAAAAGCACACATGCCGCACCAAGAGATGTACCCAAAAACGGTATCAGAATGCCTTTAAAAATAGTCATGCTCATTGTTCTTCACTGATATGCTTCTTCAATGCCGCAAAGCTCTCGTCAGACAAAACGTGTTCTATCTTACAGGCGTCATGTTCAGATATTTTTCTGTCAACTCCAAGACTTACAAGCCACTCTGTCAATACAAGGTGCTTTTCGTAGATCTTTTCCGCAACATATCTGCCGGCATCAGTTAGAGTGATAAAACCGTTTTCGTCCATTGTGATGAACTTTCCCTCACGAAGTATCTTCATAGCGTTTGATACGCTGGGTTTTGTAACATTCAGTTCCCTCGCAACATCAATGCTCCTCACCTCGCCGTTTTGCTTGTTCCATAAAACGAGTATCGTCTCCAGATAGTCCTCCCCAGACGTGTGAATGTTTCCCATTTGTATGCCCCTTTCTTTGTTAGCTATAGCTAACTTGCTTCTATAAAATTACTGCACGCCACGAAGCTAAGCCTATCGAAACAAAATGCCTTTTCACAAAAAGCTTTTTGCAAACTTAGCCGCACCCTTCTTGTGCAGTATCAAAAGTATAGAACATCAGTTAATGTATACTAACTGATATTTATTATATCACAGAAAATATGTTTTGTCAAGCAAACAAAAAAGCCGTGACAGACCTTTTCATCTGCCACGACTTTGTGCATAGCTATTTACTTGAATCTTGCAAAAAATCCTTTTTTCTCATAAGGCTCTCTTTCAGCGGAAATAAAAGTGTAGCCTGTTTTCTCAACTGCTTCTTTAAGCTTTTCATCAGGGATATCCTCATCAACTATAGCCACAGTTTCGCCCTTTGCATGGGAAGAGCTTACCTTTTTCACCTTGAAATTCTGCCTGAAAGTGTCATTCATATGCGATTCACACATTCCGCACATCATTCCGTCTATTTTTACAGTTATCTTTTCCATTTCTGACCCTCCAATGCTTAATAGGTTAGAACTTGCTAACCATGCTTATTGTAACACAGCCTATAGCTTTTTTCAAGTCAATAATGTAAATTTTAATCTGCCGTTTGTCTGTTGTTCTCCGCAAGAAGATAATTCTTCACTTCCCAAAGCTTTTGAGAAAGGTCAACATAATAAGTGTGCGGATTTTCAAATCTTGTAATCTCGTCCCAAAGAGTGTCTATCTCAGATGCCGCATACTTTACGATATCCTCATATGCAGGCTTCTTGTATACGCACTTGCCGTCCTTGAATATCTGCTGTTGAATAGGCTTTGCCTCAAAGTTTTTGACGACCTTTTTCTTCCATGTAAACTGTGGGTCAAAAAGCGTAAGGGGTCTGCTTTCATCTATCACCTCGTCATGAACACACAGCAGGTCAGCCACAGCCTTGTGGTTATTCTTATCATAAATTCTGTAAAGCTTTTTGAAGTGCGGAGTCGTTATCTTCGCCACATTTTCAGAAATCTTTATCTTAGGCTGAATATTGCCATCATCGTCCTCCACAGCCGCAAGCTTGTAAACTCCTCCGAAAACAGGCTCGCTCTTTGCGGTGATAAGTCTTTCGCCCACTCCGAACATATCCACCTTAGCGCCCTGATATATCATATCTCTTATAAGATACTCGTCAAGGGCGTTTGAGGCACATATTTTGCAATCAGGATAGCCTGCATCATCGAGCATTTTTCTTGCTTTCTTGGAAAGATAAGTTATATCTCCCGAGTCTATCCTTATTCCCACAGGTCGGCAGCCCATAGGCTTCAGCACCTCGTCAAAAGCCTTTATTGCGTTAGGCACACCGCTCTTCAGCACATTATAAGTATCCACAAGCAGAACAGTGCCATTAGGATAGCACTTACAGTAAGTCTTGAAAGCTTCAAGCTCGCTGTCAAACATCTGCACCCATGAATGTGCCATTGTACCTGTTGCATTGAAGCCGAAAAGCTGGTCTGTGATAGTGCAGGCTGTGCCTGAGCAACCGCCTATGCCTGCGGCTCTTGCACCGAGTATGGCAGCGTCTGCACCATGAGCACGTCTTGAACCAAACTCAGATACCGCCCTGCCCTGAGCCGCCCTTACAATACGGTTAGCCTTTGTTGCAATAAGTGTCTGATGATTTATGCAAAGCAGAAGATAAGTTTCCACAAGCTGAGCCTGCACCGCAGGTGCTCTCACCGTTATGATAGGCTCGTTTGGAAACACCACCGTACCCTCCGGCACAGCAAATATATCTCCTGTGAAGCGGAAATCCTTAAGATATTCAAGGAAGCCTTCGTCAAAAATGCCCTTTGAGCGCAGGAACTCTATGTCCTCTTCGTCAAAATGCAGATTTTCGATATAGTTTATGACCTGCTCAAGACCGCAGGCAATGGCAAATCCGCCACCGTCAGGTATCTGTCTGAAAAACAGGTCAAAATAAGATATCTTTTCCTGCATACCGCTTACAAAGTAGCCGTTTCCCATTGTCAGCTCATAAAAATCGCACAGCATAGTGTAATTGAATTTGTCCATTTTGCTCTCTCCTTTTCAGCTTATAACAAGAGGGACTAATGTCCCTCCTTGCTGTTTTACAATATTATATCACGCCACAGGTGCAAAAGCCTGAACTAAAGCGCAAACTTTTCTGAATATTCAGCCAGCAGCTTCTCGTAATAGTCAGGACCGTTTCTGTGAAGCTTATCAAGATATTCATGCTTTTTAAGGCTGTTGTATTTCTCTTGGTTTGCAATAAGATAGACCGCAATATTTGAGCAGTGGTCTGATATTCTCTCAACATTTGTGAGTATATCAAGGAAGTTCACACCCACCTCGATGTTGCAAAGACCATTCTTAGACCTGTCGATATGAACAGCCTTAAGCTCCTCAACAAGTCTGTCTACTACTTCTTCAAGTGGCTCGATCTCCTTGAGAACGTTCATATCCCCTGTCTTTGTGGCTTCGATAGCAAGCCCGATTATCTCCTGAATGGCGTTGCACACAACGTCAAGCTCATGCTTCGCCTGCTCAGAAAAACCGATCTCCTTTTCATAAAGAACATCCGCAGTTTCATAGATGTTTATAGTATAGTCGCCTATTCTCTCATACTCTGAAATAAGGTGGAAAAGCGCAGTAACAGTTCTCGACTCATCCTCGTTCAGACCGCAGTCGTTGAGCTTTATAAGATATGAACCTACTCTGTCCTCAAGCCTGTCGATAAGCTCCTCACGCTCTTTTATCTTGTCGATAGACTTAAGGTCATACTTGTCATAAAGCTCTCTTACTGATATGAAATTCTTCTGTGCCAGCACGCCCATTTGAACAACTGCCTCTGTAGCCTGTGCGATAGCAACGTTTGGAGTAACAAGAAATCTGTCGTCAAGAAGATCCTCCTTAGTGAAAGTATCATCGTCCTCAGCGTTCTTCTTATCTCTGATAGTCCATTCGGCAAGCTTTTCAAGCACTGTATAGAACGGCAGAAAGATTATAGTTACCACAACATTGAAGATAGTATGGAAGTTTGCGATGCTTCCCGTTGTAAAGCTCTTATTCCAGAACGGAAGTCCTATTGTATACTGAATGATATAAACGCCGATAAGAAAGATTATAGTACCGATAAGGTTGAAATAGAAGTGTATCATAGCGGCTCTCTTAGCGTTCTTTGAAGCACCTATACTTGAAATAAGAGGTGTAGCACAAGTACCGATGTTAGTACCCATTATGATAGGAAATGCAGAAGCGAATGTGATAGCGCCTGACACTGAAAGTGCCTGCAAAATGCCTATAGAAGCGGCTGATGACTGTATGATAGCCGTGAATATCGCACCCACCAATACGCCCAGAACAGGGTTTTTAAGCACTGCAAAAAGCTGCTCGAACTGTGGAAGCTCTGCCAGCGGAGCTATCTTCTCCTGCATAAGTATCATTCCGGTAAAGAGGATACCTATACCCATCATTATCTCGCCCACGTTCTTTGTCTTGTTCTTCTTTCCCACCATTATGATTATAAGACCGATAACGATAAGTATAGACGAGAAGTTAGACGGCTTGCAAAGCTGCAATATAGCAGGGCCGCTGCTGTCGCCCTCGAGGTTTGTGAGCCTTAATATCTGCGTTGTCATGGTCGTTCCGATATTTGCGCCCATGATTATTCCAACTGCGCCCTTAAGCTTCAAAAGGCCTGCGTTTACAAGTCCCACCACGATAACAGTAGTTGCAGATGATGACTGCACCGCTGCTGTTACCAATGCACCGAAAAGTATTCCTGAGAACACGTTTCCCGTCATTTTCGCAAGGACCTTCTCCATAAGTCCGCCCGAAGCCTTTTCAAGTCCCGAACTCAATATGGTCATTCCATATAAAAACAGACCAAGTCCGCCCGCCATTCCGATAATGTTAAAGATACTCAAATCAATTCATTCCTTTTCTTGTTTTTTCCACTGCACAACGTCCGAGCACGCCCCTGCGCACCCCATTACTTACCTTACCTTTACGCCGATTTTACTTAATAAATAAAACAAAGCCAAAGCCTGCACGGATATCCCGCAAGGCTCTGACTTTGATAATTATTTCTTTCCTGCCACCACAAGTCTGTTCATGGCACGTCGCAGTTTCTGCTCCGCCCTTTCAAACTCTTTCTGGCTAGCATTTTCTCTGAGCTTGTTCTCTGCCGCCGCCTTTGCCTTTTCGGCTCTTGCAACGTCTATCTCATCAGCCCATTCGATAGCAGATGTCACCACTGTCACACCGTCAGCAGACACCTTTATAAGCCCTCCCGAAATAGCGGCTGTTCTGAACTCACCTTCTATTTTGATACGGAAAGGAGAAGAAACGATATTTGCCACATATGGCGCATGACCTGCAAGTATACCGATATCACCTGATACGGTCCTCACAATGATCTGCTCAGTATTTCCCTCAAAAAAAGTTTTTTCAGGGGTTATTATCTTAAGATCAAAAGGCGTCATAATCTTTCTCCATAAGTTTTTTACAAATCAGCGCGTGCGGCACAAAATTGCCACATACATTCACTATATACTATAATCCGACTCTTGTCAAGTATTTTTCTTTAAACGTTCTGTTACTACTGTTCACTTTCTGCGATCTGTCTGCCCTTTTCAACAGCCTCGTCGATAGTTCCCACAAATAGGAAAGCAGATTCAGGAAGATCGTCATGCTTGCCCTCGATAATCTCCTTGAAGCCTCTGATAGTTTCCTTGATAGGCACATATTTGCCCTTCATGCCCGTGAACTGCTCCGCAACGGAGAACGGCTGTGACAGAAAACGCTGTATCTTTCTTGCTCTTGATACAGTAAGCTTATCCTCATCAGAAAGCTCGTCCATACCCATGATAGCGATGATATCCTGAAGCTCCACATACCTCTGCAAGATAGACTGGACCTGTCTTGCCACTTGATAATGCTCGTTGCCCACTATCTCAGGTGAAAGTATCCTGGAGTTTGACTCCAGAGGGTCAACGGCAGGATAGATACCAAGTGATGAAATACTTCTTGAAAGCACAGTTGTTGCGTCAAGGTGAGCAAACGTAGTTGCAGGCGCAGGGTCTGTCAAATCGTCCGCAGGCACATAAACTGCCTGAACGGAAGTGATAGAGCCTTTTGTTGTTGAAGTGATACGCTCCTGTAGCTGACCCATTTCAGTTGCAAGGGTAGGCTGATAACCAACGGCTGACGGCATTCTGCCAAGGAGTGCCGACACCTCAGAACCTGCCTGAGTAAATCTGAATATGTTGTCGATAAAAAGCAACACGTCCTGATGCTCAACATCTCTGAAATACTCCGCCATTGTCAGACCTGAAAGTGCAACTCTCATTCTCGCTCCGGGCGGCTCGTTCATCTGACCATACACAAGCACAGTCTTATCGATAACTCCCGACTCTTTCATCTCATAATAAAGGTCGTTGCCCTCACGGGTACGCTCTCCAACGCCTGTGAATACCGAGATACCACCATGCTGATTGGCAACGTTATTTATAAGCTCCTGAATAAGCACCGTCTTGCCTACTCCTGCACCGCCGAAAAGACCTATCTTTCCGCCTTTCAGATATGGTGCGATAAGGTCGATGACCTTGATACCGGTTTCCAGAATCTCGTTTGAAGCAGACTGCTCTTCGTATGTCGGCGGTTCTCTGTGTATCTCCCAGCGCTCCTTAGTTTCAGGGGCAGGCAGATTGTCAACAGGCTCGCCCAGAAGATTGAACATTCTCGAAAGAGTTTCCTTGCCCACCGGAACAGAAATAGCCTTGCCCGTATCAACAGCGTCGATACCTCTCATAAGTCCGTCTGTAGAGCCCATGGCGATACATCTTACTATATCGTCGCCTATATGCTGAGCCACCTCAACAACGAGCTTTTCGCCCTTGTTGTCTATCTCAATGGCATTGAGCAGATCAGGCAAGCTGTCCTTTTCAAAGTGGATATCAACTACCGCACCAACTATCTGGACTACCTTGCCTATGTTTTTGCTTTCCATTTATTTACCACCTTTCAAAAAGGGATATAAGCTATCATCATAGCCGTCACATCTTTTAAATACTATCTTCCGATAGTTGCCGAGCTTATCTCTGTAAGCTCCTGAGTTATCTGCGCCTGTCTTGCTCTGTTGTAAAGAAGCGACAGATTGTCTATCATTTCTCCTGCGTTGTCCGTTGCAGACTCCATTGCAGTACGTCTTGCCGCCTGCTCAGAAGCGTAAGAATCCACTATCGCAGAATAAAGCATACCGCCTATATACTGCGGTATCATACCGTCAAAGACCTCCTCAGGGGACGGGTCATAGATAGTTGACGGGTGCTTTTTGCCGCCCAGCTTGTCAAGATCCTCCACGGGAAGTATCTGCAAACTGCAAGGCTCCTGTGTCAGCGCCGACACGAATGTGGTATACACAAGCTCTACCTTGTCATAATCCCCATTTCTGAAGCCTGCGATAATATCTTCCACAATGTCTATAACAGTGTCAGTGTCAATGTTCTCCGCTATCTGCGGATATTTCCACACAAGGTCATAGTCACGCTTCTCAAAGAACTCAACAGCCTTTTTGCCCACAGCCATAACACGAAGCTGACCGCCTGATGACAGCACATCGTCAGCCTTTGCCTTAGCCATTTTCAGCACGTTGGAGTTAAATCCTCCTGCAAGTCCCCTGTCGCCTGCCACCACTATAAGCAGTGTGGAATTAAGAAACTTCTTCTTTGTATACACCGACTTGAAAGCTCTGTCGCAGGATATATCGCACATTGTCTTAAAAAGCGTTTCAAAGAACGGCTGAACTGCCACCGCCTTGTCTTTGGCACGTCTGAGCTTAGAAGCCGCCACAAGCTGCATGGCTTTTGTTATCTGCATGGTGCTTTCAACGCTTTTGATACGTCTTTTGACGTCTTTCATATTAGCTGTTGCCATTGCTCAGCGCTCCTTATCTGCTTTGAAGAAACTTCTGTGAATACTCCGCAAGCACGTCCTTTATTGCCTGTTCATTCTCTTTTGTAAGCTCTCCTGTTTCTCTTATTGAAGAGAAAATATCAGGGTGAGTTTCATCTATATACACAAAAAGGTCTTTCTCAAATTCAGCGATATCCTCAACTCTGATATTCTTCAGATAGTTGTTTACCACCGCATATATTATGACAACCTGCTTCTCAACGTCCAGCGGTGAGGTCTTGCCCTGTTTGAGCACCTCCACTATACGTTCACCCTGTGCAAGTCTTTCCTTAGTGTCCTTGTCAAGGTCAGAGCCGAACTGCGAGAATGACTGCAATTCTCTGTACTGAGAATAAAGCAGTTTCAGCGAGCCTGAAACCTTTTTCATAGCCTTTATCTGTGCCGAACCGCCTACACGGGATACTGATATACCAGGGTTTACCGCAGGTCTGACGCCTGAGAAGAACAGCTCAGATTCAAGGAATATCTGTCCGTCAGTGATAGATATAACGTTTGTCGGGATATAAGCCGAAACATCGCCTGCCTGAGTTTCGATAATAGGCAGAGCGGTTATAGAGCCTCCGCCGTAGTCCTTGTTAAGACAGCAGGCTCTCTCCAAAAGTCTTGAATGGAGATAGAATACATCTCCCGGATAAGCCTCTCTGCCTGTCGGTCTTTGAAGCAGAAGTGACATAGTTCTGTACGCCACAGCGTGCTTTGAAAGGTCGTCATAAACGCACAGCACGTCCTTGCCCTGAAGCATGAAATACTCAGCCATTGCAACGCCTGCATATGGTGCTATATACTGCAAAGGTGCCATTTCAGAAGCCGTTGCCGATACAACTATAGAATAATCCATAGCCCCATGCTTAGAAAGGGTATCCACCACGTTTGCCACAGTAGACTGCTTCTGACCTATCGCCACATAGATACAGATAACGTCCTTTCCTTTCTGATTTATGATAGTGTCAAGTGCTATAGAAGTTTTACCTGTCTGTCTGTCGCCTATAATAAGCTCACGCTGACCTCTGCCTATAGGTATCATAGAGTCGATAGCCTTGATACCTGTCTGCAATGGTCTGTTTACTGATTGTCTTGTAATTATTCCGAAAGCAGGGCTTTCCACAGGTCTTGTTTCTGTTGTAAGCACAGCGCCCCTGCCGTCGATAGGTGCACCGAGAGCGTTCACAACTCGTCCGAGAAGCGCATCTCCCACAGGCACAGAAACTATCCTGCCTGTTCTCTTTACTCCAGACCCCTCTTTTATTCCGTCCTCAGAGCCGAGAAGTACACAGCCTACAAAATCCTGCTCCAAGTTCATTGCCATGCCGTATGTTCCGTTAGAAAATTCAAGAAGTTCGCCCGACATACACTTGTCAAGTCCATGAACTCTTGAAATTCCGTCGCCAACAGTGCAGACCGTCCCCACATCGTCAAGCTCCAGCTTGCTGCGGTAGTCCTTGATCTGCTGTTTTATCAAGCCTGTTATTTCATCAGGACGTAATTTCATGTTAAAATACCGTTCCTTTCCTATGCAATGACCCCGTCGATCTGAGCCTTGATATCATCAAGCTTAGTTCTGACGCTGCCGTCTATTTCTGTGTCTGAATATCTCAGCACGATACCGCCCATAAGGCTTTTATCCACCTTTTCCACAAGCACTATCTTTGCCCCCGAAACAGCCTCCAGCTTAGCCACAAGCTTGTCCCTGAGCCTTTCAGACAGAGGCATAGCCGTCACCGCAGTGACCTCTATGATATTATTATGCTTTTCATAAAGCTCCTTGAACTTTGCGCATATCTCAGGCAGAAACCTTATCCTGCCCTTTTCACTCACAAGGCAAAGAAAATTAAGCGTAACAGGCTGTATCCTGTCCATAAACACCTTTTCCAGCGCCGCCCTTTTTTCGTCCTCCGTTACCAGCGGTGACGCAAGCAGCTCCACATATTCCTCCTGACCCTGAGAGAAAATTATATCCCTTATGCTCCCAAGCTCACCATAGACTTCATCAAGGCAGTTTTCCTCGCAGCACACCTCGAAAAGTGCATTGCCGTAAATATTCCCGATACTGTCTGCCATTACATCTCACCCACATTGTCGATGAACTTCTCGATAAGACGTTCGTTGTCCTCGCCTGTCATATCCTTTTCCACAACTGCCGCCGCAGCCGAGAAAGCAATATCGGTGATCTCGTTCTTGATCTGGTTGACAGCGATCTTCTTTTCTCTTTCGATCTCTCTTGAAGCGTTGTCCACAAGACCCTTTGCCTCAGTTCTCGCTTCGCTGATTATCTCGTCAGAACGCTGTTGAGCCTTTCTTGTTGCCGTCTGTATAATCTGTGCAGACTCTTCCTTTGCACCCTCTAATCTGCTTGTATACTCAGCTTCAAGCTTCTCGGCATTTTCTTTTGCCTCGTCAGCCTGCCTGTAAGTTTCCTTAACATCATTTTTCCTGTCCTCGATGACCTTGTTCACCTTATCGAACAGAAAATGCCTGAGCACCAAAAACAGTATGAGCGTATTGAGCAAAGTCGCAATTATCGTTGTCAGATCTATTGACAGAAACTCTGTCACATCGCCTGCTGCCAATACCATTTATCCAACCTCCCCTCCGCACCAATGCAGAGCAAATCTTGTTTGAAGCTTTTTATTAAAGCTTTCCGATAAATGGGTTAGCAAAGAGCAGGATAAGTGCTACAACGAATGCGTAGATACCTGTTGACTCAGCCATAGCAACGCCTATGAACATTGTTCTTGTGCAGTCGCCCTTAGCCTCAGGCTGTCTTGCGATAGCCTCGATAGTCTTTCCTACTGCGTAGCCCTCACCGATACCAGGTCCGATACCTGCGATCATTGCAAGTCCTGCGCCGATTGCTGAACAGCCAAGAAGAATAGCCTTTTCCATAATGATAAACCTCCGTTATTTACATATTTATACTTTTCCGCAAAAGCGGTAATTTACTCTGTTTCCGCAGCCGCACCAACGTTTACCATGGTGAGCATCGAGAAGATATAAGCCTGTATGCACCCTGAGAACAGGTCGAAATACATGCTAAGCACTGCAGGTATACCTACCTGAAATACACTGAACGCCCATGAGCCTGCCTCAAAAGTCAGACCCAGTGCAGATGACAGCGAGCCGAGCGCACCATAAAGCAGTCCCGTTATTACCATGCCGCCTGCAACGTTGCCGAACAGACGGAACGCCATAGACGCAGGCGTTGCCACCTCACTGATGATATTAAGCGGCAGGATAAAAGCCACAGGCTGTGCAAAGCTTTTAAGGTAGCCCTTGAAACCGTTCGCTTTTATCTTGTTGTATGTGATAAGCACGAATGTCATAAGAGCCCACGTTGCCGTAACATTGATGTCCGCAGTCATAGACCTCAGACCTATCATACTGATAAGAGCGCCAAACACCGCATAAATAAGCAGCGTAGCAATATAAGGGGCATACTTCATCATCTTAACGCCCATATTCTCTTTGACCATGTTGTTGATGAAGTTCACAAACATCTCAACGACTACCTGGCGCTTTTTCTCAGGCACTTTTTTCAAATCGTGTGTGAGCCACAAGCACAGTATCAGCACCGCAACTATAATAAGCCAGCCCATCACCACCGTTTCGGTGATCCTCAGACTGCCTATCTCAAACACTATCTTAGGGCCGTTTCCTATACCCGTCATTTATTTATCCCTTCCTTCTCTTATCTGCATGACATACAGAATTATCCTCGGATAAAACTGCGGCAGCAGTATCCCCACCGCACTCACAGCCTTCGTGAGCATAGCCCCCGCACAAAGCACAAAAAGCACTCCATACCTAGTCATGTAACACCCAAGCATTGTCCGCTTAGCCTTTTTGCCCTCAAGCTCCACAGCCTTTTCGCAGGTCACACCAAGGTAGTACATACAAAGGCACATATAGCCCCAGCCCAATGCAAAGCCCGCAAGCTGTGTGATGTCAAAGCCCCACAGCAAAGTAAATGCCCAGCATACAGTAGCCATAACACCGCCCCATAAGCATATTTTTTTCAGCAAGCCGCCAAGCTCAGAGCCTATATTTTTCACTTATTTTCTCCAATTTTCATAAAGAAATCCACCATAAATCTTTACATTTTCTTAATAGCAGAAAATATCTGCCTGATGTATTTCATTATACCACACAGCCCCACATTTTTAAAGAGCAAACCGCAAACTTAAACATTTATTTTACATGGATTTTACACTTCGTTCACAGTTAGTCAAATAATTAGTTAATTATGATTTGGCGTTAATAATTTATCAATAGTCAACCATTGACTTTTGACATTGTTTGAGTTTTATCATACGATTTCACAATAAAAAACGGACTGCCGCAAGCCGAAATAATATCACGGCTGAGCAGTCCGCAAGCATATGTGCAGCTTATCTGATGATATCGTCAACAACGCTTTCTACAGTGCTTACAGTATCATCAATAATATCCGCACCACCGCTTACAGTGTCCTTGATACCATCGCCAACACGGCTCACAAGCGTGTCGCTGTCATCACGTCTGCTTGTTACCTCATTTTTAGAAGTTGTGGTCGAAGTAACGCCGGAAGATGTCGAACCTGAGTTATCGTCATTTCTTGAACAGCCTGCGAGCATAACACCGCAAAGACCGAGACAAGTTAGCATAGCGAACATTTTTTTCATAATTAAGTTCCTTTCAGTATAAGATATGCCATTTTAGGCTAATGCTATTATTTCTCGGAGATGAGGATATATTCATAAAAAAACAAAAAAGAGACGAGCTAAAAGCCCATCTCTTTGTCAGATCAAAAAATCAATAGAACCGCGATTTCTTTTTCTTGATAACGAAAATAACAGCACCGACAATAACCACCGCAACGACCACAATAACTACAATGCCTACTACTCCGATACCCTTTGAAGATTCAGCCTCAGATGACGAAGTGCTGCTCAGTCCGTTTGACTTAGGCTGTATCTTTAAGCCCTGCACGATCTCCTGTGCCTTTGCACTTTTATTGTAGCCATCGAGATTCATTACCTGAAGATCTACATCGTTCTTCTGCAACGGAGTATCTATTACAAGATTATCAATATAAAGCACATCTGTCTTATCCATTTTCTTTATAACCGGTATCTCAAATACGAACTTTGTTGCTCCGCACTTGTCAGGTACTGGTATAAGTGCTGTCGCATACTGAGTAACATTATTGCTTGCATCTGTATTTATTTCAAGCTGAACACTATTGCTGGTCACCTTTTTGTATTCCTCAGTACAAGGAAAAGCAAACACAGAATCTCCCATAAGCTTGCCCTGAGCGTCCTGATTTATCCTGTACTTAAAAGAAATCATACAGCCGTCAAAACAAGTCATACCAAAATCCTTGGCGTCGATCTCAACGCCCATCGTTATATAAGGCGCATCTTCAGAATCAGAGCCAGGATAAACCAAATTCTTATCGTCATCTCTTATAAGCGAAGCAAAAGTACAATAATCGCTTATGTCATTAGGCTGTGTTGCTGTTATCTTAAGGCTTGCACCCTGATAAGCATAGGTCTTTTCTTGGGATGCTCCCACTGATATCTTCTCACCGTCAGGAGTCACCTTGATATATCTCTCCCAATCCTTCATATCAAACGACAAGGACGGTGCTGAAGTATCTGTTGTAAGGATACTCTTGTCGGCACTATATTCAGGTATTTCAGCCTCACTGTCGGCATAAGCAGGCACAGCACAAACACCAAGCATCATTATCGCTGATACCACGCCAAGTATTCTCTTTGATCTCATTTTAATTCTTATCCTCCCTTGATACTATTGTATGTAAACGCTTTCATAGCCGTTCACACAAGTATCGAAACGTTATAAAACACTATTAATATTTTACACCTTTTTAACAAATCTGTCAAGTGTACCATACAATTTTTCATATAATGTAACTGTTTTGTAATACAAGCTAAGCGTTTTAACCAAAATAACCACACGATTTTTATGAATAAGCTCTTATTGACAGCCATTTTTTATCAAAAAAAGACCGCCTTCTCAGACGGTCCTGCGAACTTATTGAATACCAAGGAACTGGAAATACTGCTTATCCGGCATTGTTGTAACAGAAGTAGCTCTCAGATCATCAGCCTCCGAAAGTCTGTACTGCACCTTGAGAACTCCGTCCTCCTTTACCCAGCCAACATCAGGAACTGTTCCTCTTATACCCTTGTTGGAAATGGTCTTTTTGATACCTTTCTGCTTAAGAGTAAAGAATTTAAGCTCGATATCCTGATTATATGGCACTACGCATATCTTTACAGCACCCTTGTCGCTGTCCTTTACATCATAAAGTATTATCTGATACTGGCCGTCAGGCGATATGGTATTTGATTCTGACGTTACTTCAGTGAGCTTCTTGAAGTTATCCCTGTAGAGAGCATAAACACTTGACGATGTGTCAAGATCTGAATTTAGCACAGTTTCAACAGACGTGCCTCCGAAAAGGATATTAAGCACAAAGTATGCAACTATTCCAAGAACATACAAAAGCAGATATATTGTACCCATTATAACCTTTACAGTTTCGTTCGTGCCTGCTGCAAAGAACATTATGATAGCAACAATGAACGGCGGAACTATCAATATCCAGTCGCCCATGTTGAAAAGTATCATGCAGAACACGACCGGAAGCATGAGTATGCTCAGTATCTCCGTCACAAGCTCACGTCTTGAAAAGAGCATAAGTCCCATAAAAACTACGTTAAGCACCACATACACTGTGAAAAACGATTTTTCTCTGCCTGCCGCAAACTCCAGATCATACAGGAACGTTGCATAAGTGAGCAGAGTTATTACAGCAAAGTAAGCGACATTGAAAACTGATACCGCTCGCTTTACCCATACGTTAGATAAAAAATCCTTCATTTTTAGTCCTCCCTAGACACTCTGTTCTTTTATTTTACACGAAATTACGCAAAAAATCAAGTGCTTTATTTCTTTATTTTTTCTTAAAACACAAATCAGACATATCAAATAATATTTAATTGGCTGAATGCCGTCAATTGAGTATTATCTCCTCACCGCCGCTGAGTCCCGAAAGTATCTCAACGTTGTCGTTGTCCTCAATGCCAAGCTCTACGTCCTGCTCTATCTTTACACCGTCCACAAGCAGGTTCACATAGTTGCGTCCATCAAGCTTCTTCACCGCCTTCTGCGGAACTATAACAGTATCAAGCCTTGAATACACGTCAAAGACAACCTCTATGCCGCCAAGATCCAGCATATCGTTCTCCTCGTCAGGGGTTATAACATAAACATATGCCGAGAAATCTCCGCTCTCATTGTAGATTATATCCGTCACAGTGCCGCCCATCGTATTGGCACCCTGCACTATCTGCACCGCAGTGCCAAAATTCACGTTTGTGAGCGCGTTATCAAACACAGACACGCACAGAGCCTTTTGTGATTTATCGGAAGTATACCCTAGCACCTCGCCCTTATTCACCGGCATGAACGCTGTCAGCTCCTGACCTTGTCTGTCTGCAAGATCAAACTGTCCGTCACATGGAGCGTAAACCTTATAATCCTCCAAGGACGCCACAAGACTGTCATATTTGAGCTGTTCTATCTGTAAGTCATACTGAGAAAGCTGTATCTCACTGTAGTCAGCACCGTTCGCCTGCAATGTAGCGACCGTCTGCTTCGCCTGATTGAGCCTTATTTCTTCCTCTTCTATCTGTTCGTCCACATCGTCAGAATAAAGTGTGCAAAGCAGGTCGCCCTTTTTCACATCACAAGGCGACTCCACATCTATAGACTTTATCTGACCGCTTGCCTTGAAGGTGACGGTTTCACTGTAAGGGTAATCATAAACGCCCTCCTGATGATACTCCTGAGAGATATCTCCTATCTCAGCTTTTACCGTCTTATATGTTATATCCTTAGTTTCCAGAATAGGCACAGCTATCTCGTCTTTTTTCTCCGACTTTCCGCAGGCACAAAGTCCGAAACACATTGCCGCTGCTGAGATCAAAGCAATAAATCTTATACTTTTCATAAAAAAGCCCTCTCGGTAATATAAAACTGCGGACACACTCCGCCGCAGTGAATTATACCACATTTTCTGTCATTTTTCAAGCTTATCCCCTACATATCGTATATCTATTGTATAACTGCACAACACTGTCTGCCTATATTTATACAGGTTTACCACAGCAGTTCACCGATAATAGAGTTTGAAGCCAGAAAACCCGCAGGCGTAAGCCTTAAAATACCCTTTTCGACCACGCAAAGCCCCTGTTTCTGAAACAAAGCCGCCTTCTTGCGGATATTCTCCCCAAGCTCTTTACCACCAAGCTCCTCGGCTTTACCTATGTCAATGCCCTCCGTGAGCCTTAACCCCAGCATGACATACTCCTCTGCCTTGTCAGGGTCGTCCTCAAGCACCACCATGCTCTGCACCTTGTCAGAAATAAACTCCTCAACATCGCTCTTGCAGTAATATCTCTCATTATCAAAGAAAGAATGTGCCGACGGGCCAATGCCTATATATTCTTCCCCGTGCCAATATTTAAGATTGTGCCGTGATTTTCCGCCCTCTTTGGCAAAATTTGATATCTCATACTGTAAAAAGCCCTTGCTTGCAAGCTGTCCCACAGTTTGCAAATACATATCGCACAGCATATCGTCATCAGCTACAGCGTTTCTCATCTCATCACAATCAAAAGCCGTACCCTTTTCTATTTTCAGCATATAAGCCGAAATATGATCAACAGGGAGTGCCGTAAGGCTCTCTATGCTATCCCAAAGGCTTTCAAGGGTCTGACCCTTTACCCCGAGCATGATATCGCATGAGATGTGTCTAAATCCCACCTGAGCCGCCGTTTCCACAGCCGACTTTGCCTGAGAAAAGTCATGAAGCCTGCCCAAAAAGCCAAGCTCCCTGTCATTAGCCGATTGAACGCCAAAAGAAAGCCTTGTTACCCCTGCTTTTCTCCACCCTGACATCTTCTCCCTGTCCACAGAGCTTGGATTAGCCTCCAAGGTTATTTCAGGCTGGCAAAGATCAAAGCACTTTCCTGCCGTATCTATTATCCTGTCAACCTGTTCAGCCGACAGCACAGATGGCGTACCGCCACCGAAGTAGATAGTATCGCATTTTATGTCCCTACCCTTGAAAGCCTCAATATTGCGGCACACAGCCTGCGTGTAGTCCTCATAAAGCTCAGGCCTGCAAACGGAATAGAAGTCACAGTAAGGGCATTTTCTTTTACAGAAAGGCACATGGATATAAATTCCTGTCATAGCATATCCTCGTCATCATCAAAAGCCTTGTCGATATACTCTCCTGTTTTTTCACGATTGAGCCGAAATCTCTCTATCGCCTTTTTCACACCAAATATACCGCCCCACACAAGGAACATACAAAGGCTTATAAGCACCGCATAAAGCACGAAATAAGCCTGCTGTTTCAAACTGAGCTGAAAATACACCGACCGCCTGTTTAGCATATCGGAAACTTTGGGGTGGATAACGATATAGCAGATAACGCCAAGAATACCTGCATAAGCAAGTGTGCATACCATGCCCATAAAAGCTTCCTTGAATTTGAGTGCCGAGAATTTAGCTCCTGCACACACCGCCCACACAGCGATAAGCACAAGCCCAGCCGCCGCAGAGATATTGGCATACACCTCATAAAGCACAGGCAATATCACCGCACCGCTCAGCCCGAAAGCCAGCGACAATTTCATAGACTTTTGTATATCAGGCATAGCTGCTCCTTTCAAAAAAATGTTGATATATTTGTATAAACCAAAACCTATCCACTCTCCGAACGGGCTGTCGAGGGCGCCAGCCCCTACGCCAAAATTCTACCGTTGCAAAATTACTCCGCTCGGTGTTTTCTCTACTTTGTATTGGTGATTTGCTCGGTATGGCTTCGCCATTCCTCACTCCTCACTTAAACTACGCTACTCGTCCAGCTTCAGCACCGACATAAACGCTTCCTGTGGCACTGACACAGATCCAAGCTGTCTCATTCGCTTCTTTCCTTCTTTTTGCTTCTCCAACAGCTTCTTCTTTCTTGTAATATCTCCGCCATAGCACTTAGCAAGCACGTCTTTTCTCATAGCCTTGATAGTTTCTCTGGCTATTATCTTTCCACCGATGGCCGCCTGCACAGGTATTTCAAAGAGCTGTCTTGGTATATTCTCTTTAAGCTTCTCCGTCAGTCTTCTGCCCCTTGAATAAGCCTTATCCTCGTGTACGATGAAAGAAAGTGCGTCAACCACCTCGCCGTTAAGGAGTATATCAAGCTTCACAAGCTTAGACTTCGCATAGCCCATCATCTCATAGTCAAATGAAGCATAGCCCTTTGTGCGTGATTTCAATGCGTCAAAGAAGTCATAAACTATCTCGTTGAGGGGAAGCTGATAATGCAGGTCAACTCTAGTTTCGTCTATATACTTCATATCCTTGTATACGCCACGTCTGTCCTGACAAAGCTCCATTATATTTCCAACATATTCAGACGGCGTATAAATATGTGCATTAACTATCGGTTCTTCCGCCGATGCAATATTTGCCACATCAGGATAATTTGTCGGGTTATCTATGAACACAGTTTCGCCGTTAGTCAGATTTACCTTATAAATAACTGACGGCGCAGTTGTGATAAGGTCAAGATTATATTCTCTCTCCAAACGCTCTTGGATTATCTCCATGTGCAGAAGTCCGAGAAAGCCACATCTGAAACCAAAGCCCAGTGCAATTGAAGTTTCAGGCTCAAAGGACAGTGATGCGTCATTGAGCATAAGCTTTTCCAAAGCGTCACGAAGGTCAGGATATTTTGCTCCGTCCGCAGGATAGATTCCACAGTATACCATAGGGTTTACCTTTTTGTATCCCGGCAGTGCCTCAGCGCAAGGCTCAGCCGCATTTGTCACAGTATCGCCCACACGAGTGTCGCCGATATCCTTGATAGAAGCAGCGATATATCCTACCTCGCCTGCATGAAGCTCGCCCACAGGCACAAGGTCAGTTGCTCCCATATAGCCTATCTCCACCGTCTGAAACTCAGCCCCCGTAGCCATAAGCCTGATGGTATCTCCGGCCTTGATATGCCCCTCTTTCACACGACAGTATATTATAACTCCCTTGTACTGGTCATAATAGCTGTCGAAAATAAGAGCCTTAAGCGGAGCGTTCTCGTCGCCCTTTGGGCATGGTATATCCTTTACAACACGTTCAAGCACCTCTTTGACGTTCGTACCCATTTTAGCTGATATCCTCGGAGCGTCCATAGCAGGAATGCCTATAACGTTCTCTACCTCTGTGCAAGCCCTTTCAGGGTCAGCGGACGGCAGGTCTATCTTGTTTATAACAGGCACTACCTCGAGGTCATGTTCGATAGCAAGATAAGTGTTTGCAAGGGTCTGCGCTTCTATACCCTGAGATGCGTCAACGATAAGCAATGCACCCTCGCAGGCAGCAAGAGAACGTGACACCTCATAGTTGAAGTCAACGTGACCTGGAGTGTCGATAAGGTTGAAAACATAGTCCTGTCCGTCGTCAGCGTGATAATTAAGGCGCACCGCACGAGCTTTGATAGTGATACCTCTTTCACGCTCGATATCCATATTATCGAGAAGCTGATCTTCCATATCTCTCAGCTTCACAGTATCGGTAAGCTCCAAAATTCTATCGGCAAGAGTAGATTTGCCGTGGTCTATATGAGCTATAATGCAGAAATTTCGTATATTATTTTCGTTCATTTACTGATTTTCCTCTCTCAGACAAGTATACTTTTCCATAATACTTTATTATAACACGCTTGCCCCACATTGTCAATTTCTCCGCAAAGAAAAAAGGCAGACACAACGTGCCTGCCCCAAAATACATATTATTCTGCGCTGATATATGCCGTTACAGCGTCATCAGAGCTGTCAGAAGTTGTTCCCTCTGGATAAGAGCTGAATGTGAACTTGTAATCCTTGTAGCCCTTTACCATAAGGAAAAGGTTTACATACTTGTATGTATTTCCAACAAAATATTCGTTCTTTTTCTGTGTAAGAAGCTCAGTAGTTCCGCCCATGCCGATATAAGTAGAAGCTCCGTCAGCAGAAGGTATTCCTCCGCCGCCCTTGTTGGAAGCAGAATAGTTTACATCAGGAGAGATTATGCCCCATTCATTGCTAGGGAAATCCTCAGGAACATAGACCTCATATTCCATAACGCAAAGCTCACAGTCATCAGGTATTTTCAGCTCGCTCTCGTCTATCTTAGAAAAATCACTGCCAACAGAGTTGTTGAGCTCGATAGCCTTGTTTACATAATCTGCATCCTCACTTTTGCTAACTACCTTTGTTATCCTTGTATAGATAGTGTGGTAGATCTTGTCTGTAGCACAGTATCTGGTAGTCTTTATCCACTGACCGATAGGCGCAAGATTTTCCTCGCTTGTTTCAGAAGGCTCGATAGCACTAGCCGCAATATCGTTGCTGTCAACGCTTGCAGGCTTGTTTTCGTCAGCAGTGCTTGTGTCAGCCACCTCAGCCTGTGATGATTCCGTTACCGCAGGAGCAGTTGTTGTGGTAGTTGTCGTTGCTGTTGCATCTTCTGATGAGTCAGCAGCACTGCTTTCCGTCTGCACAGCCGCAGCAGAGCTTTCGTTATCACTGTCGGAAGAACCACTGTCAGAACAGCCTGCCATGCCAAAAGCCATTACCACTGCCAATAAAAGAGCAGATATTTTTTTCATAATGTTACCTCCATATTTCTTTAATAAATTTATTTTACAACATTCTCCTATGCAAGTCAACAATATTTTCGACATTTATAAATATTTTGTTAAATACCCACAAACAGCCATAGTGTTTTTACAACATAATGTAGTAAGAAAAGCACAACATAATGTTGTATGATATATTAAATATAGACTATCAGAAAGGAATGGAGCGCCGCATGGTTTTTCAAAGAATACGAGATATGCGAGAAGATGCAGACCTTAAACAAAACGATATGGCAAAAATACTCCATTGCTCACAGCAAGCTTACAGCAACTACGAACTAGGACAGCGTGATATTCCCACGGATATCCTCATAGCCCTAGCTGAATATCACAAAACAAATGTAGACTATCTTCTGGGACTAACCAAAAACAAGACCTACTATAAAGATATGTAAAGCGGAAAGAACATCTCTTTCCGTTTTTTCGCAACCCATTTCATACACATTTATACAATCCTCTTCTATGTAGGATTTGTTAAAATTGCCTATGACATTTTTAGAAAAAAAGTGTTATAATGTATATAAGAGACAAAATAAAGTTGTATTCACGATTTAATGTGGAAGGAGCGTTAAAAATGCTAAAAAAAGGCGACGTCATATCATACGGTACAACCGGAGTGTGCAAAGTCGAGGGCGAGTGCGAACAGACCGTCAAGGGTCAGAAAAAGCGCTACATAGTTCTAAAGCCTGTCCACCAAATCAATTCCACCTTGTATGTGCCGGTAGATAATGACGAGCTTAAAACAAAGTTCAAACCTCTGCTCACAGGCGATGAGATAGAGGAGATCATAAAAGAAATGCCCGAGGAGAGCTCCCTTTGGAAAGAAAGCAGCAGCGAGCGTGCCGAGCTTTATTCACAGGTACTTGAAAGCGGTGACAGAAAGCGACTTGCACAGCTTGTGAGAACATTGTATCTCAGACAGAAACATCTTATTGCGAAGGGCAGACATCTTCATTCATTGGACGAACGTTTTTTCAAGAATGCGGAAAATCTGCTCTTTGACGAGTTTTCAGCCGTTCTAGGCATATCCCAAGACGAGGTCTTCGACTTTATAGAAACCCGCCTGAGCAAAGCCTAAATATATACAAATGACACAAATTATATCGGCAAATAAAAAAAGGACAAACCACAGTGGCTTGTCCTTTTTGTTTTCATAAATGATACTCGATTATTCCTTGTCAACGTCCTCAACAGGCTCCTCGATAGCGTCGAGCTGAACTTCAACGTCAGCGTCCTCCTCAGTTGCAGCCTCGTCCTCAGCAGGCTCTTCAGCCTTTTCCTCAGACTTCTCAGCGTCCTCTGCCTTGTCAGCTTCATCAGCCTCGTCAGAGCACTCGTCGCAGCCGCAGCAATCGTCGAAATCCTCGTCGAGATCTTCGTAATCGTAGTTTTCAAGCTCCTTGTGCTTTTTAAATGCAAAAATAGCAGCAGCTCCTGCAGCGATCGCACCGAGTGCAGCTATAACTTTCAATCCGCTTGCCATAATAAAACGCTCCTTTTTTTGAATATTCCACTCTGAACTGCGTTCAGACTATCTACAGTATAGCATATTTGTTATAAAAAATCAAGACGTTTACAAAAAATACTGATTTTTTATACAACCTGCTCAAAAAATCTCAGTAAGCTTTGACAAATTGCCCACCGCTACATATTTCCCGTAAGGCTCATTATCACGCTAAGAGCCGCCAGTGGAGCTGTCTCGCATCGCAGTATCCTAGGTCCAAGACTCACCACAGTGACCCCTGCCTGACTACAGCTCTCCGCCTCATGGCTCTCGAAACCGCCCTCACAGCCGATAAACAAGCCAATAGTCTTTTCCTCGCCCTCACTGACAGGGGCAATGCCTGTCTTACTAAGGCTCACACCGCCCTTTTCGTAACACATAAAGCTCTCGTCGCACTCTTTAAGTTCACCAAGGCACTCCTCAAAGCTGATAAAATTCGTCACCTCAGGCACATATCCCCTGCCTGACTGTTTCGCCGCTTCCAAAGCTATCTTATTGTATCTCTCCACACGCTTTTCATAGCCGCTTTTTGCAGGTCTTGAAACGCACCTCGACGTAATAACAGGCACTATCTTGTATACTCCAAGCTCCACAGCCTTTTGCACTATAAGATCCATTTTATCAGACTTAGGCAACGCCTGATAAAGCACCACATTCACAGTAGGCTCGTTTTCGCTTTTCTCAGCAGAAAGCACATCGCAAACCACTTCCTTATCAGAAATGGACAGAATTTTTGCCCTATATTCCACCCTGTCCGCACATACCGTAATGACATCGCCCAACCTCATACGCAAACTTCTGCCGATATGATAAGCATCATTACCCCTGATAGAAATCGTATTCCCCGATACGCTGTCAACAAAAAATCTAGGCATATTCCCAACCAGTGTCAAGCACTGTCCTCCAATCTCAAATCACGATTTTACGCACTTTCACGACGCTTCCGTCGCTTCTTGGTATAGTATACCACACCTTCAAAAATTGTTCAACAAAGTTCACATAACTAACACAAAACTTTCATACGCAGTACATACGGGCAGGGTATTATATAGTTGTCGCAAGGGACAAGACCCACTGAGGAAAGTTCCAAGAGCGGCAGTTGATTTTTGGTATGTAGGCTTTTACCCCAAGCCTTCATATATACAGCTTGTAGATTAATTTCTACTAGCTTCTCCCCTATAATTTTTATTTTTTGGCACCCACAGTTTTCTGTGGGTGTTTTTTTGTCCTGTCGAGGATATCGCAGAACGAACCTATTTTATGACGCATGACGCAAAAAAAGCGGAACGCCCCACACAGAACATTCCGCTTAAATCAAACTATTCTATTTAGTTATATTCAGGGAGCGATTATCTTGCACCCTCAGCAAAGCCACTGTCAACAAGGTCAACAAGACCCTTTACTGCTGCTTCCTCATCTGGACCGTCTGCAATGATCCTGATAGTTGTGCCGCCTACGATGCCAAGTGAAAGGATTCCAAGAAGGCTCTTTGCGTTTACTCTTCTCTCCTCTTTCTCTACCCAGATAGATGACTTGAATTCATTTGCCTTCTGGATGAAAAATGTTGCAGGGCGTGCGTGAAGTCCTACCTGATTCTGTACTACTACGTCTTTTACGAACATACTGATCTCTCCCATTCATTATAATGCTGTTAAACTCCCTAATTAAGGGACTTTTTCAAGATACCCTCAGGTTATTTGATATATTTATTATACTCGACAAGTCTGCCTTAGTCAACGCAAATTTTAGACAAACAAGCGAAAAACCCTCAATTTTCAGCACAATGCTCTAAACTTTGCAACTTTTATGATTAAACTTGTGATATATTCACAACACAGATTTTTACATCATATCATTTTGTACAAATTCATTTAACAATTATGTGAAAAGTGTTGAAAACCAATATCACTTTTTATTCTCTTTTTCT
Source organism: Ruminococcus sp. RTP21198st1_G1_RTP21198_201120 (assembly GCF_040924265.1). Classification (NCBI taxonomy): domain Bacteria; kingdom Bacillati; phylum Bacillota; class Clostridia; order Eubacteriales; family Oscillospiraceae; genus Ruminococcus; species Ruminococcus sp. RTP21198st1_G1_RTP21198_201120. The sequence goes on from NZ_JBCOMH010000011.1 coordinate 81,747, forward strand.
TCTAATTTGTGTATAATAGCCAAATCTTTTTCCGTCAGCGGACTTCTTTCCAACAGCTCAGGACGCTTCAAATAGGTGGCTTTTACAGCCTCCTCACGGCGCCATTTCGCTATCTCAGCATGATTGCCCGATAGAAGCACTTTAGGCACTTCCCTGTCGTGCCACACCTCAGGACGTGTGTACTGTGGATATTCCAGCAGACCATTATAATGACTCTCGTCCTCATAGCAATCCGCCTGCGAAAGCGTTCCCTCCAGCATTCTCACAACGCAGTCCACCAGCACCAACGCAGGAAGTTCTCCGCCGGTAAGCACATAATCCCCCACGGATATTTCTTCATCGACTATTTCGTCAATGACCCTGCTGTCCACTCCCTCATAATGACCGCATAATATAAATATGCTGTCAAGCTGAGAAAGTTCCTTTGCACGCTTCTGGGTCAGCGTTTTTCCCTGTGGGGACATATAGATAACGTGAGGCTTTGCCTTTCCAGCTGTCACCGACTTGTAGCAGTTGTAAATAGGCTCGCACTGCATGAGCATACCCTGTCTTTCACTGTAAGGGGTATCGTCTACTCTGCGGTGCTTGTCCTGAGTGTAATCCCTGATATTATGACACGTTACCGTGAAAATATTCTTAGCCCTTGCCCTGCCTACTACGCTTTCAGAAAGATAATTCTCAAGCATTTCAGGAAAAAGCGTTGCAATATCTATGTTCAAATCAATTCCTCCATATCATGTCAAAAGGCTGGTAAGCCCAGTTTTCCTCAGCGCTGTTCAAATGCTCCTGCACAGAGCCGCCGCTTTTTTCATAGTATCCTATGCCCTGCACAACACCGATAGTCACCACAATAGCGATTATTATCACCACAAATAAGCTCCACAAAGCAGACCTGCGCTTCTTCGGCTTGTTGCCCTCGTTATTATAGTATACCCTCAGACTTGTGAGCATATTGTCAAGCTCCATAAAACTCAGCCCCTCGCCCTTATATGTGTTGGCAAGCCTGTTGAATCCGCTCTCTTTTCTCAGCCTTTTTATAAGCCATTTTTCCTCAGCCCTGGAACTTCTCAGCCGTGGACTTTCATCTATGTATGCTGTAAAAACTCTCTCGATACATTTCAGCGACTTTTCACGGCTGTTCACCTTTGGAAATATCAGGCTGAACATTCCGTCAGAATAATCTCTGACAAGCCTTTCCAAGTCCTCGTATTTGCAGAACTTCATTAATCAAAAAGCCCCTCCAGCGGAGTTATCTTCATCACGCCACCCTCGATATCCGTTTCAGCCACAACTTCAGGTATCGCAGGGATAAGCTTAACGTTTCCCTTTTCATCGGTTATGTGGTAAACATCGTTAGCACCCGTCTGACTTACATCTGTTATCTTGCCGTAGCTTTCACCGCTGTCAGCGTCGACCACTTCAAGACCTATAAGATCCAGAACAAAATAACAGCCCTCATCAAGCTCCACATCGTCACGGTCGATATAAAGCACCCTGTTGCGAAGCTTCTGAGCCTCCTCCACAGTGTCAACGCCCTTGACTTTCATTACAACGATATTCTTTGCAACTCTCGAACGCTCTATCTCCACAGGAGTACCACTCTTATAATATAGTGTGTCAAATCCGCAGAGAAATTCAGGTCCATCACACCATGGCTGTACTTTTATCTCGCCCTTTATGCCGAACACCGATACTATCTTTCCTGCTTCAAGATATTTTTTTACGTCCATTTTGATTACCTCCCGATAACAAATCTTACAGCTTTCTTTTTATAGATTGTAACATATTTTTTTACCCTTTGCAACGCTTTAACTACGCTGTTATGCACATAGCTCAGGATATTTACAAAAAGTTTATTAATTACAATTCGGTTACTCAAAACGAACTTTACGCCCCTCTTTTGTACAAAATCACCATGAAAACCTGTGATTTAACAAAAAATTCACACATAAGAGAGCAAAATGTGTTACAATTTGTAATATATCAGACCGCAGACCAGTGCTTGAAACTGCGGTATAAAAGTTTTTTTGCATATTTTCACTATAAAACACTTGCAAAACATATCGTTTTTTGTTATAATAACAATGTGCAGACATCTGCCCTTATGGGGTAATTATGCCCATGGCAGAACTTAGGTCGAAAATTTTTGCAAGTAGAGGGGAATAACTTATGTCAAACAGATTATTTCAGAGCGTTGTTCATCAGATGCGTGACACTATCGACTGCGTCATAGGCGTAATAGATGAGAACGCAACTATCATTGCCTGCTCTGAGCTTTCACAGGTCGGAACGACTAACGAATTTGTTTCGTTAGATCTGGGCGATTCACACGACATTTTTGTTAGAGACGGTTATACCTATAAGCCATTCGGTGCTCATATGAAACCTGACTATGCTGTTTTCGTTGAGGGAACAGACGAGGTGGCTGCAAAGTATGCAAGCATACTTGCCATTACTCTTTCCAGCATAAAGCAGTATTATGACGAAAAATACGACAGAAACAATTTCATCAAGAACGTAGTGCTTGACAACGTGCTGCCGGGCGACGTTCATGTTAAAGCTAGAGAGCTGCATTTCAGCGCTGACATTTCAAGAGTCGTGCTGCTTATCAGAATACTCTCCACAAATGACGTTTCAGCTTACGATGTTATCCAGAACCTTTTCCCTGACAAGTCCAAGGACTTCGTTTTCAACATCACTGAGAGCGATATCGTGCTTGTTAAGGAAGTGGCAAACGGCGTTGAGTCAAAGGATCTGGAAAAACTGGCACGTTCTATTTCCGATACCCTTTCAAGTGAATTCTATACAAGAGTCACTGTAGGTATAGGAACAGTAGTAGAGGGCGTAAAGGATCTGGCAAGAAGCTTCAAGGAAGCACAGATAGCTCTCGAGGTAGGAAAGGTGTTCGATACTGACAAGAATATCGTTTCTTATGACAATCTTGGTATCGCAAGACTTATCTATCACCTGCCTACAACACTTTGCGAAACATTCCTTAAGGAAGTTTTCAAGAAAGGCTCTATCGAGTCGCTGGATCATGAAACACTTTTCACTATCCAGAAGTTCTTTGAAAACAACCTGAACGTTTCTGAAACTTCAAGAAAACTGTTTGTTCACAGAAATACTCTTGTGTACAGACTTGAAAAGATCAAAAAGCTCACGGGTCTTGACCTGAGAGAGTTCGACCACGCTATCATCTTCAAGATAGCTCTTATGGTAAAGAAATATCTCTCCGCTAATCCTGTCAAGTTCTAAGTCCTACGAGCGAAAAAGAGGCTTGCTTGCCTCTGTAAAACTAAGGCGGTGTAAATTTTGGTAGAGTTTAAAGACGTGTCCGTTACCTATTCAAGCGGTGTGGACGCTCTGAACAAAGTAAACCTGAAGATAAACGACGGCGACTTCGCTTTCGTGGTAGGTCCTTCAGGCGCCGGAAAATCAACACTTATCAAGCTGGTGCTTAAAGAAATAGATGCGACCAGCGGTACAGTAATGGTAAACGGCTTCAATCTGAAAAAGCTGAGAAGAAGAAAGATACCTGCCCTTCGCAGAACTATCGGCGTTGTTTTTCAGGATTTCAGACTTATCCCTACAATGACAGTTTATGAGAACGTGGCGTTCGTGCTGAGAGTGATCGACGCTCCTGCAAAGTACATAAGAAGCCGTGTTCCGTATGTTATAAGCCTTGTGGGACTTTCCGATAAGGCGAAAAGCTATCCGACCGAGCTTTCAGGCGGTGAGCAGCAGCGTGTGGCACTTGCAAGAGCACTTGTAAACGACCCACAGCTCATCATTGCCGACGAGCCTACAGGAAATATCGACCCTGCTCTTTCATATGAGATAGTAGAGCTTCTCAAGGGCATAAACGAGTGCGGCACTACCATTCTTATGGTTACCCACGAGCATGACCTTGTGCGCTATTTCGGAGGCAGAATTATCAACATCAACAAAGGTCAGATCGCCTTTGACGAAGTGATAGGAGGCTCCAATGAAAGCAAGTAGTTTTAGATATCTTATAAATCAGGGCTTCAAGGGCATTTGGAAAAACAGAATGATGACGTTCGCCTCTTTCTGTATCCTGCTCGTTTCCCTGCTTATGGTAGGCACATCAGTGCTGGTTTCCATTAACCTTACAAGAATAATCGGCGGTATCGAGGACAAGAGCGAAGTCATCGTTATCGTAAAGGACGGCACAAGTCAGGCTGATATGCAGACCCTTGAAAATAAGCTCAAAGAGGTCGGAAATATCAATACGGTGAGCCTTTATTCAAAGGACGAGGCGTGGAAAAATATGCTCAAGGGCATGACTGATGAGGAAAAGGATTTCTTCCAGTATGCTGACGATAACCCATTGCCGGACACATACAAGGTAACGGTCAAGGATATCGAGAAGATGAGCGAAACAACCACTCAGATAGAGACCTTTGACAATGTTGACTCAACAAAGTCCCCTACAGCATTTGCTGATATCCTTATCAGTATCAGAAGAGTATTTACGATAGTTGCCTTTGCGGTCATTGTGGCACTTGTTGTGGTTTGTCTGATAATCATTTCAAATACCACCAGAGCAAGCGTTTTCGCAAGACGTAAAGAGATCAACATCATGAAATATGTAGGCGCTACCAACAGCTTTATCAGGATACCTTTCTTTATCGAGGGTATGATAGTTGGTCTGCTTGCAGCCGCAGGCGCACTGCTGCTCACAAAGTTTGCATACGAGGGAATTTACAACATCTTCAATGATGACTTCAAGCTCTGGAGCATTCTCGGTGTTCAGAATTTGTATTCGTTCAAATCCCTCTTGCTCCCTGTTGCAGTATCTTATCTTATCGCAGGCGCTGTTATCGGTGCGGTGGGTACTTCTATAAGCACAGGCAAGCATCTTAAAGTATAATACATTTGCCAAATATAGACATAAGGCAGGCTATGATCCAACGGGGTTTTTAGACTGCCTTTTGTTGCAGTTTAAAGCATATCCTGACATGAGATAAAAAAGAGAGAACGTGCGGGATAATGCGTTAGAGAAAGATAAAAACGTGTAAAAATGGTCTTTTTTAAGACGGAGGACAGGTATGAAAACAGGTATATTCACAATGAAGCGAGTATTGGCTTTCACTATCGCCGTAGTCGCTTCCATGACAATGCTTGCAGGCGGCACACAGCCGGTCATGACAGCACAGAACGCTTCTGCAGAAAGTCAGGCAATAAAGAACAACAAGAAAAAAATATCCTCTGCCAAGGATAAAATAAGCGAGCTTGAACAAAAGCAGGCTGACCTTGACAAGCAGATAAACAGCACAAAGGACGATATCTCCAAGGAGGAAGAAAATCAGAAAGCTATCCAAGAGCAGATAGAAACTGTTCAGGAAACTATACTGACCCTTGAGGATTCTATCACTGACCTTGAAACTGAGATAGCCGACCTTGAAGAGGCTATCGCAAAGAGCGAAATAAAAATAAAAAACAAGAGAACTGAGATAGAAAATGGCGTTGTTGACTTCAAACAACGTCTTAGAGCAATGTATGTTGCCGGAAATAGTTCATACACCGATATTCTTATTGGTTCGACGGACTTTTATGATATGCTTATGAAAATAGAGCTTGTCAAAAGAGTGGCTGACCATGACAACACCATGATCGACGGACTTGTTGAGCTTAAAGGCGAGTATGAATCTCAGGAAGCAGAGCTTGAAGCCAACAAGACTGACCTTGAAACTAACAAAACTACCCTTGAAGAACAAAAGGCCTATCACACTGAGCAGAAGAAAAAGCTTGACGACCTTTATGCAAAAAGTCAGGCTGTTATCGACCAGCTTGAGGAAGATAAGGCGGCTTATGAAGCCAATAAGGAGCAGATAAACAAGGAGCAGGAAGACTTCGAGACACAGCTCCAGAAGCTTTACAAGGAGCAGGAGCAGATCAAAAAGAAGGAAGAAGAGGAACGTAAGAAAAAAGAAGAGGAAGAACGTAAGAGAAGAGAGGAAGAAGAACGTAGACAACAGCAGCAACAGCAGAATAATAACGGCAATTCTTCATCTTCTAATGCAAACGGCAACACCTCTAACAGCGGTCAATCTTCTACCAATAACGGTGACTACAATTATACCGACAAGAGCCAGTTTACATGGCCTGTGCCGGGTTATTATCATATTTCCTACGGCGTGGGTTGGCGCTGGGGCGCTTATCACAAGGGTATCGACATCTGGTCTCCTGGAATAAGAGGCGCAAAGATATGCGCTGCCGCTGAGGGTACTGTTATACTCGTCAGCAACACCTGCACACACGATTATGGCAAGAACGGCTCATGCGGCTGCGGCGGCGGATATGGAAACTACTGCATAATCGACCACGGCAACGGCTACTGGACCCTTTACGGTCACTCACAGTATATGAGCGTAACACAGGGTCAGCACGTCAACAAGGGCGACGTTCTGGGTATTGTCGGCTCAACAGGATATTCAACTGGCGACCACCTGCACTTTGAGGTGCGATTGAACGGCGTGGCACAGAATCCGTCAAATTATGTATAAACAGGCAATGCCGAAAGGTCTTGCCCCACAACCAAAGGAGTCTTTTATTTCATGAACAGGCTTTACAGCTTAAAACGTATTCTCACTTTCATTATCGCATTCGCTGTTACCGCTGGTATTGCAGGAAGCAGCTACAATTCTTCTTTGAAGATAACCTCAGCGGACACTGAAAGCTCGCAGGGGGAGGACTATAACTATACTGATTCTGTGGCTGACGGAGGTCAGCAAAGCGATGAACAAACAGAAAATGACGATAATTCTCAGGAGGAGTCAACAGGTTTTGACATCACACAGTATGCAGAACAGCTTAGAGAGCTATCAAAAAAGCAGACGGAAATAAACGAACAGCTCGACAAATATGATGAGGACATTGAGAAAAGCGAGAAAAAGCAGAAGCTTCTGAAAGAAAAGATAGATTCTATAAATGACGAAATAGACGTTCTCAACTCTTACATGACCGCACTGGAGCTTCAGATAAACACCAATCAGCGAAATATCGATAAGAAGCAGGCTGAGATAAACAAGGGCATAGAGGACTTTAAACAAAGATTAAGGGCAATGTATATCGCAGGGTCGGACAGCTACACCACAATGCTTTTGGAATCAGACAGCTTTTATGACATACTCATGAGATTAGAGCTTATAAAGCGTGTGGCACACCATGATGACACTATCATTGATAACCTTATAAAACTTAAAACTGAATATGAGGATATGCAAAAGACCCTTGACAAACAGAAAGCCGAGTATGACGCTCAGTACACACAGTATACACAGCAGAAGGATATGCTCAGTCAGCTTTACCGCTCCAGTACAAAAACACAGCAGGAGCTTAAAGCTAAGCAGAAAAAGCTCAGAGAGCAGAACGAAGCCTATGAGGCGGAGCGTGAGCAGTTTGAGGGCAGCCTTTCCGGCATACTGAAATCGTCAGGCTCAGGCGGAACAGCAAGAGATAACGAAGTTTCCGCCACAATGGCACTTGCAGATGTGAAGCTTGAGGAGCTTCACAAGGAGATAAATGACCGCCTTGACAAGGGCGAAAAGCTTGGAGATACCGAGCCTGATTACTACTTCGCATGGCCTGTTCCGGGGGCTTACTCCGTATCATCAGGCGTGGGCGCACGCTGGGGCTCATATCACACGGGTCTTGACATTCCTGCGGCTCACGGCACGCCTATTCACGCTTCATGCAGTGGCAAGGTCATAAAGATTAACACCACCTGCACTCATGACTACGGCAAGGAGGAGTCCTGCGGCTGTGGCGGCGGTTATGGAAACTATGTTATCATCGACCACGGCAACGAGTTCATCACCCTTTACGGACATCTCACAGAGGTAGATGTGGAGATAGGTGACGAGGTGAAAAAAGGCGACGTTATCGGCAAAATGGGTTCGACCGGCTTTTCAACAGGCGACCACCTGCACATTGAGATACGCTATCAGGGTTATATATTGAACCCTGCGTTCTATCTTGATGTTACACAATAAAAAAATCGACCTCTTATGGAAAAACATAAGAGGCCTTTTTTATCTTATTTTGAAGCACTCACACGCTTACAAAGACGTGAAATAATCGCTGTGATAAATCTTGTTCCTGCAGTGCAAAGAAGCATTATCACGGGGATAAATGTGACGATATATCTCGGTGGATTTTCCCAGATAAGGAAAAAGAGTATAACTCCCGTGAGAGTCACTATGCTGAAAAACAAAACAGAGTGGCGATGCTTGCCAGCGGCATAAACTGCACCAAACGCCATTGCTATGAGCATTGCACTGTGATAGCCGTCTACATAGCTACCAAGTAAGCGACTGTGCAATACCTCTCGAAGACCACCTGAGGGTTCGGAGCGTGATAGATATTTGCCATAGGAAAAACCACCGCTGTCCCACGTTCTGGCGACTTTGTGATAAGCCATTTTGCAGGCTTCATAAGGGGTGCTTATGTTTTCAAGGCGGGCTTTTATTTCCCGGATATTCGCCTGCTTTTTGGCGTCATATGTATCAAATGACATTGTGAAGTCAACGTCCTCGTCAACGTGGGTCTTGTATTCGCTGTTAAGGCTCATCATTATCCAGTGTGTAACAGGAAAACGATATCTGTCTACCATTTTTTCATCAGAGATACCCATGGCAAGACCGCCATAGTATGCCGCCTTTGACACGCCAATAAACAGCATAACAGCCGCAAGGCTCAGGATAGCTCCCCTTTTTACACCCATTTTCAGCACAAAAAATATCATCACTGAAATCAGAATTATTGCAATGCTTCCCTTTACAGTGTTTCCAAGTGCGATAAAAAGGCTTGCTATAAGAGCATAGACAACGCTTTTGGTTTTGCTTTTTTCTTTCACCGCAAGGGTCAGATAATAAAGAGTACAGCTTACAAATATCATGCCTGCTGTATCAGAATGAAAAAACGGAGTATAAAGCAGCATAACAGGCATAAGTGCCGAAATAATGCCGCAAAAAAGCCTTTGGCTGTTAAGTTTGAATATCCTCTCCCCTGTGAGAAAGGTCATTATTACGCTAAGTTGAATAAGAATTACGTTAAAGGTCTGCCCCGCATAGATGCTCACGCCACCGGTGAAAAGCTTCCATAAGGCGAAAAAGGGTATCTGCAAATATATCATGCCCCATGCGTTAGGGTATTTTGCAGCATAAATACGATAGCTTTCTTTGATGCTCCCCAGATCCTCACCCATGACAAAGCGTTTTGCGAACTCCCCTGTTATTTTTGGGTCAACCATTTCGTAATTGTAATAAAGATAACGCACAAACAATATCTGCAATGCAAGCAAAATCAGGCAGAAAAAAGCAAATATAAGTCTGACACGCTTTTTGGTAAGCTTCTTTTCACAGCGTTTCAGAGCAATATACAACACTATCGCCGCCGCAAGGAAAAATGGTCCAAGACAAAGCATTCGTATGTTACTGCGTTTTATGTATGAGATAAACACAGTTGCAGTGCAACAGCAGCACACGATCATGCTTGTGACCGCAAAAAATCGGCCGGTTTTCTTCACAAACATTTTTATCTCCTTATTAGGATGTATCCTCATAATATATTTTTTTACATGAGTTCGCCCTGTTTTTTTATTTTGTTCTATATTTCTACATTTGAATTATATCATCAACGGAAATAAGTTTCAATTATTTTAACAACTGAAATTGAAGGAACTTTTTAAAGTTTTTTTAGTGAATAAAACAAAAAAATCGCCGCTCTGTTGCAAAAAACAAAGCAGCGAGTATTAGTATAAGACCATTATTTTGTGCCGAAGATCCTGTCACCTGCGTCGCCAAGACCAGGAACGATATAAGCGTCCTCGTTGAGCTTTTCATCAAGGTTGCCTACATAAATGTCGATATCAGGGTGAGCCGTTCTCAGAGCGTCAAGACCCTCAGGAGCAGCGATTATGCACATGAACTTGATGTTCTTGCAGCCCTTGTCTTTCAAAAAGTCAACAGCCTGTATCGCAGATCCGCCTGTCGCAAGCATTGGGTCACAGACAATAACAAGTCGCTCGTTTATTCTATCAGGGAGCTTGCAGTAATACTCGTGAGGCTCGTGTGTGACCTCGTCACGATAAAGACCGATATGACCGACCTTTGCAGACGGAACAAGTGCAAGAAGTCCGTTTACCATGCCAAGACCTGCCCTCAGGATAGGCACGATAGCAAGCTTTTTGCCGCAGAGCATAGGGAGCTTTCTTGTGGTTATAGGTGTTTTCACCTCAACGTCCTCTGTTGGCAGATCTCTCATAGCCTCATAGCCCATGAGCATTGCGACCTCTTCCACAAGTATACGGAACTCTCTTGTTCCTGTGTTTTCGTCACGCATAAGTGTTATTTTGTGCTTTACAAGCGGGTGATTGATGATATTTACGTTCCCCATTTTTATGATTTCCTTTCATAGTATATTTTAAATTTACATTTTTGTACGCAGTGACGGGTGAATACTGTTCGCCCCTACGTTTTATTATTTCTTAGCTACATTGCCCTTTTTCTTTGAAAGCATAACGTTTGTAAGTATGCCGAGGATAAGAGCTGCGGCAACTTCGGTGAGTGTTATATCACCGAATGTGAGTGTCAGACCGCCGATACCTGCAATGAGGATAACGGACACAACAAAGAGATTTCTGTTATCGTCAAGGTTTGCGTCCTGTATCATTTTAAGACCTGAAACTGCGATAAAGCCGTAAAGAGCGATACAAACGCCACCCATTACGCATGCAGGGATAGAATCAACGAACGCAACAAGCGGAGTGATGAACGAAAACAGCATACAGCCTATTGCTGCCGCAAAGATAGTTATTACAGATGCGTTTCCTGTGATAGCAACGCAGGCAACGGACTCACCGTATGTTGTGTTCGGACAGCCGCCGAACAGTGCGCCCGCGATAGAACCTACACCGTCGCCGAGAAGCGTTCTTGTAAGACCAGGCTCTTCAAGGAGGTCATGGTCGATAATAGAAGAAAGGTTTTTATGGTCAGCAACGTGTTCTGCAAAAACAACAAGTGCAACTGGCACATAGGCTACAAATATAGTTGCAAAATATGTGAAGTCGAACTCTTTAAGACCTTTCAGACCTGAAACAAATGCAAAGTCAGGCAGGCTAACAAATGTTTTCAGTGAAACGCTGCCGTCTGTGAGCATATAGCTGCTGAAAATGCTGAAATCTACTATTTTAAGTGCGTCAATATCACATATATTGCCGATAACAGTGAAGATCGCTGCGGCTGCATAGCCTGCGAGGATACCGATTATAAAAGGTATAAGTCTGAGTGTTTTCTTGCCATATGTTGAGCAAAGCATTACCACTGCAAGGGTGATAAGTCCGCAGATAAGAGCCACATATGACGAGCCTACAGGCACGTTGGATACAGTTTCGATTATCTCAGGTGTGCCGCTGTCGGTGGAGACTGCATACTCTGTTACCTGCTTTGTTACGTCGCCTTTGACGAGGTCGCCGATAGCATTTCCTGCAAGGGAAAGTCCGATTATAGCAACGGTCGGTCCTATTACCACCGCAGGCATGAGCTTATTGAGCCAGCCTACTCCAACAAATTTTACTACTATTGCGATAACGACATATACAAGTCCTGCAAGGAATGCACCGACGATAAGTCCAAGCATACCAAGCTGCATTGAAACGCCGCCTGCAAAAGCCGCCGCCATTGAGCCTAAAAAAGCAAAGGACGAGCCAAGGAACACAGGGCTTTTTCTTTTTGTAAAAAGGATATAAACTATAGTTCCCACACCTGCACCAAACATTGCAGCCGCAGGAGTAAGACCTTTGCCGATAATAAGCGGCACAGCGATGGTCGCCGCAAGGATAGCCAACATCTGCTGAAGTGCGAACACTACCAGTTGACCAGCCTTTGGCTTGTCTGAAACATCAAAAATAAGTTTCAATATAACACCTCATTCATATAAATTTTCTCACGTTTTCCATTTCCGATATAAACAGGAAAACACTTCTTTGCGGTACGTTTTGACACAAACCGCCTTTTTAATTTTAACTTATAACAATATTTTTGTCAATGAGCTAAATGCCGTATTTCAGCAGGATTTTTTGTGCGTAATTGCCCATTTTCTTTGACAAATAAGCCGTTTTGCGTTATAATAGCAATTGATATATTGTATTATGTGAGGTAATGACATGAAAAATTACAGATATGTTCTTTTTGACCTTGACGGCACGCTTACTGAGTCGGGCGAGGGCATAATAAATTCGGCTGTATACGCACTGAAAAAGTTCAGCATAGAGCCTGAGATGAGCACGATGACAAAGTTTCTCGGTCCGCCGCTGAAAGACTCTTTCAGGGATTTTTACGGCTTTGATGATGAAAAATGCGAGCAGGCTGTTAAATACTACCGTGAATACTACACCACCAAGGGCATTTTCGAGAACCGTGTTTACGAGGGAGTGGAAGATTGCCTTAAAATGCTGTCGGAGGCTGGGCTTCACCTTGCGGTGGCGACTTCTAAGCCGCAGGTCTTTGCGGTGAAGATACTGGAGCATTTTCACCTTGCACAGTATTTTGACTACATAGGCGGTGCGGAGCTTGACGGCTCCAGGAGCGTAAAGGCGGACGTTATCGTGCACACTTTGAAAAACTGCGGTGTTAATGACCGCTCACAGGTGATAATGGCAGGCGACAGGCATCATGACGTGCTTGGTGCAAAAGCTCTTGGTATAGATTGTATCGGTATGCTTTACGGCTACGGCACAAGAGAGGAGCTTTCCAAGGCAGGTGCGGTGTATATAGCCGAAACGCCTCTGGAAGCCGCAAAATGGCTTCTGGGATAAATTTGACAGGTGTATAAAAGAGCGAAAACCTATTGCAAAAGTCAAATGTTTATGATATAATAAAATAAATTATTATGTGGCGGCATAAGAAATAAGCTTGTGATCCTGCCACGATCAAGAGGAGTTGTTTTCTGTGATAAAGTTTCGCAACCATATAGGGACTATAGGTATATCCACCGGATATCTCAGACAGCTTATCTCGGATACTGCCGAAAGCTGTTTCGGCGTGGCAGGACTTAACGCCTATGGTGCAAAACAGGGCGTTTCTGCAATGCTAAAGAAAGAGAACACCACAAAGGGCGTTATAATCCGTCAGGACGGGGACGAGCTTATCGTTGACCTGCACATCACTGTGAACTACGGCATAAATGTCGGAGCTATCGTTGACAGCATCATTCACAAGGTAAATTATGTTCTGACAGAGCAGGCAGGGGTCAACGTTAAATCTGTGAACGTTTACGTTGACGAAATGAAAGGCTGAACGTCCTAGGATATCTATAACAGTATAGGAGGAAAACTATAGTGATAAACGGAGGCTTGCTGCGTGACGCTGTCATAAGTGCCGCACACAGCATATCTAACAAGAAAAAATCAGTTGACGAGCTTAACGTGTTCCCAGTACCTGACGGAGATACAGGAACTAATATGTCAATGACTATAACAAATTCCGTAGCAGAGCTTGAAAATCTCAGCGACGATACAGACTGCTCAGTTGTGGCAAGCACAACAGCTTCTGCACTTCTTAGAGGTGCAAGAGGAAACTCAGGCGTTATACTTTCGCTTATTTTCAGAGGCTTTGCAAAAGGACTTGCAGGCAAAAAGGAAATGGGTGCGAATGAGCTTGTGGAGTCGCTGGAACAGGGCGTTTCAGGAGCATACAAGAGCGTAATGAAGCCTACAGAGGGAACTATCCTGACAGTTGCAAGAGAGTCTGCGGAGAAAGCAAGAGAAATGCTCCACTCCACAAACGATCCTATTATTATAATGGAGGAAGTTTGCAAACAGGCTGAACTTTCACTGAACGAAACACCAAAGCTTCTCCCTGCTCTTGCCAAGGCAGGCGTTGTTGACGCAGGCGGCAAGGGACTTCTCATTATCTTTGAAGCAATGAGAGATGTATTCAAGGGTGGCGAAATAGTAAAGGCTGATGCTCCTGCACAGAAACAACAGGTAACAGTCGACACATTTGCGGCTACTGTTGGTCAGTATGACTGTGAGATACACTTCACATACTGCACTGAAATGATAATCACAAAGAAAGCTGACGCTGACGATTCATCAAAGCTGAGAGCTTATCTTGAAACCATAGGTGACTGCGTTGTAGTTGTCGAGGACGATGAGATAATAAAGGTACACGTTCATACCAACGACCCTGGTAAGGCTATCCAGAAGGGTCTTGAATTTGGCTACATCAATCTGCCAAAGATAGAAAATATGAAGCTCCAGCACAAGGCCAGACAGAAAGAAGCAAAACAGGAGTTCGTTCCTGCAAAGCCTGAAAAGCAGTACGGCTTTGTTGCAGTTGCGGCAGGAAACGGCATTGAATCAATGTTCAGAGATATCGGCGTTGACTGCATCGTTAAGGGCGGACAGACCATGAACCCTTCCACTGAGGATATACTTGCGGCAATAATGTCATGCCCCGCTGAAACGGTTTTCGTTCTGCCAAACAACAAGAACATCATCATGGCGGCTGAGCAGGCTGTTAAGCTTGCAGACAGAAAGGTATGCGTGCTTCAGACAAGGACTATACCGCAGGGAATGTCAGCAATGCTGGCATTTGACCCTGACGCTGATTTCAATACGAACCGCATTGAAATGACCAATGCACTTGAAAGAGTTGCCACAGGTCAGGTAACATTTGCGGCAAGGGATTCTGACTATGAGGGTCACGCTATCAAGCAGGGCGAGATACTCTGCATTGAAAACGGCAAGCTGAGCTTTGTGGAAAAGGACGTTTCAAAGGCAGCTTACAAGCTCACAAAGAAGCTTGTTAAGGGTGACAGCTCATTCATCACGATCCTTTACGGCTCAGACGTTACAGACGAGGCGGCTGAGGCACTGCAAAAGCAGGTAGCTGCGAAGTTCTCAAATCTTGATGTAAACCTTATAAACGGCGGTCAGCCTGTTTACTACTACATCATTTCTGTAGAATAAGATAACAAGGCGGACGGCATTGAGCTGTCCGCTTTTTTGTACAATGGAGAAATTTTTATGAGTGATATAACAAAGGTTCAGTGCAGGAAATGCCTGTTGGAGGATATGGACGAAAATGATTTTCTCCGTGATATGCGTTCGCACATTGCGGCATATCCTGCGGACAAGAAAGTATCAGAGGAAGAGTATCGTCAGCGTTTGGCGTTTTGCAAGGATTGTGAAAAGCTTGTGGACGGAATGTGCGTTTTATGCGGCTGTTATGTTGAGCTGAGGGCGTTGAAGATAGGTATGCGTTGTGCGGATATAAACAAGAAGTGGTAAAGGCATACTGTTCATTCAGGCAAGTTCCTTCCACCGCAAAATCGCTACGCTCTTTGCGGGTTTTACTTTGTTTATTTGGATAGAAAAAGCGGTGCAGAGATTTGTTCTCCGACACCGCTTTATTGTTTCTTTTACTGTTGTGTGCTTTTTTTACTTTTCTGCACCGCTTAGTCGGCTGTCGCCGAATGAGGCTCTGCCTCATACTCCGCAGGGGCTTTGCCCCTTGACCCCACAAGCCCTCTAACGCCGGGCTTGAGCCTGCGTTTTATCTCTCGCTACGCTCGGTGTTGGGGGCACAACTTTGGTCAGCTATGCCCATTCCTCACTCCTCACTTACTCCGCCATTGCTTCTTCCATTTCCTTTACAAGCTCTCCGAACATTGCAAGTGCCTCATTGATAGGCTGAGTTGTTGCCATATCTACACCTGCACCCTTAAGCAATGAGATAGGGTCAGTTGAGCAGCCACCTTTCAGGAATCCTATATAGTCCTTTACCGCAGGTTCGCCATACTTCAATATCCTCTGTGAAAGTGCGATAGCCGCAGAATAGCCTGTTGCATACTGATAAACATAATAGTCATAATAGAAGTGAGGTATCCTTGCCCACTCCAATTTTATCTCATCATCAAGCACTATTCCGTCACCGAAATAAAGCTTGTTTAGCTCGCCGTAAAGCTCGTTCAGTCCTTCGACTGTCAGACTCTCCCCTGCCGCTACCATTTCATTTATTTTCAGCTCAAACTCTGCGAACATTGTCTGGCGGTAAAGTGTGGTACGGAACTGTTCAAGGAAGTAATTTATAAGATACGCTCTCTGCTTTTTATCCTCGGTGTTTTTCAGCAGATACTGCATAAGAAGGGCTTCGTTGCAAGTTGAGGCTACCTCTGCCACAAAGATAACGTAATCTGAATATACCACAGGCTGATTTTTATTTGAAAGATACGAGTGGATAGCGTGACCCATTTCGTGCGCCAGCGTGAACATACAGTTAAGTGTATCCTTATGATTGAGCAGCACATAAGGGTGAACTCTTGCACCTGCGGAATATGCTCCGCTTGTTTTGCCCTCGTTTTCGTAAACGTCTATCCAGCGGTTTTCAAAGCCCTTTTTGAGTATCGCAAGGTAATCCTCTCCCATAGGTGCAAGGGCTTTCAGGACAGTTTCCTTAGCCTCCTCAAAGGTTATCTTCATATCTGCGTCAGGAACAACAGGCGTATAAAGGTCATAGAAATGCAGCTCGTCAACGCCCAAAAGCTTCTTTCTCAGTGCAACATAATCGTACATATAGTGCATATTGTCATGGACGGCTTCAATAAGGTTTTTGTACACTGAAACAGGCACTTCTGTTCCGTCCAAAGCGGCTTCAAGGCTTGAATCATATCTTCTAGCCTTTGCATAGAAGTTCACCGCTTTTATCTGTGCCGACAGTGTTGCCGCACAGGTGTTCCTGAACTTATCGAAGGTGCTGTACATAGACTCGAAAGCCGACTTTCTCAGTACTCTGTCCTCGCTCTGCACCAGTGGGATATAGCTTCCGTGTGTGACCTGATGAGCCTTGCCGTCCTTATCCACAGCGTCAGGGAAACGCAGGTCAGCGTCAGAAAACATAGAGTATATATTTTCAGGGGACTGACCCATTTCGCCAGTCAGGGCAAGTATCTTCTCCTCAGCCTCAGAGAGGATATGAGCCTTTTTACGACGTAGCTTATCCAGCGCACGCTTATAAAGCTTCAACTCAGGCTTATCCTCATAGAATTCCTGAAGCTTATCCTCCTCGATAGAAATGATCTCAGGTGTTTCAAAGCTTCCTGCTGAGTTTACCGCAACATAAGCGTTCATAAGCTGACCGAGAAAGCCCTGATACTTTGCATTTGCAGTGTCCTCGTCAGAACGTCTTTGAGCATAGTTGCCAAGGCTGTCGCAAAGAACAGATATCTCGTCTGAAAGTTTCATAAAATCATAAAGCGTGTCAGCACTCTCGCTAAGTCTGCCCTTGAACGCCGCTATTCTCTCAGGCATAGCCTTCAGCTTCTGCAAGTCCTCCGCCCACTTTTCGTCAGTGGCATAAATATCCTCCAGTGCCCACTTGAACTGTTCAGGCACTTCACTTCTCTTAGGTATTCTTTCCTCGCTCATTTTCATGACCTCGTTTCTATAATAATAGGTATAGGCTTGTCTTGTGTGGTATTGCCTATAATTAATTTGCGTAACGCTGGTTACATTATACTCCATTGACGTACTTTTGTCAAATTAGGGCAGGTGAACTGTAAAATAATACACGATACAAATAAAAACACAACCAGCGGCATAAAGCTAGGTGCCAATCTCCTTTGCGAGCTTTATTGCCTGCTTTTTAAACTCTTCATCATATTGTTTTCCTGTTCCCATTGATGACACACTCCCTTGTTTTTATTATACTTTGATTGTTTTGTATGTGTCAAGTTTTATTATACAGGATTGCAACTATGATGCAGGAGATTCAGGGCTGATATAATCACAGCATAAAGAAAAGGGCAATGTCCTCCGTGAGTGGAAGGCATTGCCCTTTTTTCCTTTAGAAAAAATCAGTTCAATTGTTTTTGCAGTCATTGAAGGCGATACAGATCATCAAATAAAGTGTCTGCTTTGTACTGCTCCCTAAAACTATAATTTCATCATACGATACCCAATACCGATATGTGTTTGTATCAGCGCCTGACTGCTGTCACTAAGCTTTTTTCGCAGGGTAGCCATAAATACACGCAGGGAGGCTTCGCTGTTATCCGCAGGAGTTCCCCATACACTTTGGATAATGTACTTATGCGTCAGCACCTTGCCGACATTCTTGGCAAGCAGGCAAAGCAGCTTGTATTCTATCGGTGTCAAGTGAATTTCTTCATCATCAAGGTGAACACAGCCTGAAACATAGTCTATCCGTAATCTGCCATTGACAAACTCCGTGACCGAGATGTTTTCGGACTTCATAAGCCGCCTTTGTATCACCCTGAGCCTTGCGAGAAGTTCATCAACAGAGAAAGGCTTTGTCAGGTAATCATCTGCACCTTTGTCAAGGGCTGTTATCTTGTCCCTTTCCTCGCTCCTTGCACTGACTATGATGATAGGAACATCGCTCCAAGTGCGTATATGCTCTATCACCTCAACACCGTCAATATCAGGCAGTCCAAGGTCAAGTATGATAATATCAGGCTTATGCGAAGCGCTGAGCATGATCGCTTCATTGCCCCTGACAGCAGTAATAAAGCGATAGTCATTCATTTTAAGAGTAGTTGTAATAAGATTTCTGATAGGCTTGTCATCCTCCACCACCAGAACAAGATATTCATTCATTTAAATCGACCTCTCCTATTGGCAGAGTAAAGCTGACAACTGTACCGTTTGGTATGTTGTCGCTGACAGATATAGTACCGCCGTGTGAAGTAATAATTGACCTGCACAGTGCAAGCCCCAGCCCCAGACTTCTTCTGCTGTCTGAGGAACGGCTGCCGCCCGTATAGAACATATCAAATACCTTTTCTTTTTCTTCATCGGAGATACCAGAGCCGTGATCGGACACGGATATCACAACAGTATGCGCATTTTCTCGGCGCACACTGACGGTAACATCAGAATCCTCATCACTGTACTTAACAGCATTATCCAGAAGATTGACTATGACCTGTACGATAAGGTTCGCATCTGCCATAACGGGGATTATCTCGTCATACATATCAACGATGATATTTCGCTTTGGGTGAGTGCGTTTGGTGTGTCTGACAGCCTCCTGAACAATGTCATCAAGTATCTCTACCGAGATATTGAGCTGCATTCTGCCGTCCTCAATTCGTGTAGCGTATAAAAGATTTTCCACCATTTCGATAAGCCACATTGATTCGGAATAAATATCCGTGTATATCTGCTGACGTGCTGATTCATCAAGCGTATCGCCGCCGGAAATGAGCGTACTGGCATTGCCTGATATGGAGGTCAGCGGTGTTCTGAGATCATGGGATATGGAACGGAGCATATCAGCTCTAAGCTGTTCATTCTGCGCCAGAAGTGCCGCCTCCTCCTTTTCACGGGCATTCTGCTCAGCGATCAGGATATTGCGTTTCAGCTTATTGGCAAGCGTTCCTGCAATGAACGCTGTAATAAACATCGTCACAAATGTGACAAGATAGCCTGCATCGTGAACTGAAAGAGAAAACTCAGGATAGGTGAAGAAGCAGTTGAAAAGCATCACTCCTACTAATGATGATATCAGGCAGAAATACATCTTTGATGTAAAAATGGATATCACAAGCACAGCAATAATATACAGCATGATAATGTCCGCATCGGCAAGTTGAAAGGCTTTGAATGCGTATCCGGCAAGTGTTGCGGCTGTCAGCACCACAATACATATAGCGGAGTCTTTGAACACAGAAAATGCTTTAGAACTTTTTATAGAATTAGCAGTCATAAGGATCACCCTTGTTATTATAACATATCACTTTTGTGTTCGTCAACATCATCTTCTGACAGGTCGTGTTCACGTCTGCTCTTTTGTATCTCCTCGATGAATTCATCTACTTTTTTTCATAATATAAAAACCGTAGAGAAACATTGCTCATACAGACAGTGCAAGCAGAACATCTCTCACACGATCATCTCCTAGATTCTGAAACACTTCTGGATATCCCGAACCTCACCTATGACAAATGCGATGTCATCAGTTTCAATTACAGTGTCCGGTGAAGGGATAAATACCTCTTCTCCGCGTTTGATCGTCAGAATATTGATCTTGAATTTCTTTCGTATATCAATCTGTGAAAGCGACTTTCCGAACCAGTCCTTCGGTACTTTCAGTTCGTAGATCGAGTAATTGTTATCCAGATGAATAAAGTCGAGTATGCTGTCTGATGCATATTTTGTAGCGATGCGAAGTGCCATCTGCTTCTCAGGATAGACAACCTCATCGGCTCCGTTTTTAAGCAGGAATTTCATTTGTACATCATTTGTCGCACGGGATATGACTTTCTTTGCCCCCAGCTCCTTGAGCAAAGACGTTGTTTCCAGAGAAGACTGAAACCGGCTGCCGAGTGCAACGATACAAACATCATAGTTTCCTACACCAAGCGAACGGAGAAATTCCTCATTGGTGCTGTCACCGATCCTTGCGTTGGTCACATAAGGCAGGATATCGTTGATATGCTTCTCATTTTCATCTACTGCCATGACCTCACACCGAAGCTCCTCCATGCGTCTGGCAATATGACTGCCGAATTGACCTACTCCGATAATTAAAACTGTTTTCATATATAAGACTCCTTATCCTACAGATATTTTTTCAAGCGGTAAGCGTGAATTCTGGCTGTCCGCCGACGGCAGAGCTGCATAAATGAGTGTCAGTCCGCCGACTCTCCCGAAAAACATAAGTATCATCAGTATCACACGGGATACAGCAGACAGACCGCTTGTAATGCCGAGTGACAGCCCTACAGTACCGATAGCTGAGCTTGTTTCAAACAGACAGGTCAGCAGCGGTAGATTTTCCACTCTGCTGATAATGACACCGCTTGTAAAGAACAATACAAGATACATAAACAAAACAGCGCCTGCACTGCGGACAGTTTCGTCTGATATTCTTCTTTTGAAACACTGCACATCATTTCTGCGGCTAAACACTGTGATCGCAGAAAGGAACAGAACAGCAAAAGTCGCTGTTTTCATACCGCCCGCGGTGGAACCTGGAGAACCACCTATAAGCATAAGAATGATCATAATGGCTGTACCTGATTCATCCATAGCAGCGAGATCAGTTGTGTTAAAGCCTGCGGTTCGTGTTGTGACAGACTGAAACAGTGAATGGATCGTCCGGTCATGGATAGTCCCATGGTCATATTCAAAAAAGAAGAAATACAGCGCAGGCAGAACGATCAAGACAGCAGATGTCATCAGTACGACCTTGCTTTGCAGAGAGTAGCGCCTGATCCTGTGCTTGTGTGTTCCGATATCGCCCCAGACGAGAAAGCCGATGCCTCCCGTAATAATTAGCAGCATAATGATGATATTGAGATAGATGTTGCTGTGGTAAAAGGTCAGCGATGAGAACGGTTCTTTTATGCCTAACAGATCAAAGCCTGCATTGCAAAAAGCCGATATGCTGTGAAACAAGGAATACCACAGTCCCTTAGCGATACCAAGATCATTGCAGAAAACGGGTGCAAGCAAAGCCGCACCGATCATCTCTATGATAAGTGATGTTTTAAGGATAAAGCCTGTCAGCTTCACAATACCGCCTACCTGCGGTGCGGAGATGGATTCCTGCATCGTACTGCGCTGCCACAGACCGATTTTCCGCCCTGATGCTCTAATGATCGCAAGCCCGACGGTGATAACGCCCATACCTCCGATCTGAATTAGCATCAGAATGACCACCTGCCCAAACAGAGACCAGTATGTAGCAGTATCCTTTACAACAAGCCCAGTCACACAGGTAGCTGAAACGGCTGTGAACATTGCATCAGGGAATGAAGTCACACACCGCTGCCTTGATGAGATCGGCAGCATCAGAAGCAGCGTGCCTACCAGAATTAGGCAAAAGAAGCTGATAATGATGACCCGAAATGAAGTCATATGAGTTCTGTTTTTTACTCTATTTTTATGTAACATCGTACACCTCTCGTTCAAATTATAGCTTTATTATATCACATGAGCGGTTAAAGTGCTGTTAAGATTACGGTTACGGCGTTAAGATTTCGTTAAGGCACAATATTGATGTGTGCCGCTTGCCCGTAGTCTATTAGAACACCTGCAAACCGTTCCACACAAGTCCGTATCATCATTATGGCGCGCGCCACAATGACAGCATACCCTTTTTGAAACTGAATAACCTGAGATTTGCTCACACAAGTACTTCTCAGGTCTTTTCTTTTCAGGCGGTTAGTTTTCCGCTCGGCAGGCTCGGACGGCTCTGAGGGGCGTTTCCGTTCGTCTGAAAGCACTGTCAAGCCGAGGTCATCGCCAATGCTCTTGGTGGTGAAGCAGAGACAGAAGAGAATGAGGACACTAATAAAAAAAACAGGCTCTTGATACAAGAACCCGTTTTCATGGTGCCGGTGACCGGGGTCGAACCGGTACGGTATCGCTACCATCGGATTTTGAGTCCGACACGTCTGCCAATTCCATCACACCGGCACATAACATTATGATTATAGCACACTTTTTTCATTTTGTCAAGCAAACTGCAAGTAAATTCTGCATTTACTGGTTTGTATATTTTCAACATAAAACACATTTGACGACTCTTGACTTTTGGAGAATTTTATGATATAATTAAAAACAAGGCAGTAAAGAAATTATTTTCTCCGTCATCGGCAATTACGGAACTGCTGCCGCAAAATAATCGGGAGGGATCTATCGTGAATATAAATGAAATGACAGTGCTTATATGCGACGATTCTATGTTCGCTCGCAAAAAGCTCAGTATGTCTATTTCTGGATTTGGAGTAAAAGCCGTTTATGAAGCAGCCGACGGTGAGGAGGCTGTCAGCAAATATAAGGAGTTCAAGCCTGACGTGGTTTTCATGGATATCATCATGCCAAAGGTAACAGGTATTGAAGCCCTCAAACAGATAATAGCAGAAGACCCTGACGCTAAGGTGATAATGGCTTCTTCTGTTGGTACTCAGAGCCATTTGAAAGACGCTCTTAAGTCGGGAGCTGTGGACTTTTTGCAGAAACCTATAGCTGATAATGACGCTCTTAATGTCCTTGAGAACGTTGCAAAGGGGGTACTGTAAATGTTTGCGCAGTTTTTTGGAGGCTACCTCTTTAACCATAAGCTTTGTACCGCTGAGGATCTTACTCAGGCTTTCGAGGCTAAAAAGCATACAAGACTTCGCCTTGGCGTTCTCGCTATAAACGCTGGTCTTATGACAGCCGAGCAGGTGGAGCACGTCAATATCACTCAGCAGAGTGTCGATAAACGTTTTGGCGACCTTGCCGTGGAGCTTGGCTATGTTACCGCTGACGACGTTGAAAAGCTTCTCGCTCAGCAGCCTACAGATTACCTTCTCCTGGGTCAGACCCTTGTTAATAACGGTGCTCTTACCAATGCTGAGTTTGAAAAGGCACTTAAAGACTATAAGGCTGAAAATCAGATAACCGACGATATTTCAGACAATCAAACAGAAACTCTACATAACCTTATCAATGAGTTCTATCATTTTGACAATGATGAAAATGCTCGTATCTGTACTGATTATGTTACTTTGCTTTTCAAAAATCTTATCAGATTTATCGGTGACGATTTCACTCCTATGGAAGCGTCAGTTATAAAGAATTTTGCAGCAGAACATATCGTTATCCAAAAAATAAATGGAAAGTATAACGCTGAGGCTTGCATTGCCACAGATTCAAAGACATATATGGCTTTCGCTGAGAGGTTTGCCAAAGAGAGCTTCACGGAGGTCGATGACTTTGTAAACGCTACAGCAGGCGAATTTCTGAACGTAAACGACGGTCTGTTCGTTGTAAATGAGTCAAACGAGCATGGCGTTGAACTTACACTCACACCGCAGGAATTTTTGGAAAATGGTGAGCTTGCCCTGTCAGGCACTGCATTCTGTATCCCGGTGAACTATCCGTTTGGCAAGCTGAATTTCATCATTGCCACCTGATATAATTTTACAAGCACATAATATCCGCCGCTGTCCAGCTTTGTTCAGCGGCGTTGATGTTCTTTGCCTTTTTTTATAACTTTTTTTCAAAAACACTTGAAATTTCATTGGAAGTATGTTATAATAGTAAGGTAACAAAAGTTAGATTGATATGATTCAGTTATTGTTCCTCATCAATCCGAGATATAGGTGTGCGGGTCCTGTGCAATGAAACGCTGTGAACCATGTCAGGCGGGGAACCGAGCAGCATTAAGCGGTTTGTTTCGTGTGTCACAGTTCCGCCCGCACGCCCATATGTCGGATTGATTTTTTTATTTTCTTGATTGGAGTGAGAGTTTTGTATCAGGCATTGTACAGAAAATGGCGTCCAATGTCATTTGACGATGTTGTTTCACAACCGCATATTACAACTACTCTCAAAAATCAGATAAAAAGCGGCAAGACCGCCCACGCCTATCTTTTCACAGGCTCGAGAGGTACGGGAAAGACCACCTGCGCAAGAATTTTTGCAAAGGCTATCAATTGCCTTGACCCACATGACGGTGAGCCATGCCTTGAATGTGAGATATGCAAAGACGCTGACAACGGCACTCTTTCCGATATTATCGAGATTGACGCTGCTTCAAATTCTAAAGTAGACGATATCAGAGAACTGCGTGAAGGCGTTGTCTATACTCCTGAAAGATGTAAATATAAGGTATATATCATAGACGAGGTGCATATGCTTTCCGCCGGCGCATTCAACGCCCTGCTGAAAACTATGGAAGAACCTCCTCCGCATGTCAAGTTTATTCTTGCCACTACGGAGATACATAAAGTTCCTGCAACTATCGTGTCGAGATGCCAGCATTTCGACTTCCACAGGATAAGAAACGAGGATATCGTTTCAAGGCTTATGTATATTGCTTCTCAGGAGGGCTTTACCCTCCACGAAGATGCCGCAGGCATGATAGCAAGGCTTTCTGACGGTGGTATGCGTGACGCACTTTCCCTTTTAGACCAGTGCGTTGCCTATGAAAATGACATCACCCTTGACGTTGTTTCCTCAGCTTCCGGCATTGCAGGACGTGATTATCTTTTTGATATTCTCGAAAAGATAGCCGAAAAGGACGCCGCAGGCGCACTCAGAGTCGTTGACAAGCTTTATGATATGTCAAAAGATCTGAAAGTCTTGGCAGGTGAACTGCTCGCTCAGATGAGAAATGTCATGATAATCAAAACTATCGACAACAACAAGGATCTTATAACTTGTCTGCCTGACGAGTATGAAAGACTTAAAGCCCTTGCAGAACGCATGAAGCTGGACGAGATACTCGGGGATATAAATACTTTGCAGGAGTGCAGCGAGCGTTTTGCAAAAAGCACATCAAAGCGTATCGAGCTTGAAATGTGTATCATAAAGCTGTGCGGAGCTGCTCAAAAAGCAGGTGCAACTGTGCAGGCTGTATCAGGCAATGCTGAGATCACGGTGCTTCTTAATAGAATAACTCAGCTTGAGAATGCACTAAAAAATGGTGCCGTTTTGCAGACTCAACCGCAGATCGCCACTCCAGTTCAGCAGGAACAAGCTCCACCACCAAAGCCTTTAGACCCGGATTTCAAGAAAATGAAAGCAAGCGACTTCAAGCTTGTGCAGACTTGGGACAACATTGTGGAGCAGGTCAAGCAGACAAATCCTGCCATAGGCTGTTTCTTAGTCAATTCAAAGGCTTATATGTGTCAGAATGTGTTGCTTATGATAGTACACAATGACTTTTATCTCAAAAAGTTCAAAGCAAGCGGCGATGCTACGGTGCTTAATGAGATACTGAAAAATAATTTCGGACAAAACTTCACTATCAAAGTCAAATCAGCCAAAAATGTCGCACCTGAGGATACGGAAAATCCTATAAATCAGTTGCTTGACAAAGCGAAAAAACTTGATATTGAAGTTGATATAAAAAAATAATTTTGAATATAAGGAGTTTTTAAAATGAAAGCAAGACTTCCACAGGGAATGGGCAAGGGTCCTTCCAATAACATGAATCAGATGCTCAAGCAGGCTCAGAAAATGCAGGACGAGATCACAGCTCTTCAGGCAGACCTTGAGCAGAGAGAGTTCACAGGTACAGCAGGCGGCGGAGTTGTTGAGGTAACTATCAACGGCAAGAGAAATGTCCTTAAGCTTGATATCAAGCCTGAGGTAGTTGATCCAGAGGACGTTGAAACACTTCAGGACCTCGTTATGGCAGCTTTCAATCAGGCTGTTGCTAACCTCGATGAAGTAAGCGACACTGAAATGCAGAAACTCACAGGCGGAGTATCATTCCCAGGTCTGTTTTAATGGCTGAGTCAAACGCACTGCCTTTGGTACTTCTGGCAGAGCAATTTGCAAAGCTCCCTGGTATAGGCATGAAGTCCGCACAGCGCCTTGCCTACTATGTTATGTCCATGACAGACGAGGACGCATCGGCTTTTGCAGCGGCTATCACTAATGCCCACAAAAGCGTTCATCTTTGCAGTGTTTGCCAGAACTTTACTGACAAGCCAAAGTGCCCTATCTGTGCCGACCCAAGACGTGACCACACAACGGTCTGCGTAGTAGAAGACCCAAAGGATATAGCCGCTTTCGAGCGTACTAAGGAGTACAAAGGCGTTTACCATGTTTTGCATGGACTTCTCTCCCCTATGGACGACATTTCCCCTGACAAGCTTAAAATAAAAGAACTGCTTGCGAGGATAGAGCCTGAGAATGTTAAAGAAGTCATTATGGCTACTAATCCTACAGTTAATGGTGAAGCTACGGCAATTTACATTTCAAGGCTGCTGAAACCCCTTGGTGTAAAGGTCACACGTTTGGCGTTCGGTCTACCCGTTGGCGGAGTGCTTGAATATGCTGATGAAGTGACGCTTTACAAGGCTTTGGAAAATCGAAACGAAATATAAGAAAAAACCTCCCCGAACTATTCGGAGAGGTTTTTTTTACGTCTAAGATTTTTGAAAAATTCCGTCAGTGTATCTGCACACCGCTCTTGCAGTATACCGCCTGTGCAAAGAGGTTTGTGATTATAGGGTAGCTCAAAAAGATTTACCACCGACCCGCAAGAACCAGCCTTTTGGTCATACGCACCAAAAACCACACGCTCAATTCGAGAATTTATTATCGCACCCGTACACATAGGACAAGGCTCGAGAGTAACAAAAAGCTCACAACCCATAAGCCGCCAACCCCCAAGATTGCGACTCGCTTCCTCAATAGCCACAAGTTCGGCATGAGTCAAGGGGGAACGCCCATACTCACGACGATTGAATCCCCTGCCGATTATTTCACCGCTGGAACGCTTCACAACTATCGCACCCACAGGTACTTCCCCCTGCTCTGCGGCAATTTCCGCAAGCTCCAACGCTTTTTTCATGTAAAGCTCATCTCTCGTCATATTATCCTCGCACACACAAACATAGTCACAAGAATTGCAGCTATCCACACTGCGATCGAGTTAGTTGAAATGAAAGATTTAACTCGCTTTGACATGGTCATAAAAGAATTATCATTTTCAATGTTGAATGTCCAGTCACCAAAGCTTGTAAGCTTCGAGTACATCACAAGTGATACACCAACGATCACTGTACAGATTATGACTTCTGCTATTTTGGCATAAGGAAGATCATAGAGAACAATGTAACTTAATACAAAATTCGTGATGTGGGCGCAAATACTCATTGAAATTGCAGTAAAAACCGAGCCTGTTCGTATAGTAAAAAGTCCAAGAACTGCAGTGCAGCACACAACAAAAGGCAGATATGTAATATCATAGTAGCACAAACCGTTCACAACAGCAGTGATCATAATAGCGAAGGTGTCACCAAATTGACGAAAAGTCTGCAAAAAAACTCCTCGAAATACTATCTCTTGCATTATAGGAACAATGATCGCAAAGAAAGCAAAAGAAACAAGAGCAACAACAGGATCCTCAGAGAATACAAAAATAGAATATATCCCGTCTAAATGCACAGTTGAAAACAGCAGACTAAGGATATATTGTCCAACTCTGCCCACAACGATTATGACCATCATAATTACCACAGCAGTTCCACGCATTTTTTCGTAGCCCTTTGAATTTGCAAAAACGACTTTGTTAGGGATCTTAGTAACGATCTTAAAAATAAGACCAGGCACAACAAACTTTGCAGCAAACAACAGACCTAAAATAAAAGTCATTCCAACACCATATCTGCCATATCCGCCATCTGTTTGAGAAAAATACACAAATGTACCAGTTGTATCCGGTGCGTATTTATTCACTATAAAATAGTTAAGAAAATCAATAGCAAGCATTACCACAAGACAAATGCCCAACAAACTACAGCATTTTAGCATAGAGATCCTCTCAGCTACCTCTGCCTTATGAGGCACAAAACCCTCGCCATCAATGTATGAGTGTTCTCTTGTATCATGTGTAAACTGGAATCCAAACGAATTCTGAGGATTTGAACGCCACTTTGCAAACGACTTCTTATAATCATCACTCTGATTTTGATAAGTTGTATCCTGGGCAACGTCAATCATATAATCTTTAGTATTTGTATCGTTCAAATTCTCACCTCCGATATACTAATTATAGCATATCACCGTACTTTTTTAAAGCATGCAAATATCATTTAACTTATTATTCATAATATTTTAAGACAAAAAAAGATCGGATACATATTGTACCCGATCTTTATATAGCAAACTAAAAATTAGTCTCTAACAGCAGTAACGACGCCAGAACCTACTGTTCTACCACCCTCACGGATAGCGAAACGAAGTCCCTCTTCGATAGCGATTGGAGTGATAAGCTCAACGTCCATCTCTACGTTATCGCCAGGCATGCACATTTCCTTGTCAGCAGGAAGTGTGATAACGCCAGTAACGTCAGTTGTTCTGAAATAGAACTGTGGTCTGTAGTTGTTGAAGAATGGAGTATGACGGCCGCCCTCTTCCTTCTTCAGAACGTAAACCTGACCTGAGAACTTTGTGTATGGGTGAATGGAACCTGGCTTACAAAGAACCTGGCCTCTCTGAATGTCAGATCTCTGGATACCACGGAGAAGTGCACCGATGTTGTCGCCTGCCTCAGCGTAGTCAAGGATCTTTCTGAACATCTCGATACCTGTTACAACAGTCTTTGGTCTCTCAGTTGAAAGTCCGAGGATCTCAACTTCGTCACCAGTCTTGAGCTGACCTCTTTCAACTCTACCAGTAGCAACTGTACCACGGCCTGTGATTGTGAATACATCCTCAACAGGCATCAGGAATGGGAGATCAGACTTTCTGTCTGGTGTTGGGATGAATGTGTCAACAGCGTCCATAAGGTCAAGGATTGGCTTGTAAGCTGGATCTGAAAGATCGTCTGGAGCTTCAAGAGCTGCAAGAGCTGAACCCTTGATGATTGGAGTCTCGTCGCCAGGGAAATCGTACTTGTCGAGGAGCTCTCTGATATCCATCTCAACGAGGTCGAGAAGCTCTTCATCGTCAACCTGGTCAGCCTTGTTCATGAAAACAACGATAGCTGGAACGCCTACCTGTCTAGCAAGGAGAAGGTGCTCTCTTGTCTGAGCCATAGGACCATCAGAAGCAGCAACTACGAGGATAGCGCCGTCCATCTGAGCAGCACCAGTGATCATGTTCTTTACATAGTCAGCGTGGCCTGGGCAGTCAACGTGAGCATAGTGACGGTTCTTTGTCTCATACTCAACGTGAGCTGTGTTGATTGTAATTCCTCTCTCTCTCTCCTCTGGAGCTGAGTCGATGTTGTTGTAATCCTTCTTCTCAGCAAGACCTTCAAGAGCAAGAGTCTTTGTGATAGCAGCAGTAAGAGTTGTCTTACCGTGGTCAACGTGACCGATTGTACCAATGTTAACGTGTGGTTTGGTTCTTTCGAAATGTGCCTTTGCCATAGGAATTTTCCTCCTTAAAATTTAATAGTTTCCGATTTAACATACCGTAGTATAATTATATCAAATAAAATGCAAATTTGCAATAGAAAAAGCAGAAAATTTTCCGCAAATTTATTAGTCCTTGTTTCTTGAAGCCATGATCTTCTCAGAGATAGACTTTGGTACCTGAATGTAGCTGTCAGGCTCCATTGTGTACTGTCCACGGCCCTGTGTCTTAGAACGCAGGTCATTTGAGTAACCAAACATTTCAGACAGTGGAACGAGAGCGTCTACCTGAACAGCACCAGTTCTCTGCTCCTGACCGAGGATCTGTCCACGACGGGAGTTGAGGTCGCCTATAACTGTTCCGAGATAATCATCAGGAGCGATAACGCAAACCTTCATGATAGGCTCAAGAATGATTGGTGAAGCCTTTCTCATAGCCTCCTTGAACGCCATAGAACCGGCGATCTTAAATGCCATTTCAGAAGAGTCGACTTCGTGATAAGATCCATCGTACAGCTCAACCTTAACGTCAACTACCTGGAAGCCAGCGAGAACACCGTTCTCCATAGCGCCCCTGATACCTGCGTCAACTGCAGGAATGTATTCCTTAGGAATAGCACCGCCGACAACCTTGTTGATGAACTCATAGCCCTTACCGGACTCGTTTGGCTCAACGTTGATCTTAACGTGACCGTACTGACCCTTACCACCTGACTGCTTAGCGTACTTGTAATCAACGCTTGCAGGAGCAGTGATTGTTTCCTTATATGAAACCTGAGGAGCACCGACATTTGCCTCTACCTTGAACTCACGGAGAAGTCTGTCTACGATGATCTCAAGGTGCAGCTCGCCCATTCCGGCGATAATTGTCTGACCTGTTTCCTCAGAAGTATAAGTTCTGAATGTTGGGTCCTCTTCAGCAAGCTTTGCAAGAGCGATACCCATCTTTTCCTGACCTGCCTTAGTCTTAGGCTCAATAGCGAGCTGGATAACAGGCTCAGGGAATTCCATTGACTCAAGAAGTACAGGGTGCTCTTCATCACAAAGAGTGTCACCTGTTGTTGTGTTCTTCAGACCGATAGCGGCACCGATATCACCAGCGTAGATAGTATCGATATCCTTTCTAGCGTTAGAGTGCATCTGAACGATTCTTCCGATTCTCTCGTCCTTATCCTTAGTGGAGTTATAAACTGTAGAACCAGCTGTCAGAACACCTGAATAAACTCTGAAGTAGCAGAGCTTACCAACGAATGGGTCTGTAGCGATCTTGAATGCGAGAGCAGCGAATGGCTGATCGTCGCCTGAAATTCTCTCAACTTCCTCACCTGTATTTACGTCAGTACCCTTAATGTGTGGTACGTCGATAGGTGAAGGCATATAATCTACAATAGCGTCAAGAAGCTTCTGAACGCCCTTGTTTCTGTATGAAGTTCCGCAGGTAACAGGTACCATTGTGTTAGCGATAGTACTCTTTCTGATTACCTTCTTCATCTCGTCGATAGTGATCTCTTCGTCTGCGAAATACTTCTCAGCGAGATCGTCATCAACTTCTGCAAGATGCTCGATAAGGTCAGCGTGATACTGTTCAGCCTTTTCCTTGAGATCCTCAGGGATCTCTTCCTGACGGATATCCTTTCCAAGGTCATCATAGTATACATAAGCCTTCATTTCGAGCAGATCGACGATACCCTTGAAGTCGTCCTCAGCACCGATAGGGAGCTGGATAGGAACGGCATTACAATGAAGTCTTTCATGGAGCATATTCAAAACGTTGTAGAAGTCTGCACCCATGATATCCATCTTGTTGACATATACCATTCTTGGTACCTGATAGTTATCAGCCTGTCTCCAAACCGTTTCAGTCTGAGGCTCAACACCACCCTTAGCACAAAGAACTGTTACAGAACCGTCGAGTACACGAAGTGAACGCTCAACCTCAACTGTAAAGTCAACGTGGCCTGGAGTATCTATAATGTTGAGTCTGTGACCCTTCCAGTAGCAAGTAGTAGCAGCAGAAGTAATTGTGATACCTCTCTCCTTCTCCTGTGCCATCCAGTCCATTGTAGATGCACCGTCGTGTGTTTCACCGATCTTATAGTTTACACCGGTATAAAACAGGATACGCTCTGTAGTAGTAGTCTTGCCGGCGTCGATGTGTGCCATGATACCGATATTACGGTAGTCCTGCAATTTACATTCTCTTGCCATATATATCCTCCTTTATACCTCTTACCATCTGTAATGAGCGAAAGCCTTGTTAGCTTCAGCCATCTTATGAGTTTCGTCACGCTTCTTGCATGAGCCGCCAACGCCGTTAAGAGCGTCGAGGATCTCTGCTGCGAGTCTCTCTCTCATTGTGTCCTCGTTTCTCTCACGAGAATACTTTGTTATCCATCTCAGACCAAGTGTCTGTCTTCTGTCAGGACGAACCTCCATTGGTACCTGGTAAGTCGCACCGCCTACACGGCGAGCCTTGACCTCCAGCTCAGGCATGATGTTATCCATAGCCTCCTGGAATACTTCAAGAGCAGGTCTGCCTGTCTTTTCTTCGACAATTTCAAATGCTCCGTAAACGATCTTCTGGGCAACACCCTTCTTACCGTCAAGCATGATGTTGTTTACAAGACGTGTAACAAGCTTAGAATTGTATACTGGATCCTGAAGCACGTCTCTCTTTGTAACTCTACCTCTTCTTGGCACTTTAATTCCCTCCTTCACAAATAATGAATTCACAGGTACTCGCTCTGTAACCACGGCACACAGCCGTTTTACAGCCCCGTCAGTTCCTTGTAGAGTCAACTAATATATATTAATCACTCCACATAAACTGTGGTCTTCGCAATATGCGACAATGAGTTATTACCTTGTTACTAAAATGAGCTTTTCAGTTTTTGATTACTTGGCTGCTCCTGCCTTTGGCTTCTTAGCGCCATACTTGGATCTCGCCTGCATTCTCTTAGCAACGCCCTGAGCGTCGAGAGTGCCTCTGATGATGTGATATCTTACACCAGGGAGGTCCTTAACACGTCCGCCTCTGATAAGAACAACGGAGTGTTCCTGAAGATTGTGTCCGATACCAGGGATGTAAGCTGTAACTTCGTTTCCGTTTGTGAGCTTAACTCTGGCAACCTTTCTCATAGCTGAGTTTGGCTTCTTAGGTGTAGCAGTTCTTACTACTGTGCAAACGCCACGCTTCTGTGGGCAGCTCTGATCGATAACTACCTTCTTCTTTGAGTTGAAACCCTTCTGAAGAGCAGGAGCTGTAGACTTGTCTGCAAGGACATTTCTTCCTTTTCTTACTAACTGGTTAAAGGTTGGCATATTTTCTCTCCTTTCATAGATTTGATACTATACGCTGATATACAATACATCAGCATACCTTGATATTATACACTATTCTCCGTCTCTTGTCAAGCACTTTTTCTTGACTTTTTTAACTTTTTGAAAATTTCAGTTAAATTTTCTGTCAAAAGCTATAAAAAGCACAGGGCAGCGGCTTTTCACGCCCTGCCCTGCAAATATATTCCCTCATTCCGTCTTGCTGTCTGTATCTAAAATTTCTCCTTTATCCGCCACTTCGACCTCTGTCTCGCTGAATCTATGATAAGTTATAACACAATCGCTGTCGTCAGTCTTGTCCGAATAGGTTATATCGTTTTGTACTTCATTGATATAAAGTTTCAGATCATCACTAAAATAGGTGTTTGCACCCGTTGCGAATTTAATTGCAACGAGCCATTCATTTTCATCAAAGAAGTAATTTCTGTTGTTCTTTACCGTCGCACTTTGGGAACCGTACCATTCATTATTAGTATCGTCCTGCTCCACAATATCCTTATAATTGGAAGTTATACTGAAATATCTTCCGTCCACCTTGATAATTATGCCTTCCTTTGACCCTCCTGCTGTGGAAACGTTTATGGCTTTACCCTTTTCAATTGGTGTTATTATCAGCGGATAGATAATATCCCTTTCGTAATTGTCAGCATCATAATTGATATGCTTAACAGAATTTACCAACGTATCAATTTTAAATCCCCAGTCCTTTTCAACAGGATTTAGCACAATGCTGAAGTCGTCAGCTTGCAGTATCATATCTTCGTACATATGCTGTACACTATCAAGAATGAGCTTATCAAGCTTTTCCTTGCCTGTGTCCTTTGAACTGTCGATATCATAAGCATAGGCTATTGATGATCTCAGTGAATAATAGAAGTCTGTTCCAAAGCTGTCGCCACCGACCGTTTCGCCAAGACCTGTTGCGATCTCATCCGAGTTCCAATTACTCAGATTATCGCAGTTTGTGCCGACTGCGATTTTTTCGCCCACTTTCAGTTCGTCCGCATAAACAAACTTCCCTGTGGTAACATCTTTCGCTCTGAAATCAAGTTTAAACGCAGCGTAATAGTGGTATTTCAGGTATTCATATTCATTCACAGTAACATAGTCGATCAATCCGCCCTTTTCAGAGGTGTATTTCTCAACATATATCTTATCGACAAAAAGATATCCCGTTCCGTCCGAGCCGCAGCCGGCATACGTTCCGACCGCCGTTATCTCTTTGTCTTTAACGACCTGCTTAAGCGCATTTTGTGCCTGTTCTAAATCAGCCGTAAGCTCAGTGCTGTCAAGGCTTTCCGAACTGTCTATACTTGGCTGCTGCATACCGACATTGATCTTATGCTCATCACCGCTGCGATAAAGGGTCAGCGCACCGCCCACCACCAGAAGCAAAGCCGCAAGCACCGCACCTGCAAGCTGAAAGCCTGTAAGTTTTGTTTTATTTTTCTCTGTAGGCTTGTCATACATAAGCACACTCTCCTTCCAATCCGAAGGAGTTTTTATACAGTAAAAAGCATTTATCTTTTTCATTTGCTGCCCCTTTCTGTGATATCCTCATTGCAAACTATACCTTCAGTCAATGTTATGCTGAAAGTCCAGCCCCAACATAATAGTTTTTACCTCTTTTGTAGGGGAGCGGCTCAATTTCTGTTTCACAGAAATGCGACGTCCCAATGCCCTAGTTTTTTATTGACATTTATATAGTTCACAACATTATCATATCCTTCAGTTGTTCTCTTCCACGTTTCAAATGCGTTTTTATGGTATTTTCCTTTATCTTCGTAAGCTGTGCTATCTCCTGCACCGACAGCTCCTCAAAGTAATAAAGATAAATACTATCCCGATATTTCGGGGGAAGTCTGAAAATAAGGTCAAGTATCTCTATGTCGCTGCCGTCCTTTGAGAAAGACGTTATGCTGTTCAGATCGACTGTGTTTTTCCTCAAACGATACCGCAAAACACTCCGGCATTCGTTGAGAGCCACTCTGATGAGCCACGCTTTCGGGTTTGGCAGACTGCCTTTTTTCATCTGCTTGAAAAGCTTGAAGAACACGTTCTGATAGCAGTCCTCAGCGTCGGAAAAATTTCCCGTGTGCACCACGCAAAGCCTTGTTACCATATCCGAATACTCCTCTACAAGTTGGCGGTATTCGCTTTCGGTCATATTCTTCATGCTTTCACTCCCCTTCATATACTAAAACGCCGTGGCAGGCAAAAAGGTTTCATACAAAATAAAAAAATCAGCCCGCATGAATGAACCATGCAGGCTGATATAAAAGTCATTAGTACAACGGTGTTTCTGCGGTGTTATGATTAGCCGCACTCTCATTCTTGACCACCTGAACGTTGTTGTAAACGTCCATACCGGTGCCGGCAGGAATGAGCTTACCGATAATAACATTTTCCTTAAGACCCATGAGCTTATCGGTCTTGCCTCTGATAGCTGCGTCTGTAAGAGCCTTAGTTGTCTCCTGGAATGAAGCAGCCGACAGGAATGAATCCGAGTAGCTTGAAGCCTTTGTGATACCCTGAAGAACAGGAACAGTTGTGATAAGTCTTGCGTTCTCGTCGCCAGCGTCGATCTGAGCCTGTATCTCCTCGTTGAGTCTTGCGACCTCTCCTCTGTCGATAAGTGAACCAGGGAGCAGATAGCTTGAACCGGAGTCGTCGATCTTGACCTTTCTCATCATCTGACGAACGATAACTTCGATGTGCTTATCGTTGATATCAACACCCTGCAGACGGTAAACCTTCTGAACTTCGGTGATGATGTAGTTCTGAACAGCCTTAGGACCATTAACTGCAAGGATATCAGCTGGGTTGATAGAACCCTCTGTGAGCGGCTCACCGGCTGTAACAGCCTGTCCCTCACGAACTCTTATCTTGTAGCCGTATGGGATAGCATAAGACTCCTGCTCAGGATTTTCAGTGTCCTCGCTTGTAACAGTGATCTGCTTGGTCTTCTTGACCTCCTCGATCCTAACTACGCCGTCGATCCTTGTGATGATAGCAGCACCCTTTGGACGTCTGCTCTCAAACAGTTCCTCGACTCTAGGAAGACCCTGTGTGATATCTTCCGCAGATGCGATACCACCTGTGTGGAAGGTTCTCATTGTAAGCTGTGTACCAGGCTCACCGATAGACTGAGCGGAGATTACGCCGACAGCCTCACCGACCTGAACGATATTTCCGTTTGCAAGGTTAGCGCCGTAGCACTTAGCGCAAACGCCATGCTTAGCCTGACACTGAAGAACTGATCTGATAGAGATAGAATCCTTGCCCTCAGCTTCGAGTGCAGCAACTATTCTTTCAGCGTCATGAACGTTTATGAGCTTGTTTCTTGAGCATATCATCTCGCCTGTCTTAGGATCCTTGAGATCCTCAACAAGGTATCTGCCAACAAGTCTCTCGCTGAGAGGCTCGATCATTTCATTGCCGTTCTTTATGTCGAATATCTCGATACCAACGTGAGTACCGCAGTCCTCCTGACGAATGATAACGTCCTGAGAAACGTCAACAAGACGTCTTGTAAGGTAACCTGAGTCAGCAGTACGAAGAGCTGTATCGGCAAGTCCCTTTCTCGCACCTCTGGAAGAAATGAAGTATTCCAGAATGTTAAGACCTTCACGGTAGTTAGCTCTGATAGGCATCTCGATAGTTGAACCTGATGTGTTGGCGATAAGTCCACGCATACCTGCCAGCTGTCTGATCTGGTTGATAGAACCACGGGCACCTGAGTCAGCCATCATGTTGATAGGGTTGTATGGATCAAGGTTAGCTTTCAGAGCCTCTGTAACTTCGTCTGTAGCGTTGTTCCAGATCTCGATGAACTTCTTTGACTTCTCTTCTCTTGAAATATAACCTCTCTTATACTGCTTGTCTATCTTGTCAACAAGTCCGTCAGCCTTAGCAAGGATATCCTTCTTAGCCTCAGGGATAGAAGCGTCGCATACTGCAACTGTGATAGCAGACTTTGTAGAATACTTATAACCAAGGCTCTTGATGTTGTCGAGAACTTCGGAAGTCGTAGTAGTACCGTGCTTCTGGATACATTTATCAATGATATCAGAAAGCTGCTTCTTCTTTACAAGGAAGCTTATCTCAAGATCGAACTGCTTTTCTGAATTTGTTCTGTCAACAAAGCCAAGGTTCTGAGGAATGATAGAGTTGAAGATAAGTCTTCCGACTGTAGCGTCTATCACCTTTGATACCTGCTTGTCGCCTATCTGCTTGGTAATTCTTACCTTGATAGCAGCGTGAAGTGAAACGATGTGCTGATCGTAAGCCATAAGAGCCTCGTTCACATCTCTGAACACCTTGCCCTCGCCAGGCTCGCCGTCCTTCTTCAGTGTCAAGTAGTAAGAACCAAGTATCATATCCTGTGTAGGAACTGCAACAGGGCGTCCGTCTGAAGGCTTCAACAGGTTGTTGGCAGCCAGCATAAGGAATCTTGCCTCAGCCTGAGCCTCTGCTGAGATCGGCAGGTGAACAGCCATCTGGTCGCCGTCGAAGTCAGCGTTGAACGCTGTACAAACCAGTGGGTGAAGCTTGATAGCTCTGCCCTCTACAAGGATAGGCTCGAATGCCTGAATACCAAGTCTGTGAAGTGTAGGCGCACGATTGAGCATTACAGGGTGACCCTGAATAACGTTTTCAAGTGCGTCCCAAACCTCTGGCTCAGCTCTGTCTACCTTTTTCCTTGCAGACTTGATGTTGATAGTAGGATTGGTGTCAACAAGTCTTTTCATAACGAAAGGCTTGAACAGCTCAAGAGCCATTTCCTTTGGCAGACCGCACTGATACATCTTAAGCTCAGGGCCTACGACGATAACAGAACGTCCTGAATAGTCAACACGCTTACCAAGAAGGTTCTGTCTGAAACGTCCCTGCTTACCTTTGAGCATATCAGAAAGTGACTTGTATGCTCTGTTGTTAGGACCTGTAACAGGTCTGCCGTGTCTGCCGTTGTCGATAAGTGCGTCAACAGCTTCCTGAAGCATTCTCTTTTCGTTTCTAACGATGATGTCAGGTGCTTCAAGCTCCAGCATTTTCTTAAGACGGTTATTTCTGTTGATAACACGTCTGTAAAGGTCATTAAGGTCGCTGGTTGCGTATCTTCCGCCGTCCAGCAGTACCATAGGTCTGATATCAGGTGGTATAACAGGTATAGCCTCCAGTATCATCCACTCAGGTCTGTTGCCTGATGTTCTGAAAGCCTCAACGATCTCCAGTCTTTTCAGAAGCTTGATACGCTTCTGACCCGCAGGAAGATCCTTCAGCTCAGTTTTAAGCTCTTCTGAAAGCTTCTCGAGGTCGATCTCTTCAAGAAGCTCCTTGATAGCCTCAGCGCCCATGCCGGCTCTGAACTCGTCCTCGTCATACTTTTCCTGCATTTCGCTATAATCCTTTTCAGTAAGGAGCTGACCCTTGATAAGCTCAGTGTTACCTGGATCTATAACGATGTATTTTGTGAAGTAAAGAACTTCTTCAAGTCTTTTCTGTGATATTTCAAGCATCTGTCCTATTCTTGACGGAGTTCCCTTGAAATACCAAATGTGAGAAACAGGTGCAGCAAGTTCGATGTGACCCATTCTCTCTCTACGAACCTTGGCTCTTGTTACCTCAACGCCGCAGCGCTCGCAGACTTTGCCTTTAAAGCGAATTTTCTTATATTTACCGCAGTGACACTCCCAGTCCTTTGAAGGTCCGAATATCTTTTCGCAGAACAATCCGTCCTTTTCCGGCTTCTGAGTACGATAGTTTATTGTTTCAGGTCTGGTAACAACGCCGTAAGACCACTCACGGATCTTCTGAGGCGAAGCAAGACCGATCTTGATTGATGCAAACTCATTGAATTCCAACAGCAGTACCCTCTTCCTGTTTAGTTTGAAGCACGGCAACAGCCGACTTCTATATGAAACGGTCGCAAGGGCGGAGCCTTCCGCCCTTTGACCTCAGCTTATTTAGTTACTGTGCAAAATTATTCACCGTCATTAAGGAACAGATCAGACTCGTCGGAAGCTGCGCTGCCCTCCAGTTCGGAAGTGCCGTTCTCGTCTTCAGCCATGAAGCCCTCGTCGAGATCGCCCTCGTCAACGCCGAAATCGATATGATCTTCGATAGCAGGCTGTGGAACAAGCTCCTCGTCCTCGTCAAACGACTGCTTAAGATCTATTTCCTCGTTATTGATGTTGAGTACCTTGAGATCCAGACCAAGTGACTGAAGCTCCTTAACAAGTACCTTGAACGCCTCAGGAACACCAGGCTTAGGAACATTCTGTCCCTTAACGATAGCCTCGTATGTCTTGACTCTTCCCACAGTATCGTCAGACTTAACTGTAAGGATCTCCTGAAGTGTGTAAGCAGCACCGTAAGCTTCGAGCGCCCAAACTTCCATTTCTCCGAATCTCTGACCACCGAACTGAGCCTTACCGCCGAGTGGCTGCTGTGTTACCAGTGAGTAAGGACCAACTGAACGTGCGTGTATCTTATCGTCTACGAGGTGGTGGAGTTTCAGGTAGTACATATAACCGACTGTAACTCTGTTATCGAATTTCTCGCCTGTTCTTCCGTCATAAACAGTGAACTTGCCGTCCTCGCTCATGCTCAGAGCGTTAGGGTTGATGACCTCGTCCATTGTGTGGAGAGTGAACTCATCGTCCTTATGCTCCAGATAATTCTGCTGAGCCATTTTGAAGCATTCTCTGATGTCTGCCTCGTGAGCACCGTCGAATACAGGGGTCATTATCTTCCAGCCAAGAGCCTTTGCCGCCATACCAAGATGAACCTCAAGCACCTGACCGATGTTCATACGAGAAGGTACGCCCAATGGGTTAAGACAGATATCAAGCGGAGTACCGTCCTCAAGGAATGGCATATCCTCCTGTGGGAGTATTCTTGAAACGACACCCTTGTTACCGTGACGACCCGCCATCTTATCGCCCACAGAGATCTTTCTCTTCTGTGCGATGTAGCATCTGACGAGCATATTTACTCCAGGAGAAAGCTCGTCGCAGTTCTCTCTTGTGAATATCTTAACATCAATGATAGTACCAGCCTCGCCGTGAGGTACCTTAAGAGAATTATCTCTAACTTCTCTAGCCTTTTCGCCAAAGATAGCTCTGAGCAGTCTTTCTTCTGCTGTCAGCTCAGTTTCACCCTTAGGTGTTACCTTACCAACAAGTATATCTCCTGAGCGAACCTCTGCGCCTATTCTGATGATACCGTTCTCGTCCAGATCCTTAAGAGCGTCCTCACCAACGTTAGGGATATCTCTTGTGATCTCCTCAGGTCCGAGCTTTGTATCTCTGGCTTCTGTCTCATACTCTTCAATATGGATAGAAGTGTACTTATCCTGCTTTACAAGGTTTTCGTTCAGAAGAACGGCGTCCTCGTAGTTGTAACCTTCCCAAGTCATGAAGCCGATAAGAGCGTTCTTACCAAGTGAAAGCTCACCGTTTGAGGTAGCAGGGCCGTCACCGATTATCTGATTAGCTTCAATTCTCTCGCCCTTGTTGACGATAGGTCTCTGGTTTGTGCAAGTACCTGCGTTTGAACGCTTGAACTTAGTCAGCTCATAAGTTCTGAGCATACCGCTGTCCTCACGGATAACGATCTTGTCAGCGTCAACGCTCTCAACAACACCTGCGTTCTTAGAAACAACAGCAACGCCTGAATCAAGACAAGCTTTGTACTCCATACCAGTACCAACGATAGGAGACTCAGTCTTGAGCAGCGGCACAGCCTGTCTCTGCATGTTTGAACCCATGAGCGCACGGTTAGCGTCATCGTTCTCAAGGAACGGGATACAAGCAGTAGCCACAGAAACTACCATTTTAGGTGAAACGTCCATGAAGTCGATCTTCTCTCTCTCTATCTCGAGGATCTGATCTCTGTATCTGCCGTTTACCTTAGGTCTGGCAAACTTGTTATCCTCAGTAAGAGGCTCGTTTGCCTGAGCGACCATGTAGTTATCTTCAACGTCAGCCGTCATATAAACAACTTCGTCAGTTACAACGCCTGTTTCCTTGTTAACACGTCTGTAAGGAGCTTCGATAAAGCCGTACTCGTTTATCCTTGCGAAAGAAGCAAGGTAAGAGATAAGTCCGATGTTAGGACCTTCAGGCGTCTCGATAGGACACATTCTGCCGTAGTGAGTATAGTGAACGTCACGAACCTCAAATCCGGCACGGTCTCTTGAAAGACCGCCAGGGCCGAGGGCTGAAAGTCTTCTCTTATGAGTAAGTTCAGCCAGAGGGTTGTTCTGATCCATGAACTGTGACAGTGGAGAAGAACCGAAGAACTCTCTGATAGCCGCAGTGATAGGTCTTATATTGATAAGAGCTGTAGGAGTAACGACCTCAGTGCCCTGTGACTGAATGTTCATTCTCTCACGGATAACTCTTTCCATTCTTGTGAAACCGATCCTGAACTGGTTCTGAAGAAGCTCGCCTACTGAACGGATTCTTCTGTTGCCAAGATGGTCGATATCGTCAACAGTACCAACGCCCTCGCAAAGGTTGAGGAAGTAAGAAACCGTAGCGATAATATCATCGATAGTGATGTGCTTTGGAACGAGGTCGTCAGCCTTAAGTTTGATGTTCTCCTTAAGCTCTTCCTCATTCTCAGAATCTTCAAGAACTTCCTTGAGAGCCTTGAAAGATACCTTTTCGTTGATACCAAGCTCAGTGCAGTCAAAATCAACATAAGCGTTGATGTCTACCATGCCGTTGCCTATGATCTTAACTTCACACTCTTCAAGCTTTGTAACAGCCTCGCCTGTTGCGGAAGTAAGATGCTCCTTTACCTCAACGTCAACGTAAGCCTCCATAACACCTGCGGTCTCGATCTCCATAGCCTTATCAAAGCTGATAAGATCGCCAGCCTCAGCCATTACCTCGCCTGTCATAGGATTTACAACAGGTCTTGAAAGTCTGTGACCTGAAAGTCTTGAACCAACGCCAAGCTTCTTGTTGTACTTATATCTGCCAAATCTTGAAAGATCATATCTCTTAGCGTCAAAGAACAGGTTGTTCAGGTGAGTAACAGCAGAATCTACTGTAGGAGGCTCGCCCGGACGGAGCTTCTTGTAAACTTCAAGAAGAGCTTCCTCTCTGTTAGCAGTCTGATCCTTCTGCATGATAGTCTGAGTAAGTCTTTCATCAGGACCGAAAACTTCCTCGATCTCCTCGTTAGTACCAATACCCAGCGATCTCAGGAAAGTA
Organism: Ruminococcus sp. RTP21198st1_G1_RTP21198_201120; assembly: GCF_040924265.1. NCBI lineage: Bacteria > Bacillati > Bacillota > Clostridia > Eubacteriales > Oscillospiraceae > Ruminococcus > Ruminococcus sp. RTP21198st1_G1_RTP21198_201120. Next base: position 124,172 of record NZ_JBCOMH010000011.1, read on the forward strand.
GTAAGAGGGATCTTTCTGTTTTTATCGATTCTGACATAAACCACGTCGTTAGAATCCATTTCATATTCAAGCCAAGCGCCTCTGTTAGGGATAACAGTTGTCTTGAACAGATCCTTACCGGTCTTGTCCTTATCAAAAGCGTAATAAACACCTGGTGAACGCACCAACTGAGAAACGATAACACGCTCTGCACCGTTGATAACAAAAGTTCCGCTGTCGGTCATTTTAGGGAAGTCACCCATAAATACCTCGGACTCCTTGATCTCGCCGGTCTCGGTATTGTTAAGTCTTGCAGTAACTCTCAGTGGCACTGCATAAGTTACATCTCTCGCCTTGCACTCTGCAACAGAATACTTAGCCTCTTCGTCGAAATGGTATCCAACAAAAGTCAGCTCCAGCGTACCATTATAATCAGTAATAGCTGAAACATCTCTGAAGACCTCCTTCAGACCTTCATCGAGGAACCACTGATAAGAGTTCTTCTGCACTTCAATAAGGTTAGGCATCTCCAGAACCTCATTGATCTTGGCAAAGCTCTTTCTCGTGTTCTTACCAAGTTTTACGTCCTTGACATTCACCATAGGCTCAATCACTCCTTAATTTATTTGGAAAATACATTTATATAATACTATATAACAATCGTATTCGCCAGTGGTTTTGGCGGTGTTTTCCATGATTTTATGCACTCAAAAACGCATGAAATAGGTGGAAAACTCCATTATGATACAGTATACTATTATATAATATTAGCAAGCCCTTGTCAAGCATTTTAGCTTACACATCTCGCCGATTTTCCTATTTTCTCCGATTTGAACAAAAATCGCACAATTCGACGCAGAAACTTCTACTATTACCAATGTGTTATCAAATCGTAAATTTTTCGTTTACTCACCTGCTTTTATCACCCTCCGCCTCATTACCTCCACCCTAACCTACCCTTTATTTCATCACTATATGCACCAACTTGTCTGCCATTACATAATAAATCCGATTTACTTGTCATATCCAACAAAAACTCACTTAACAAATTGTGCAAACAAATGATTTATATTTTAATTTGGCAACATTTCTGCAATTGTTGCATTTTTTATGCAACAAAAGAGGTGCTTTTCGTGTATAAGTAGAAAGCGTTTTGATACTTGCGGGCACATACAAGCCCTGCGACTTAGTGAAACCGAGGTGAGTTTCTGGAACAGGCTGTAGAGAACTTGTGTCAAAGCGTGGGTGTGCATTGCGGTATTTTGTATATGCAAAACCTAGGTCATTATACTCGGTGACACACCCCGGACGAAACTTGAAAATTGAATATATATATATCGGTCAAAATTACGGTAACAAATCTGTAGGGGCGAACAGCGTTCGCCCGTCGAAGAAACAAGTCCACGATTACAACCATTGTAGGACAGAACA
>NZ_JBCOMH010000012.1:0-116932 GCF_040924265.1 Ruminococcus sp. RTP21198st1_G1_RTP21198_201120
TTTTACATATTTTAATTTTGTGTACATTAACTATAACAATTATCTATTCAATAAGGAATAGACGAAAAACTTAAATTTCAGTTTGTAGGGGTGACATGAAAAATGAAGTTTAAGGAACAGAGCTTTACCCTGTTTGCCTATACAAATTATAGGGCAATTCAAGATTATACAGGCTCAAAACCCTAGATTTTAAGGTAAAATGTGCGTTCCACCATTCCCTTGTACAGTGGGTCTTGAGTAGGTTACTCGTTGGAGAACCGAGCCATGTGGAGATGGTAGTGTTGATGTCAAGGAAAGGTAAATAAGAACCAGTCTACTGCGAAAATATGTGTCAGCTTGTAACCTCGGATTAGATGTCACAATTTGAGACAGTGGATTAGATGTCAGGCATTTTGGGATGATTTTTGGAAAATGAAAAAGGGTGACAACCAATCCTGCAAGACTGACTCCTATTGAAATCGGTCAGGGAGTAACCTATAAAGAGGCAAAATTAACATTTTTTTGCCAAAAGTATATCCCGATTTCAATGGAGGCTGGCAACCACATATTGTTTTTGTAGGTGAAATTATAGAGGTTAGGGATGAACGATAAATTGGGATTTAAAGGATGTGAATGAGCAGCATGAAGAAAACAAAAGAAGGAATTAATTTAAAAAAACTCCTTAGGCTGAAGAATACAGGCAGTATCTTTGTGATTGCGGGGCTTTTGACGATTTTTGTAATAGCGTTGTACACATTTATTCTGCAAAGTTCTTACACTAAGACCGCCCTTGAAACAGAAATCATACGTGACACAGCGAGTGCAGATGCAGTACACAAACTCGTGGATGGAAAAATCGGCAAAGAAGATTTTGATCAAATCAAAGATCAATCTGATGAAAAGAAGCAATTATATAAGGATATTTCTTCATATTTTAATGAAATCAGAACACTGAATTCTACTCGATATATTTATACCGCTACAAAAAATGAAGAAGGAAAACTCGTTTATGTGGTAGACGGTTTGGATTCGGATGCGGATGATGTAAGACACCCTGGAGATTATATTGAGGAAGAAATGGTTCCGTATATTGATAGGGCTATTTCTGGGGAAAATGTGTATTCTCAGGATATCATTGATACAACATGGGGCCCGATTTTTACGGCTTGCTATCCTGTAAGAGCAAATCATGATGGGACAGGAGAAATCATTGGCGCATTTTGCATTGAAATGGATATGCAATCAGCTTATGGAATGGTTGAAGAGACGAATCATATTTCCATCATCTGCGGTTTAGTCGCAGGGGCTGTATTGCTTTTGATTTGTCTATATACCTATTATGTTTACCAGAAAAGCAAGGCAGAAGAGCAAAAACAAAAACAATTATTAATGACCGCCGCTGAGGAAGCAGATGCTGCCAACAAAGCAAAATCTGCGTTTTTGCTTAGTATTAGCCATGACATCAGAACGCCGATGAATGCCATTATTGGATTTACAAACATTGCGCTTCACCAGAACACGGTTTCAGATATTCATGATAGCTTGGAGAAAGTTCAAAAAAGTTCGAATCATCTTCTCTCTTTGTTGAATGACGTTCTGGATTTTACTCGCATTGAAAGTGGAAAAGTTACTATTTCGCCCGAGCCGGTGGACATTACTCAATTGACAGATAACGTCCAGGCGATTATGAATGGACTTCTTTATAATCGAGATCTTAAGTTTGAAGTACATCGAGAAATCCCAAAGAACCCATATGTCCTTGCGGATGTTGCGCGTATCCGAGAAGTTTTGGTGAATCTTCTTGGCAATGCTGTGAAATTCACAAATGACGGCGGAAAGATCACTTTGGATATCAGCAGTTACCCAGGAGCGGATGAGAAACATATCATAACTCGTTATGTTGTTCGTGATAACGGTATTGGCATGAGCGAAGAGTTCCAGAAAAAATTATTCGATCCGTTTTCACAAGAAGATGATGCTAATGCCAGAACTCAATATAAGGGAACCGGCCTTGGTATGGCCATCACAAAAAAATATGTGGATATGATGGGCGGTTCGATCGCTGTTGAGAGCAAAAAAGGTGTAGGTTCTACATTCACAGTGGAGATCCCACTGGAGTTGTCAGAACAGGTTATTCAATCAGAACAAAAACAACATCTACATAGAGATTTGACGGGTATTCATGTTCTTATGGCTGAGGATAATGATCTAAATGCTGAACTTGCTACGATGATGCTGGAAGATGCTGGTGTGACCGTAACACGCGCATCAGACGGAAAAGAAGTTGTGGATTTGTTTAAAAATCATCCACGAGGCACATACGATCTTATTTTGATGGATATTATGATGCCAAACATGGATGGACACCAAGCAGCAAAAGCCATTCGAGCCTTGGGTATAGAGCGGTCCGATGCAGTTACGATTCCAATTATAGCTTTGTCTGCAAATGCTTTTATAGATGATATTCAGGAATCCCTGGATTCAGGCATGAATGACCATATTTCCAAGCCGATTAACATGGAGGAATTAATCGATACTATCACTAAATACATTAAACACTATTAGGAAAACAAAGAAGTTAATTCTGATTTTCCTGTACCTTTTCAAAATCTTCTCTGCTGATTATGGAAGATCTGGAACAAAATGCGTGCTACTGATCCTGAATATGCACTTGCGATGAAAAATGCTGATACGGCTAAGGTTTGGCTGCTTGAAAATCTCTTCGAGCTGCAGGCTGAGGAGATTGCAATTCAGACGTGTTTGGTAATGTAGCCATTCCTTATTTCTTATCAAAAATCAACAAAACTCGTTTGGTTTAGTTTTAGCCAAACGAGTTTTGTTTTTTATTCCCTGAGATTTTCTTTGAGTTTTACTTTTCGATATTCTTTTGGTGACATACCAATGTATTTATGAAACAGTCTGCTGAAATAAAGCGAATTGGTGTATCCAACCATATTTGCAATTTCAGTAATGGTGTAGTCCGTATTTTCTAACAAATTTTGTGCGTTGGAGATTCGCAGCTATAAGATATATTGCAGCGGACTGGAACCTGTGATTTCTTTAAAGCACTGAATAAACCAACAGTTGCTAAGCCCTCTGGATTCGGAGTACTCCTCAATGCTGATTTCTGTGTTGTAATTCTTACGAAAATAGTGCATCGCAAAAGCAACTTCTTTTTCACTGGTGCTGCTGAATTTCTTTGCACTCATGATTGCACGGCTTATCAAAACAAAAATATTTCGCAGCTGCAAAGAGATCAATTCATCATACCGTGGTCTGCAAAGCTGCAATTCCTGAATCATCTGACCAAATAACCACTGATAATCGGGAGATGTTCCAATATAGAGAATATTATTTTTCAGGTTGATATTGTAATACTTTAAAATTTCTTCTACTTCATTTCCGGTAAAATGCACCCAATAAACATCGGTTTGATCTGCACGATAATAAACATATTCCTGTGGTTGATCCGGCAAATATATAATAATATTTCCGGCTGAAACCGTTTTTTCTTCTCCGTGAATGAAAAAATGTCCTTTTCCGGAGGCAATATATAAAAGCTGATAATCTTTTCTTCCCTTCGGACGATGTGTTACTACTTCAGAACGATTTTTCACACGATAATTTCCGCAGCTTGTTACAATTAAAGGTTTCGTATTATCCACTACAGTAGATGTAGAGTTGTTTAAATAGGCAACATTCATAAACATAAAAAGCACCTCCTTGCTTCTATAACTATAGTATATCACACCTGAGCACTGATTACAAGAAAAATCCTAAACTTTGTGCATATATTTTATAACTTTGTGTATTTTTTAAGCCGTTTTGCGTGGTATAATAGAGTTAAGAAATGAGAGGAAAGAATTAAAAAAAAGACGTCTTTCATTGTAATTTCATGTTGAATTCAGTAAAAATTCTTTATAGTCAAAAAAATAATCATCTATTCTGACGATGGAATTATTTCGTTTTTGCAAGATGAAAAGCAGTTCGTATCATTCATTATGGGAAAATTCTGTCCATGTGGGCATACAAACAATGAAAGGAGCTCTATTATGAGCAAAGAAAAAACATACTTAAAGTGGTATAACAAAGTCGGTTATGGTTCCGGCGATGTTGCAGGGAACGTTGTCTATGCATTGCTGACATCATTCGTAATGATCTATCTTACCGACACGATTGGATTAAACGCAGGTGTTATTGGCGTTCTCATTGCTGTATCGAAGATTTTTGATGGAATAACAGACATCATTTTTGGTACGTTGATTGATAAGACACATACGAAAATGGGCAAGGCAAAACCGTGGATGCTTTATGGTTTTATCGGCTGTGCAATTACCTTGATTGGTGTATTTACAATCCCGATGAACATGGATAATTTTGCTCAGTACGCATGGTTCTTTATCTGCTACACACTTCTTAACAGTGTATTTTATATGGCAAACAACATCGCATATTCTGCTCTGACCGCTCTTGTTACAAAGAACAGCAAGGAAAGAGTTCAGATGGGTTCTTATCGCTTTATCTTCGCATTTGGAACAAGCCTCCTGATTCAGGCTGTTACATTCCAATTTGTTGAAGCAATGGGCGGTGGTGCAAATGGCTGGAGAACAGTCGCAATTATTTATGCGGTTATCGGTCTTATTGTAAATACAATTTCCGCTCTTTCTGTAAAGGAACTTTCTGATGAGGAACTTGCAGACAGTGAAACAAAAATAGAAGAAACCAAATACAGTTTTGGAGAAGCATTCAAAATTCTCGTACACAACAAATATTATGTGATGATCACAGTAACCTATATTTTGCAGCAGTTCTATGGTGCGATGATCGGTGTTGGAACATACTATGCAAAATATGTTCTCGCAGATGAGAATATGTTCGGCACATTTGCGTGGTTTATCAATATTCCTTTGATTATCGCCTTGATCTTCACTCCTACCATCGTACAAAAATGGAACGGCATGTATAAGCTGAACAAATACAGCTACATGGTAGCAACAGTTGGCAGACTTCTGGTAGCAGTTGCCGGATACATGGGAAACATTCCGCTGATGCTTTCATTTACAGCACTTGCAGCACTCGGTCAAGGTCCATGGCAAGGTGATATGAATGCAGTCATCGCATCATGCTCTGAATATAGCTGGCTTACCAAACACAAGCACGTTGATGGAATCATGTACTCCTGCACATCACTTGGTGTAAAAATTGGTGGTGGACTTGGAACAGCAATTGTCGGTCTTTTGCTCGACTTTAGCGGATTCAAGGGCACTTTGACAGTACAGCCTGATTCTGCTATCAATATGCTTCACATTATGTATCTGATCGTTCCGTTTGCACTGGATCTGATCATCACATTTATTCTTTCTAAGATGAATGTTGAAAAGGCAAATGCGGAAATCAAAGAAAAACTTGGAATATCCGAAAATGAAGTTGTGATGGAATCACAGAACTAAAATGGAGGGAACAATATGAAATATACACTCGACTGGCTGACCGATCCGGAAGTGTTTGCAGTCAACAGAATCGCAGCACATTCCGACCACAGAATCTATGCAAACCAATTGGAAGCCGATGCAGACAATTCCTCTCTGATTCAGAATCTGAACGGCACCTGGAAATTTGCGTGGGCAAAGAATCCGTCTGAATGGCAGCAAAAGTTCTATGAATAAAGCGACAGTACTGACAATTTTGACAACATTCAGGTTCCGGGACACATGGAATTGCAGGGATACGGCAAACCGCAGTACGTCAATACTATTTATCCTTGGGAGGGACAGGAGCATCTCCGTCCGCCGTTTATCTCTGAAAAGGACAACCCTGTCGGCAGCTATGTCAGATATTTTGACTTGAACGATGCTCTGAAAAACAAGCGTGTATTCATTTCTTTTCAGGGTGTGGAAACTGCTATGTATGTCTGGCTGAACGGCGAATTTATCGGCTACAGCGAGGATTCTTTTACACCGTCTGAATTTGAACTGACACCATATATCCGTGAAAAGGACAATAAACTTGCTGTTGCAGTGTTCAAAAGAAGTTCTGCAAGCTGGCTGGAAGATCAGGATTTCTGGAGATTCTCCGGCATTTTCCGTGACGTATTCCTTTATGCGGCACCGTCTGCCCATGTTCGTGATATGAGAGTGATTGCAGATTATGACGGTGCAAACGGTATCTTCTCTGCAACGCTGGATATTGCGGGCAAGTGTTCTGTGAAATCGATCTTGACAGATGAAAATGGAACGGTCATTGCACAATCCAATGAAAAGGAATCCGTAAACTGGACAATTGAAAATAGCAAGCCTTGGAGTGCTGAAATACCGAATCTCTACACGTTTACAGTGATTCTGACAGACGAAAGCGGAAATGAAATCGAGGTCAGCAGAACCAAGGTCGGATTCCGCCGATTTGAACTGAAAAACGGAATCATGTGTTTAAACGGAAAACGTATCATTTTCAAGGGCATCAATCGACACGAATTTGATGCGAAAACAGGCAGAGCAATCACAAAGGAAGATATGCTGTTTGACATTCAGTTCATGAAGAAAAACAATATCAATGCAGTTCGTACCTGTCATTATCCGAACAATTCTCTTTGGTATCAGCTTTGTGATGCATACGGCATTTATCTGATTGATGAAACCAATCTGGAAACACACGGTACATGGCAGAAGCTTGGTGCAACAGATCCGTCTTGGAATGTACCGGGTTCACTTCCAGAATGGAAAGAAGCTGTACTGGACAGAGCAAAATCAATGTACGAACGGGACAAGAATCATGCAAGTGTTCTCATCTGGTCTTGTGGAAACGAATCCTACTGCGGAGAAGATATTGCTGCAATGTCGGAATATTTCAGAAGTGTAGACCCGACAAGACTGGTGCACTATGAGGGTGTTACAAGAGTTCCGAATCATCAGTATGATTTCATCACGGATATGGAAAGCCGTATGTACGCAAAACCGCAGGAAGTGGAAGAATATCTGAAGCAGAATACAGGTAGACCGTATATCAGTTGTGAGTATATGCACGCTATGGGCAATTCTCTTGGCGGTTTGAGCCTTTACACTGACCTTGAGGACAAATATGAGGCTTATCAGGGTGGTTTCATCTGGGACTACATCGATCAGGCAATCGAAACCCAAAATGACGACGGGGAAACAGTTCTGGCTTATGGCGGAGATTTTGAGGACAGACCAAGCGATTACGAATTCTGCACCAACGGTGTGATCTATGCTGACAGAACCTACTCTCCAAAGGTTCAGGAAATGAAGGCTCTTTACTCCAACATCAGAATGTCTATTCAAAACGGAATGCTTACCGTAGAAAACCGAAATCTCTTTGCAGATACAAACAACTTGTCCTTTGTTGTACGATTGGAAAAGAACGGCGTTGTTCTAAAATCCGATACATTTTCTCTGAATGTTCCTGCCGGAGAAAGCAAGACAATGAAACTGACGCTTCATAAAATAGACAGTACAGGAGAATATGTTTATCATGTTTCCGCCGTTACCGCAGATCAGACACTATGGGCAGATGCAGGGCACGAAATTGCCTTTGCACAGGAAGTGTTTGAAGTGAAAGATAATCAGATTCCGGAAACCACATTGCAAAAGCCAACGATTGTATACGGCGATGTTATCATTGGTGTTCACGGAGAAAACTTCTCCATGATGTTCGACAAAAAAGAGGGTGGCATCAGTTCTCTGAAATACAATGATTTTGAATATATCACACGCACACCAAAGGTCAGCTTCTGGAGAGCAATGACGGACAATGACACTGGTGCTTCCGAGCCGTACAATCTTGCACAGTGGTATTCCGCAGGCAAATTTGCAAAGTATAAAACCGTTTCATGGCTGGAACAGGAAGATGCTTTGAAAATCACATTCACATATCAGGCTGCCTGTGTTTCGACTTTTGAGTTTACTGTAACCTATACCGCACACTTTGACGGAAAGCTGGGCGTAAGTGTAAATTATGCAGGAGTAAGCGGTATGTCCGATATGCCGGTTCTTGCATTGGACTTCAAGATGAAAAAACAGCTTTGCAATTTTCAGTATTACGGACTCGGCCCTGATGAAAATTACAGCGACCGATGCAAAGGAGCAAGACTGGGATTGTGGAAATCTACAGCAAAAGAAAATCTTTCCGGCTATCTCAATCCGCAGGAATGCGGCAATCGTACCGGTGTAAGAACGCTCTCTGTCCATGATGATATGCAGCATGGTCTGACGTTCCAAAAGGCATCTGCTCCGTTTGAAATGAGCGTACTGCCATACAGTGCCTATGAACTCGAAAACGCAATGCATCTGGATGAACTTCCAAGTGTTCGCTACACATGGGTCAGAATCGCTGCAAAGCAAATGGGTGTCGGCGGCGATGATTCCTGGGGTGCACCGGTGCATGAGGAGTACAGAATCCATGCAGATCAGCCGATGAAATTGGAATTTGTAATTATGCCCTTAAGATCGTAAGAAGAAAGGAAAACAATGAAAATACAGGATTTTCAAGACAATGTTACTTGTGGTGGATTTGATAATATCTTCGCAAATATTTATAAGCCACAGGATATAGAAAGTCAGAAATCACGATATATTAGTGCTGTGGAGAAATTCACAGCACTGTATCCGAATAGAAATGATATACACGTTTATTCTGCTCCGGGTAGAACAGAAATCGGCGGTAATCATACCGATCATCAACATGGCTGTGTCATTGCAGGAGCAGTTGACTTAGATGTTATCGGTGTTGCAGCATTTCATGACGAAAACATCATCAGAATTAAATCAGAGGGATACGATGAATTTGCAGTTTCACTGGACGATTTGGATGTTCATATCGGTGAAAAAGGTTCTTCTGAAATTGTCAGAGGGATTGCAGCTCGCTTTAAGGATTTAGGTGTAGAAATTTCCGGATTTGATATGTATACAACTTCAAATGTACTTGGTGGAAGCGGTATTTCTTCTTCTGCTGCATTTGAAACATTGATTGCAACAGCAATTGACAGCTATTACAATAACAATCAGATCGGTGCAGTAGAAATCGCAAAAATCGGACAATATGCAGAAAACTTTTATTTTGGCAAGAAAAGCGGATTGATGGATCAGATGGTTTGCTCCGTTGGTGGATTTGTTTTTCTTGATTTTCAAAACATTCAAAATCCAAGTATCCAAAAAATTGATTTTGACCTTTCAAAAACCGGCTATGCATTGATCATAACAGACACCAAAGGAGATCATTCTGATTTGACAGATGATTATGTAGCCGTTCGTACAGAAATGGACGAAGTTGCAGAATATTTCGGCAAAAAGGTTCTTCGTGAAGTTGATGAAAATCAATTTTGGGATAATCTCCCTGATATTAAAAAGAAGATTTCTGACAGAGCTGTCTTGCGTGCAATTCACTTTTTTGGCGACAATTATCGTGCAAAGGCAGAAACGGAAGCTCTCAAAAACAACAGATTTGAGGATTTTCTCACGCTTGTAAACGAATCGGGAGATTCCTCCATGAACTATCTGCAAAATTTATACTCATGCAGAAAACCAACGGAACAAGGTATTCCACTTGCAATTGTGGCGGGGAAACGAATATTAAAAGGCAATGGTGCTGTAAGAGTTCACGGAGGTGGTTTCGCAGGGACTGTTCAGGCATTTGTACCAAATGATCTGGTCAATGCATATAGATCGGAAATGGACAGAATATTTGGACAAAATTCGTGCTATATTATGACAATCAGACCGTTTGGCGGTATTGAAATCAAATAATAGGAGGGAATAATGAGTATACTTGTTTTAGGCGGTGCAGGATATATCGGTTCTCACACAGCTTTAGAGTTGATTCGCACCGGAGAAAGCGTTATTATTGCGGACAATCTTGCAACCGGACACATCGAAGCTGTTCCGAAAGATGCGAAATTTTATCTGGGTGATTTGCATGACAAGGCGTTTCTTGATAATATTTTTGAAAACGAACAGATAGATGCAGTGATTCACTTTGCAGCATATTCTCTTGTTGGAGAAAGCGTTGTCAATCCACTCAAGTATTACGACAATAATCTCTGCGGAACAAAAATTCTTTTGGGTTCCATGGTTGAACACCATATTGATAAAATTGTATTTTCCTCAACCGCTGCCACTTATGGTGAACCGGAAAATATTCCGATTCTTGAAACAGACAGAACACAGCCAACCAATACATATGGTGAAACCAAACTTGCTATGGAGAAGATGTTCTATTGGACTTCAAAAGCTCATGGTCTAAGATACGTTTCTCTCCGCTATTTCAATGCTTGCGGAGCAGACAAATCAGGTAAAATCGGCGAGGCTCATAATCCGGAAAGTCATTTGATTCCTTTGATTCTTCAAGTCCCAAACGGAAAGAGAGAAAGTATCTCCATCTATGGAACAGATTATGATACTCCTGATGGAACTTGTATCAGAGACTACATCCATGTTACCGATTTGGCTCAGGCACATATTCTCGCTGTAAAGTACTTAAAAAACGGAAACAAAAGCAATATTTTCAATCTTGGAAATGGTGTCGGCTATTCCGTAAAAGAAGTAATTGATAAAACAAGAAAAGTGACAGGGCACCCGATTCCGGCAATTGAAACGCCAAAACGTGCCGGAGATCCTGCACGACTGGTGGCTTCCAGTGAAAAGGCAAGAAAAATTCTTGGCTGGAATCCTGTACATGATAGCCTTGAAGAAATTATATCTGACGCATGGAATTGGCATAAGAATCATCCAGATGGTTTTTGAAAAGAGGTGTTATCATGATATACAGGGCAATAAACGGATTAATCCGTCATGCAATAGAAGCTGATTTGATTACAAATGACGATATTTTCGTTGTTAGAAATCAGCTCATGGATATACTAAAACTGACTGACTGGAATGATAAAGAACCACTCACGGGAAATATTGAAGAACTTCTTGAACCCCTGATCGACTATGCAGTAAAGGCAGGAATCATTGAAGACACTTCTGTACAACGTGATCTATTCGATACAAGAGTTATGGGTGTTTTCACACCTATGCCGAGAGAAGTTAATGCCGCATTTCAAAGAAAATATTCTGCTTCGCCATCAGCAGCTACAGAATGGTATTATGCTTTTAGTAAAAGCCTGAACTATGTTCGTGCTGAAAGAATTGCGAAAGATTTAAAGTGGACATATGAATCAGAATATGGAACACTTGACATTACTATAAACCGTTCTAAGCCAGAGAAAGATCCTCGTGATATTGCTGCTAAATTGCAAAAAAAATCAGCCTATCCTCCATGTCAGCTTTGTGTTGAAAATATGGGATTCGCAGGTCACCAGACACACCCTGCAAGACAAAATCTTCGTCCGGTAAAGTTGAATATCAACAGCCAAGATTGGTTCATGCAGTATTCTCCTTATGGATATTATAATGAACACTGCATCGTCTTTAATAAACAGCATATTCCTATGACAATTAATGCACAGGTATTCAATAAACTGTTTGATTTTGTTGAGCAATTTCCACACTATTTTATCGGTTCAAATGCAGATCTTCCTATTGTAGGCGGCTCCATTCTAACGCATGAACACTTTCAAGGCGGCAATTATAATTTTGCAATGGCAAAAGCACCGATTGAAAGAACATTTCTTTTGAAAAATTATATGAATGTTAGTGCCGGCATTGTAAAATGGCCGATGTCTGTGATACGTCTTTCTTCAAAAAACAGGACGGCTTTGGCAGCTGCATGTGCTGATATTTTATCAAAATGGAGAACTTATACGGATGAAGTGGTTGGAATTTTTGCAGAAACAGACGGAATTCTGCATAATACAATTACTCCAATTGCAAGAGCAACTTCTTCTGGATTTGAATGCGACTTGGTATTGAGAAACAATATTACAACGAAAGAAAGACCGTTAGGTGTGTTCCATCCGAATCCTACCTTACATCATATCAAAAAAGAAAACATCGGATTGATTGAAGTTATGGGACTTGCTGTTCTTCCGGCGCGTTTAGCAGATGAACTGACACTTTTAAAAGATGCAATGCTGTCCGGCAAAGAGATTGCTACAGATGATAAAATTGCATCTCATGCAATTTGGGCAAGTGAAATTCTAAAAAAATATTCTGATTTTAACGCTGATAATGCAATGGATATCATTCGTTATGAAGTCGGCAGAGTTTTTGAACAGGTACTTGAAGATGCCGGAGTATTTAAGAGAGATAAACAAGGAAAAGAAGCATTTGCAAGATTTGTAGAACAATTAGGTTGATTTGGAATATACGAAAATGAGCTATTGCATCATGTGCAGTAGCTCATTTTTAATTTAATTCGTTTATTCAAGGCTGAGAATTTATTTCATCACATCATCCAGTGAAATCCAATTATCTCCTGACATATCTTCAGTGTAGATTGTATTATTTATGTACAATTCCTCATCTATGTCACGCACAAAGCCCCAATGAAGGTTGTACCTCTTGGCGTATTCCTTAAATGCATTAAACTTATTTTCGACCCTTGCATTGCACAGAGAAAAGATGCCGGGATGCTGCTTTAAAGAAATATGGGATCATTCAAAGCATGAACAGCACCAACGGAAGATGTCATGATAATGCACAATGCACGCTGTGAAAGTATGTGGGCAAGAATGAAAGAAGAGCTGTTCTACAACCGTGAAGACAAGCCGGAGAACTACACTATGAAAGAGTTGAAGACTATGATCTGGAGATATTATATGAGTTACTGGGCCAACAGAAGAATCTGCACCGCCAACGGTGGGTTGCCTCCGGCAGCCCGAAGAAAGCTCTACTATGATCATATCTTTCTCGTTGCATAATTCTTGTTCGAATAAAATGTGTCAAGTAATATTGACAAAACCAAAGTTTATTATACTTCTTTAGACATCGGTGGGGTAGATGCGGAGGGTTTGACGGGTACCAAAGAACAGCACCGTTCATTCTTGAAAGGCTTTAGTGAATGGTGCTGTTATGGCATTATATTATAAATCGACGATGATTAACAAAATAAAATATTTTTTTTAATTTTCTTTTAAGTTCCAAAATTGGTACTTGTAAATATTGACTTGGAGTTTTTAAATATGTTATACTTATTTTATGAACATTTCATGATGAAAGGAACTTAGCAATGGAGTCAAATGTACCAAATAAACTTAAACTTTTAAAAATATGGGAAATATTGAATATGATGACTGACTCTGAGCATCAGATGACGACACAACAACTGATAGATGAGCTTGCTAAGTGCAATATCTCAAGTGAAAGAAAGTCTATATACCGTGATATAGAAACTCTACGTTCTAACGGTTATGAGATACTGAAAGGACGTTCATTTCATGACAACACATATTATGTGAATGAACGCCGTTTCAGTGTTTCGGAAATTAAGATAATTATGGATGCAGTTCAGAGTGCTGCTTTTATTCCTGCCGATAAGACGGAAATACTTCTCGATAAGTTGGCATACTTGAGTTGTAAATATAGAGTGGAACTGCTCAAGCGTCATACCTTGCAGTTTATGACTGTAAAACATAAGAATGACAGCATTTTTCAGAATATAGAGATAGTTGAAAATGCTATTGAAAAGCAGATGAGAATACGCTTTCAATATTTTCACCTTAATGAATATGACGAAAAGGTCTTTGCACATGACGGAGTTATATATCAAGAAGAACCATTGGGATTGATATTTGAGGACGGTAACTACTATCTTTTATGTTATCGTGCCGACCCTGAATATGTCAATAAGGTAAAAGCATTCAGACTTGACAGAATAGAAGATCCTGAGATAGTTTCTGAACCAATAAGTCAAAATGCTGTTGAGGTACTGAAAAATGTTAGCACATATCGTTTACAGTCTTTCAAGATGTATGGCGGCAGTATACGAAAGGTGACGTTTCAGTTTTCTTCTAAACTTATAGAGGTGGTCTATGATAAATTTGGGCATGACATAATAATTCGTTGTAATGGGGATATCTGTAAAACCACGGTGCTTGTGCAAATCAGTCCGACTCTATGGGGGTGGATGCTACAATTTCCTAGGAGTATGAAGATATATGAACCTGAAGATATAAGAGAGGAGTATTACAAATGGGTAAGATCAGCTTTGGAGCAAAAAGATCAACAACAATAAAAAAGATCCCTGTCAAAGACAAGGATCTGAACACGACACTCGTGATGAAGGTATGAAACCAACGATTTGAAAGAATTTTTATTTGAACTCGTAGTGTAATTTTATAGGGTAGTAATCCTATGACACTATATTAACACATAAAGGGAGGTTTGTCAAGTGGTTGACGAAAAAATTTTTTGGGGACTTGATATAGGAACAGATTCAGTAGGCTGGGCTGTGACAAACAGTGAATATAAGCTGAAAAAATACAAGAACAACTTAATGTGGGGTGTTCATCTTTTTGATGAGGCAAAGCAGTCTGCGGAAAGAAGGTCATTCCGCACGGCAAGAAGAAGGCTTGATCGCCGTAAGCAAAGAATAATACTATTGCAGGAGTTTTTTGTTAGGGCTGTATGTGAAAAGGATGAAAATTTCTTTCGTAGGCTAAAGGAAAGTGCCTTATTGCCTGAGGACGCTGAACATAGAACAAATAACATTTTCTTTGACGATCCTGATTACACTGATAAGGATTATTTTGAAGAGTACCCAACTATACATCACCTTATCTGTGAGCTTATGGAAAGCAAAGAACCTCATGATGTAAGGCTTGTATATCTTGCCTGTGTATATCTGCTTGCTCACAGAGGACATTTCCTTCTTCCGGTATCAGAGGACGATATAAGCAAAGTAACAGAGTTTGAGCCGCTCTATGAAAGCTTTTATAAAGCTCTGGAAGAAAAGCTTGATGATGAACCACCGTTTGACAGATCTGCCGATGATTTTGCTGAAATACTAAAAAGCCATAAAACGGTATCTGCAAAGAATAAAGATTTTGATAAACTTCTTTTTGGCGGTAAGGTAAAGACCTATGATAATGAAAATATCAGCTACTCGGCACTTATAAAGCTGCTTAGTGGCGGTACGGAAAAGCTATCAAAGTTCTTTGCAAATGAAGAGTACACAGACCTTGAGAAAGATTCCGTTTGCGTAAGGAATGCGGATTTTGGAGATACTCTAGAGATGCTGGAAGGACAGATAGACGAGCTTGATTTTGCTTTGCTCAAAAGCGTAAAAAGTCTTTATGATTGGTCGCTGCTGGTGGATATTCTTGAGGGTAAATCTCTTATATCTGAGGCTAAAAAAGATAAGTATGATGAGCATGGATATGATCTCGATGCACTAAAATATCTGTTCAGAGAATATCTTACCAAAGATGATTACAATGAAATGTTCAAAGAGGTCAGTGGAAAACAGAACTATGCAAGTTACGTTTATAATGCATCTTCCGATAAAACTAGAGATAGTAAATATAAAAAGTGTAGTCAGAAGGATTTTTGTAAGTTTACTAAAAAGTTTTTAAGCAAGATAAAACCAAATGAAAAAGATAAACCTTGCCTTGACAAACTCCTTGAAAAGTGTGAACAAAATTCTCTTTGTCCTAAACAGGTGACTACAGACAACCGAGTTATACCATATCAGCTTTATTATGTAGAGCTTAAAAAGATACTGGAAAATGCTTGTGGTTATCTTCCATTTCTTAATGAAAGAGATGAGTATGGTACGGTAGCGGATAAAATACTGAGCATAATGAAATTCCGTGTGCCTTATTATGTTGGTCCACTAGTCGATAGTAAGAAAAGTCCAAATGCGTGGCTTGTTAGAAAACTCGACGGTAAGATCACTCCATGGAATTTTACTGACATGGTAAACGAAGATGAGAGTGAAAACGCGTTTATTCGTCGTATGACTTGTAAATGTACATACGTTGCAGGTCAGGACGTTCTGCCTAAATATTCATTGCTTTATAGCAAGTTCAGCGTTCTCAATGAGATAAACAATATAAAACTTAATGGAGAGCCTATATCCGTTCAGACAAAACAAGAGATATACACAGAATTGTTTGAAAGGAACAAGTCAAGAGTCAGCAAAAAGAAGATACGCGACTGCCTTATTTCTCATGGCTATGCAGCGGATAGTGATGAGGTGACAGGTATTGACGATATAGCAAAATCTGCTTTGAGATCTTATCATGACTTTAAGAAAATGTTGTCTAATGGTATTCTTACAGAGCAACAGGTCGAGGAAATTATTGAACATATCACAGTCACAACAGATAATATACGTTTGAAAAAATGGCTTAAAACACAGTTTCCGATGCTTGCAGACGAAGATGTAAAGTATATCACAAAGCTTAAATATAAGGATTATGGCAGACTGTCACGCTGTTTCTTGGAAGATGTGCTGCCAGTTGATACAAAGACAGGTGAGGCAGAGAGCGATAAGAATATCATAACGATGCTGTGGGAAACCAACGAGAACATAATGCAGTTGTTAAGTTCAAAATATCGATATTCAGAAAATATTGAGCATATGAACAGGCAGTATTATGCACTACCTGAAAATCATAAGAGCATGAGTGAACGTTTGAAAGATATGTATGTCCCTACTGCAGTACGCCGTGCAGTAACAAGGACGTTTGATATTGTAAAGGAACTTAAAAAGATACAAGGCAGAGATCCTGACAAGATCTTTATAGAAATGGCAAGAGGTACAGGTGAAACACCGAAAGGAAAAAGAACAAATTCTCGTAAGGATCAAATCCTTGAACATTGGCATGGCCTTGACAATAAAGATATAAATGATCTGAAAAAGTCAGGCATATGGGAACATCTTGATACCATTGATGACGCAAAACTCAGAAGTGACAAGTATTTTCTTTACTTTATGCAGCTTGGCAGATGTATGTATACTGAAAAACCTATCCCATTTGAAGAAGTGGAAAATGAACATAAATGGAATATAGACCATATATGGCCGCAGGCTAAGATAAAAGATGACAGTCTTGATAACAAAGTTCTTGTCAGCAGCAATGAAAACGGCAAGAAAAGTGACAGTTATCCTATTAGTGATGATATTAGGCATAGTATGGCAGGGTTGTGGCATTCTCTTTATAAAAAAGGACTTATCAGCGAGAAAAAGTATCAAAGACTAACAAGAAGTACGCCTTTTACAGATGATGAGCTTTCAGGTTTTATTGCACGTCAGCTTGTGGAAACAAGACAATCTACAAAAGCGGTTGCTACATTACTTAAAGAGCAGTTTCCAAATACAGAAATAGTTTATGTAAAAGCAGGTCTTGTATCTGATTTCAGGCAGGAAATGGGTATGCTCAAATGTCGTGAAGTAAATGATCTTCACCATGCAAAGGACGCTTATCTTAATATAGTCTTGGGTAATGTTTACAACACGAGGTTTACTAAAGATCCGCTGAATTTTGTAAAGAACAATGAGAAATATTCCATTAAAATATTTCAGAAGAACTCAGACGGCAAGAAAACAGGCGTTATAACACGCAAAGTAGAGCGTGGAGGAGAAGTTGCTTGGGATCCTGAGACATCTTTTGCTATCGTTAGAAAAATGATGTCAAAGAATAGCATACGATATGTGAGATATGCTTATATGCGAAAGAGTGGTCAAAATGGAGGCTTTTTTGATCAGAATCCGCTGAGAAAGGGTAAGGGTATGGTAAGCATAAAACATAATCTTTCTATAGAGAAATATGGTGGGTATGATAATGCTACAATTTCATTTTTTCATTAGTTTCCATTAAAGATTTTGGTGTAATTTTATTGGCTGTTGAGTTGCTTTCGGCTAATAAATTTCTTAAGAATATATCAGAGGCAAAAGAATATGCAGCTGATAAATTATCCAAGGAGTTAAACGTGAAAATTGTACCTAATGATGTTGCTTTTCCTTTAAATAATCGCTATAATGTTGTAAAAATAAATGCGGTTTTAGAACTAGATGGATACCGTGTAATGATTGCTGCCAAGCAAAATAGCAGTATCAAATTTGTTTCAAATGAATCATTGATTCTTTCTTCACAACATATGGCCTATGTCAAAAAAATAACGAAGTTTATAGAAAAAAGAAAACAAGATAAAGTATGTATGATTAATGCATTTTCAGGTATTTCAATCGAGGACAATATTGAGTTGTATGACGTATTAGTGTCAAAATGTAATATAAAACCATTTAATATTATGTATGAAAATTTAGGTATAAAATTGTCAGATAATAGGGATAATTTTATTAAGAAATCAGTAGAAAACCAAGTTTTAATTTTATCTGAAATGGTTAGATTGTTTAAAACTGGTCGAAAAGCGGGCGTAAATTTGGAGGAAGTTGGAGGTCGAAAAAATTCTGGAGTGAAAACATTGAATACTTGTTTGTATAAAGTTAAAGATTATTCAAATATTTTTTTAGTCGACCAGTCACCGACGGGACTTATCGAGCATAAGTCACCGAATTTGCTTGACTTATGAGTTGGAGAACAGTTGTCATTTCCAAAAGATCAAAGCTTGATATGAGGACTGGCTATCTTGTGGTGAGAACGGAAGATGATGTCAAGAGAATAAATCTTGATGAGATCTCCGTTCTCATTATCGAGAATAGTGCAGTATCAATTACAGGCTGTCTTATTGTGGCTATGTCCGAAAAAAAGATAAAGGTTATATTTTGTGATGAAAAAAGAAATCCCTCATGTGAACTTGTTTCTTATTATGGCAGTCATGATACGTCTGCAAAGATCAAACGGCAGATACAGTGGAGCGATGATATCAAAGCTTGTGCGTGGACTGAGATAGTTGCTGAAAAAATACGCAAGCAAGCCGAGTTTCTCGAAGAACTTGGAAAATCAAACGAAGCTGAGATGTTGCATGGATATATTGAAGAACTTGAAGTTGGTGATGTCACCAACAGAGAGGGTCACGCAGCAAAGGTATACTTTAATGCTTTATTTGGTAAAGATTTTACACGTAGCCGTGATTGCATAATTAATGCCGCTCTGAATTATGGATATAGTTTAATACTTTTTTGTATAAACAGAGAGGTGACAGCTCATGGTTATATAACTCAGTTAGGGCTGTTTCACAGTAATATGTTCAATCAGTTCAATCTTTCATGTGACCTCATGGAACCTTTCCGTATAATTATAGACCGATGGGTATATAAAAATACACCTACTGTATTTGGTAAAGAGGAAAAACATACTATAGTGTCTTTGCTCAGTACAACCGTGATGATAAATGAAAGCGAGCAGTATTTGTCAAATGCAATGCGTTTTTATTGCAGAAGTGTTTTTGACGCACTCAACGATAATGACGTTTCGAAAATCAGTTTTTATTCATTAAAATAGTTAGAGAGGTGAATGATGAGCTATAGATTTATGAGAATGTTTATATTCTTTGACCTGCCTGTTATTACCACTGAGAACAGAAGAAACTATGCACGTTTCAGAAAATTTCTCATTAAAAATGGCTTTATCATGATGCAGGAGTCTGTTTATTGTAAAATGGTGATTAATCAGACAGCGGCTAACACTGTCATGAGCAATATCAAAAGCAATAAACCGCCTGATGGACTTGTGCAGATGCTAAATGTTACTGAAAAGCAATTTGAGAAAATGGAGTTTATAACAGGCAGCTTCAAAAGCGATATAGTAGACAGTGATGAAAGATTGGTGATTTTATGACTATTGCATATCCAGCTTTCAATTTATACTGTGAGCTAGAAGAAAGCACGGTTTTGAATTTAGTAATTGAAAATCAGCAGATATTCAGTGATGTAATATCCGATATATATGATCAGTGTTCAGGCGAAAGTGGCAGACTGATTTTGTCGGAAAATAATGAGCCGCTTGAATTAAGAAAGCGTGCAGAGCTTATAACTCAGATAATACCTTTTGAAATAAATCAGCGCGATCTTGTAAATAAGCTGTATGCTGAGATAAAAAATGTATCGGTAAATGAACGTTTCTATCAGCATACTCAAAAGCTTATGGCTGATATAGCTTTGTATATTTACATGATAACTGAGTCGGCTGATAATGAAATAGAAATTGATGTTCCACAGGACATAAGCGGTATACTTAAAGCTTTTGGTGTACGTTTTTATGATAAAAAAATGGAACTTTCAGAAAAGATCATAGAATATATGACTGCTGTAAACAAATTTAAAGGAGAGCGTGTATTTTTCTTTGTTAATCTTCGAAGTTATCTGACGGACCGGCAAACTGAGCTTTTATACAAAGACATACTGCTAAGAAAATTTAAAGTGATCTGTATTGAAAATAATGAACATACGCACCTTGAATATTCAAAAACTTTGATAATAGACAAGGATATGTGCATTATCTGAATTTTGTTGACTTTTTATATTTGTATGCTATAATATAATTACTGCCTAATATAAAATGCACTGATGAGTAGTGTCATTATCTTAAATTTGAGGTTTGAGAGTAGTGTAATTTTATAGGGTAGTAAAACTTCTGCGGTTTTTGCTAGTGATAGCCCTGAGTTTGAGAGTAGTGTAATTTTATAGGGTAGTAAAACTGATATGCTGAATAACCTGCAAAACGCTGTGTTTGAGAGTAGTGTAATTTTATAGGGTAGTAAAACAATTGGCAACGGTGCGAAATTGAACATCAAGTTTGAGAGTAGTGTAATTTTATAGGGTAGTAAAACTTGAGGGCGAGTATATAATGGCTGTGCCACGTTTGAGAGTAGTGTAATTTTATAGGGTAGTAAAACTTGTGTTTTGGTTGTGCCTTGCAGATTGGGTTTGAGAGTAGTGTAATTTTATAGGGTAGTAAAACAAGATAAGGAGCGCCGACCCGACTTCATTCGTTTGAGAGTAGTGTAATTTTATAGGGTAGTAAAACTTAGTGCATACAGTTTTCCGTTGAACTCCGGTTTGAGAGTAGTGTAATTTTATATGGTAGTAAAACTTTCAGGACAGGATATTGTTCTTGCACCAAAAACTGAAAATAGATTATTTTTTTTGTGGATGAAAGATATGAGCAGGGATTTCCGTTGGATGAGAATGAATCGTTCTACATTGGAAAGTCGATAGCCGGATTGAAGTTGAATCAGTCGGCACAGAATCCGATTACATATCTGTATCCACTGGAGAAAGATAAAATTCATATTTAACGAAATTGACAAATCGGAATTTGAGAAGGTAAGTGAATGGGATATCACGATACAAGATACCATGGAGGAATATGATAATGTCGAAAGATGAGTATTTGATAACCGATACGCCCCTCAAAGCGTTGACGGTTTTTGCAATGCCAATGATTCTTGGAAGTTTTTTTCAGCAAATATACAATATGGCCGACTCTGTTATTGTCGGCCAGTTTGTTGGTTCTTCCGCACTTGCAGCTGTCGGTGCATGTGCAGCATTGACCAATGTGTTCATTTGTGTGGCACTGGGAGCCGGTGTCGGAGCCGGTGTGCTTGTGAGCCGTTATTTCGGAGCCAGGGAGTATGGCAAAATGAAAACAATCGTGTCAACCTCCTTGATTAGCTTTTTGTTTTTAAGTATAGTCCTTGGTGTTTTTGGCTTTTTCTTCGCCAACTCGATGATAAGTGGACTGCAAACCCCTGCCGACATACTGGATGATGCAGTACTGTATCTGCGGGTCTATTTTGTGGGCTTTCCGTTTCTGTTTATGTATAACATTCTTTCTACCATGTTCACCTCAATCGGCGAATCCAAAATTCCGCTAGGACTGCTGATTTTTTCGTCCATACTGAATATTTTAATGGATCTTTGGATGGTAGCCGGGCTAGGTCTCGGTGTGTTCGGTGCGGCTATTGCAACCCTGATTGCACAGGGAATTTCTGCCGTGTTTTCGTTTTTGATCTTTCTGTCTCGGATGCGGCAATACAAGAGCTCCTTTAGCAGGTTCGACCGGCAGGAGCTGTATTCCATGCTTCGCATTGCGGTACCATCGGTTTTGCAGCAGTCCACAGTGTCTATCGGTATGATGATCGTGCAGGCAGTAGTAAATCCTTTCGGTACACAGGCACTCGCCGGGTATGCGGCAACGATGAGGGTGGAAAATGTTTTTTCATTGATCTTTGTATCCATCGGCAATGCGGTTTCGCCGTATGTTTCCCAGAATCTTGGTGCAAAGAAAATTGATCGTATCAAAAAAGGCTACCATGTTGCACTGGTGCTGGATCTGTGCTTTGCGGTCATTGCGTTAGTGACCATTGAAGCGCTGCATACGCAGATCTCCTCACTGTTCTTAGGAAAAGACGGAACGGCATTGGCCTATCAGGTGTCTGGTGATTATATGAGGTGGCTTGGTTACTTTTTCATCTTCATGGGTATCAAGATGGCAACCGATGGAGTTCTTCGCGGTCTCGGAATTATGCGACCGTTCCTCGTTGCAAACATAGTGAATCTTGCGATTCGTCTGTCCGTTGCCCTGATCTGTGCACCACGTTTCGGCATTGCCTTTGTCTGGCTTGCGATACCAGTTGGCTGGCTTGCAAACTTTTTAATCTCCTATGTGGCTCTTAGGAGATCATGGCCGACTGATAAAATGGCATCCATTAGTTAAATTCCAGTTTGTGGGGATGACATGAAAAATGAAGTTTAAGGAACAGAGCTTTACCCTGTTTGCCTATACAAATTATAGAGCAATTCAAGGTTATCACAGGCCCGAACCGCTAGATTTTAATGGAAAAGGTGCGTTCCACCATTTCCTCGTACAATAGGGGTTGAGTATGTTTTCGGTGTTTACAACTCTTTGATTGTTGCAGTATATAAGCCATCAGAGTGGTTTGTATGTAAAGAGGCAAAGGACAGACTTCCAAGACAGGATATTGTTCTTACACCAAAATCTGAAAATAGATTATTTTTTTTGTGGATGAAAGATATGAGCAGGGATTTCCGTTGGATGAGAATGAATCGTTCTACATTGGAAAGTCGATAGCCAGATTGAAGTTGAATCAGTCGGCACAGAATCCGATTACATATCTGTATCCACTGGAAAAAGATAAAATTCATATTTAATGAAATTGACAAATCGGAATTTACGGAGGAAAATAGTAATGGCACTGTTCCTACTGATTACATATATAGTAATTTTTATATTTCAAATAATATTATTTGTTATAACCATTCGCAAGAAAACAAAAAAACTTTGGCGGATATTGTTTTCGGCAGAACTAATTCCGCTGCTTATATCCATAGGACTGATGATTTACTATAATAATCTTCCTGGATATGGATTTATGCCTGGACTAACTTATTTGGGAGAAGTATTGTTTAGTTTTGGAGCGGTTGTTTTGTACTGTATAAGTTTCCTGATTTCTTTATGCAGTTATATTGCAATTTCAAATAAACAAAGGAAACGCTGAATAAATAGTTTCTGCCGTTTTTTCACAGTCCTCTCAGTGACGTGTTTTCGAGCGTTGCTCAAAACGGCGAAACGAATGCCTCGCATTAATCAGCTTTTTCTAAACTTAATTTGAGGTGTTCCACTTGTGTGTTTATTTGAGTTCCTTGAATGAGTTTAAATATTATGTTAATATTTTAAAGAAGTTGGCGTGTAGTTGATTAGAAAGATAAATCGGAATTTGAGGAGGTAGGATTAATTGAAAGTTATAAAGCGAAAATCAATAGGAACACACTTTTCAATGTGTGTTCAGCCTGCTTTTATTATTGGTACAAACAATGAGGATGGAACGCATAACTTTGCTCCAATTACATGGGTTAGCACAACCAATGAGAAAGAGAATGACTATTTATTAATTATCAGTATGTTTGGTACTAAAAGGACCAAACAGAATGTAATTAGAACTGGTGTTTTAAGCGTTAATCTTGTTAGCACAGACATGATCGAACTTATGGATTATTTTGGCACACATCATGCAAAGGATGGGAAGAAGGATGAAATTTCATATGATGTTGGTAGGGGAGAGATTGTGGATGTTCCTGTTTTGGAGGCGAGTAGGTGGATATATGAATGTGAAGTAGTTCAATCAATTGAAATTGGAGAATCAACAACCTTTTTCTGCAGAATAAGGAATATTCAAATAGAAGAACAGATGGAATGTAGAGATACACTTGATGTGGATCTTACGAAATTAGAACCTGTAATTTATTCGGGAATGTATCATAGTATTGGAAAATCACTTGGCAAAATAGGTGATTTTTCAAAATAGACAAATTCCAGTTTGTAGGGATGACATTAAAAATGAAGTTTAAGGAACAGAGCTTTACCCTGTTTGCCTATACAAATTATAGGATAATTCAAGGTTATCACAGACTCGAAACCCTAGATTTTAAGGGTAAAAGTGCTTTCCACCATTTCCTCGTACAATAAGGGTTGAGTATGTTTTTCGTTGAATAACCGAGCCATGTGGAGACTGTCTGCCTACTGTCGAAAAAAATATTGATTTTATGCTTA
Organism: Ruminococcus sp. RTP21198st1_G1_RTP21198_201120; assembly: GCF_040924265.1. NCBI lineage: Bacteria > Bacillati > Bacillota > Clostridia > Eubacteriales > Oscillospiraceae > Ruminococcus > Ruminococcus sp. RTP21198st1_G1_RTP21198_201120. Next base: position 24,353 of record NZ_JBCOMH010000012.1, read on the forward strand.
ATATTAAACCTTCGCGGAAATATGTACCTGCGTTTTTGTTTAATTGAGAGGATGATTAGTTTGAATATTATATATAAAAAAGCAACGATAGAAGATATAGTTCTGCTAACTAAAACAAGAATAGAAGTTTTGCGGGCAGCTAATAATCTAACGTCAGATATTGATATGGCTGAAGTAGAAAGAGAATCTTACGAGTATTATAGACAGGCCTTTCATGATGACTCTCACACAGGTTATTTGGTTTTTGATGACGATAAATTTGTTGGTGCAGGTGGGGTTAGTTATTACCAGGTGATGCCTACCTATCACAATCCAAGTGGTAAGAAAGCATATATTATGAATATGTATACGAAGCCTTTATATCGCAGAAATGGTATCGCCATAAGGACGCTGGCATTACTGGTAGAAGATGCAAAGAAAAGAGGTATTACTTCTATTTCTCTGGAAGCGACAGAAATGGGCAGACCTTTATATGAAAAGTTTGGATTTGTGCAAATGAAGAATGAAATGGAGTACATTGAAATTTAGCAAATAGGAAGAAAATATGAAAAAAACAGTAATAGGCATAATCGCCCACGTCGACTCAGGCAAGACAACGCTTTCGGAAGCAATGCTTTATTTGTCGGGCAAAATAAGAAAGATCGGACGTGTAGACCACGGCGACGCTTTTCTTGACACGGATATGATTGAAAAAAACAGAGGTATAACTGTTTTCTCAAAACCCGCGGAATTTGAATATAAAAACACATCTTTCACCTTGCTTGACACACCTGGTCATGTCGATTTCTCAGCGGAAACTGAGCGTGCATTACAGGTGCTTGATCTTGCTGTGCTTGTTATAAGCGGAACTGACGGTGTGCAGAGCCATACCCAAACTCTTTGGAGGCTGTTAAAGCGTTATAACGTCCCAACCTTTGTTTTTGTGAACAAAATGGACTTGGACGGTGCTGATAAAACTTTTGTTATGAACAGCCTAGAGGGTCGTCTTGGCAGTGGATTTGTGGATTTCTGCCGTATGAAGTCAGAAGTCACTGAGGATTGCGCCCTTTTTGATGAAAATATTATGAATGAGTTTCTTGAAACGGGATCAATGTCTGACAAGATACTGTCAGATGCCGTGGCTCATAGAAAAGTATTTCCATGCTTTTTCGGCTCAGCTTTAAAATCACAGGGCATAGAAAAATTTATGAACGCCCTTGCAGAGCTTGCACCGTGTGTATATGACAGCGGTACTTTTGGTGCAAAAGTGTATAAAATTTCAGAGGACGGTGGCTCACGCCTGACTTTTATGAAGATAACAGGTGGCTGTCTTAAGGTTAGAGATCAAGTAGATTATTCATCGGCTGACGGTGAAAGCTTCTCGGAAAAGGTCAGCAGGATAAGAATATATTCAGGGGCAAAATATCGTAATGCGGATAACGCTGAAACTGGTGTTGTTTGCGCTGTTGAAGGGTTGACTAAAACTTATGCTGGGCAGGGATTTGGTTTTGAGCAGGATTCTGCAAAACCACTGTTGGAGCCTGTTCTTACCTATCGTGTCGAGCCTGTGTGTGATTTGGATATGCACACTCTGCTTTCATATTTCCGTGTGCTTGAAAATGAAGATCCACAGCTTCACGTCGATTGGAATGAACAGCTTGGCGAAATACATGTCAGCATAATGGGTGAGGTGCAGCTTGAAATACTGAAAAGCCTCTTCAAGCGGCGCTTTGATATCGACATTGATTTTGGCGAGGGAAGCATTGCATACAAAGAAACTATTGAGAAAACGGTCTACGGCTATGGTCACTATGAGCCGCTCAGGCATTATGCTGAGGTGCATTTGAAACTTGAGCCGCTGGAGCGTGGCAAGGGTCTGCGTTTTGCAACGGAATGCAGTGAAGATACGCTGGATAAAAACTGGCAAAGACTTATTCTTACCCATTTGCAGGAGAAAAAGTATCTTGGCGTTCTCACAGGCTCTCCTATTACAGATATGAAAATAACGCTCGTTTCGGGAAGAGCGCACCTTAAACACACAGAGGGCGGCGACTTCCGTCAAGCAACATATCGTGCCGTCAGACAGGGACTTAGAAACGCAAAGTCCGTTCTTCTTGAGCCTTATTACAGCTTCACACTTGAAGTTCCACAGCAGAATGTGGGACGTGCTATAACAGATATACAGAACATGGGCGGAGTTTTCTCACAGCCGGAGGTATCGGGTGAATTTTCCGTTATAAAGGGAAGTGCACCAGTGGCTGAAATGCGTGGATATCAGTCGCAGGTCATAAGCTACACCAAGGGCGTTGGAAAGCTGATATGCACTTCTGACGGTTACCGTGAATGTCATAATACAGAAGTTGTGCTTGAAGAATATGGCTACGATCCTGACAAAGATCTCGAAAATACGGCAGATTCTGTATTTTGCTCTCATGGCGCAGGTTACAATGTCAAATGGAACGAAGTTCCTGATAAGCTTCACATACCTCCAGAGGACAATCGCAGGCAGGTTTCTCAGCCACAGACATACTCTCGTGCCGAAGATTTTGTAAGACGTGCAGCAAGCGACAAAGAGCTTATGGAGATATTTGAGCGCACTTACGGAAAGATAGAACGTGATAAGCACTATGCGATGCGCAGACCTGAAAAGTCTGTAAAGTCAGCGTCAAAGCCGAAGCAGATATACTCAGGCGTGGAATATTTGCTGGTTGACGGCTATAACATAATTTTCTCTTGGGACGAGCTGAAAAAGGCTGCCAACGAGAGCCTTGACCTTGCACGAAGTATGCTTGTGAACAGGCTTTGCAACTATCAGGGATACAAGCAATGTGAGTTGATACTCGTATTTGACGCATACAAGGTCAAAGAGCAGGAGCGTGTAGTGGAAAATTACCACAATATCAGTATAGTTTACACCAAAGAAGCCGAAACGGCTGACACTTATATCGAACGCACTGCCCACAAGCTCAGCCGAGAACATAAGGTAAGGGTCGCCACATCTGACGGCATGGAGCAGGTCATAATCATGGGCAGCGGTGCTTTCAGAATGTCAGCTCAGGAGCTTCACGAGGACGTTATCCGTGTGGAAAAAGAGATAAGAGAATATATCTCCAATATGAAATAAAAAAAACGATTTTCTGAAAATAACCAGAAAATCGTTTTTTGTTATCTTTTCCTTTTCTTGGACTTTATTTTTATCTCAGGTATTGCTAAGTTGTCGAATATTACACCTGATTCGCTATTATTTTCGTTTTCATCACTCTCAGTTTTTACATCTTCAACGTGAACTTCTGGAAAAGCAAGGTTATCTGTATAACAGTCAAGATGTTTGTTCTTTTTGTTCATATTCTTTTCCTCCGTTAATTAATAAAGTTGATAAATCCTGTTATAACAAGGCTATTTATAAAATCGGCAAACATACTTCCAACAATAGGAACAAGCATATAAGCCTTTATTGAAGGGGCAAATTTTGCTGTTAAAGCCTGCATATTAGCCATAGCGTTTGGCGTTGCACCCATTCCGAAGCCGCAAGTTCCTGCCGCAAGCACTGCCGCATCATAGTTTCTGCCCATTACATTATATACGATAAAGTAAGAGAACATCGCCATAAGAAGCACCTGTGCAACAAGCATGATTATCATAGGCAATGCAAGCTCGGCAAGCTGCCAGAGTTTCAATGTTATCATGGCTATTCCGAGAAAAAGCGAAAGACAAATACCACCAATATCATTTATTTCACCCATGTGTATGTGTATTTTACCGCTGTATTCACCGATGTTTCTCATAAATGCTGCAACGATCATTGATCCGATATACACAGGAAAAGTCATGCCTGAATATGAAAGCACCCATGATACAAACGTGCCTATTCCCATTGCTATCGCAAGCTGATAAGCTGCAGGTGCATACATGCTTACAGAACGGTGATGTTTTTGTTCGTCCTCGACAAGTATAGAGTCGTCCTCAGGAATAACAGTTTTCAGCAGATCGTGTTTGAGTATAAGCTTTCTGCCGATAGGTCCGCCCATTACAGAGCCTATAATCAATCCAAAAGTAGCCGCTGCTGTGCAGAGGCTTGTTGCTCCTTGCTGACCAAGGTCCTCAAGCACTGTGCCAAAAGCACCTGACGTTCCGTGACCGCCTACCATAGGGATAGATCCTGTACACATACCTACCAGCGAGCTTACTCCCAATAGCTTTGAAAGTCCCACTGCAACCGCATTCTGCGCAAATATCAGCACTATCAGGCATAATAAAAATACAATAAGACTTTTACCTCCTGCTTTCAAAACTTTAATGTTTGCCTGAAAGCCAACAGAAGTGAAGAACATGACCATGCAAACCGTTTTTAGCGTTTCATCAAACTGAAATTCGACTATTCCTGCGACGTGAAGAATACATGATATGATAGCAAAAATAACTCCGCCGATGACAGGAGAGGGAATACAGAAGGTTTCAAGAAATCTGACTTTCTTTTTGAGAAATCCACCTAAATACAAAACTCCTACTGCTACCGCAAGAGTTTGATACATATCCACATTTATTGTTTTCAAATTTGATCCTCCTCTGTTATAGCAGTTCCAATGCTGTTATAATATTCCACTGCCCCTTTATGAAAAGCACACGGGATATTATCTGTCGCAAATTTTGTGTCATTATTCGCAAATGAGATCCTCTTCTTTATCTGGTCATTTTCCTCAAAAAGCATTTTCGTGATATCTGCTACAGTGTCGCTGTCCATCTTTTGGCTTGCCACAAGAACAGCCTTTACGCCGACAGTCTTGACGTCCTCGTCAATGCCTTTATAAGTTCCTGCCTTTATTACAGTTTCATAATATCCGTCATAAAGATTCGTCATATATGATATCGTTCTGTCATCAAGAGGCAATATTCTTATATCCATTTCCTCAGAAAGCTGTGTTATAATATCACATGGAGCACCAAGTACCACGAAAAATGCATCGATAGAGCCGTTTTTAAGTGCCTCAGCAGACTTCTGATAGTTCATGTTGCGCACATCTATCATGTTATAGTCAAGACTTACAGAGTTTAAAATGTATTCAGCATTTTTTGCTACGCCAGAATCTTCTTCGCCCACAGAGACCTTTTTGCCTTTCAGATCAGCAGGAGTTTGAATATCTGAGTCAGCCGGAACGATTATCTGAAAAGACTCCATGTAAAGAGCCGCAACTGCACGGGCGTTGTTTATTTTGTTACCATTAAAATCTCCTGTGCCATTCACTGCTTCAGACAGGACATCGCTCTGGACTATTCCCATGTTGATAAAGCCGTCCTTTAAAAGCCTCATGTTAGCCTGAGAACCAGCCGTTCTTATATTTGTGATGTTTTCATCAATATCACTGAGAGTGTCAGCAAATTTATAATATATACCACCTTCGTTGCCGGATCCCAGTTTTATCTCAGAGCGTTTACAGCAAGAGCAGAACATTGTAAGTATAGCAACTGTAACCATAAATATTATTGTATTTTTTATTTTTCGCAACCCGATCATTCCTTTCTAAAATATTCAAAAAGTTATCCTACTGATAATATCATATCCATATTTGCATTAAACATATATTTCATATAAAAAAATCACAGATCAGCTTTTTGGTAATATCATTGGGGTTAAAAAAGCCACACCGAGCGTGGCTTTCTCCCTCTAATATAGACAGTAAACAAATTTTGCATTAAGAAGCTTAGCACCCGAAAGCTTTGGCAGGACGATCTTGTCCTTTACGATTTCAAAATAAGAAAGTGCAGTTTCGAGTTCCCCATCAGATATTACTGAGTTGCTCATTTCCGCTTTGACTGCAAGTTCTCCGATATATTTTATCATATGAGAGAAATCATTGATTTGCATTTCATGGCATTTTTCTGTTAACCTGTCACAAAGCTGTAAGTCTGTAATATTTCTGCTGTCGGTAATGCCTATAAGCTTTAAATATTTGAGCATATAGCGATATACCGCCACAGTGCGTGATCTATTGTCCCCATTACTTAGTTCCGAACGCATTTTCTTTACCTTAACATCTCTATGGACTACAACGCCGAAGCCTATAAGCAGAAGTCCGCCCAGAGTGATGAAAATTCCTACAAATGAGCCATGGTCGCTGTTGTTTTCTGTTATTCTTGATGAAACAGAAGTTTTCCCAGCGCCTGACATCACTCCGGCACCATGTCCGTTGCTTGCAGAATTTGTTTTCTTTGTTGTTGAAGCTTTTGAACTGTTTGCAGGCTTTTTAGTAACCACTGAAGTTGTGCCACCCTGACCGCCATTTTGTGTGGTAGTCGTAGGCTTGCTTTCTGTGCTTTTAGTTGTTGTAACTTCCTTAGGGTCTTTCTCTTGTTGCGTAAGATTAGGATTATCATTATCATAACCTGGTGTGAATTCTGCAGGATACCAACCTGCATTGTCTATAAATACCTCAGCCCATGCGTGCGCACATTTGTCCTTTACACTTACCTCGTATGTTGAATCATCTTTAGGTTCACCGAGCTGTGAATTAAGCACCACATATCCTTCTACATATCTTGACGGATAGCCAAACATTCTTAAAAGCTCTGCACCCGCCGTTGCGAAATATGAACAATAGCCCTCCTTTTGTGTACCTAAAAAATAATCTATGAAATCTTCACCTTTTGGAGTAACACCCGGTTCAAGGGTATAAGTGAAGTTATCAGAGAAATAGTTTCTTATTGCAGTGCTTATTTCTTCATAAGTCCAATCACCCTTGTGGTAAATATCCACGCCAAGATATTCACTAAGTATCTCTTTATATGCCTTATCAAGCTCATCAGACTTTGAAACGTCCATATATTTCTGGTGAACAAACTCTGAGTAAGCGTCAACACCTCTGTCCTTATTAACAGACAATGCAGGCACTTCTGTGGCTATAGCCTCAGGGAGAGCTTCAAGTCTTTCTTCTATAAGAGAGGGGTCAAAATAGTAAAGAGAATACTTTGTTGAACTTAATTTGACATATGACTCAGTGGTAGGACGCATTTTTTTATCGTCTGTATTTCCATCACTTGAATATAAAGAAGCGTATGGCGCATACACAAATTTCTTGCTTGCGCCGAGAACAGATACAGAAATCTGAGCAGGGGTCAGATCCGCGTATTTGCGTTGGATAAGGTCATAATCCAGATCCTGCACCCATATCTTGCCTTGCTCAAAATCATCAGAGAAGGTGTCTTCATTGCCATTCACGTCAACAGGAGTCCAGCTATTGTCGTTATAAACGCCTGCTACATATCCACGGAGATATAGTGTATTAGAGAATTTTGGAGTGACCACTTTTAGTGCTGTTGAGCCGTTGAAGCTAATGCCTGCTGTCTTGCCAAGAACGCCTCCGTTTGTGCCACCAACTGTTTTTATACCAAACAGATCAAATCCGCCGTCATAATCTGAAAAAGCATTCCTCAGGTCAGTGAGAGAGAAATTTGACACTGCTGTAGAAATATCATGTCTGTATTTTGCAAATGACTCAGGACGTGTAAAGCCTGTTATTGCTGAGAAAAGCATTATAACTACAAGTACCAACGAACTTAAAATAGCCGTGAATTTCATGAATACGTTATAGAAACAAGCTTTTTGCTTTTCAGATGTAAAATAAAACGTGCGTTTTCGCTCATGCACCGCAAAGGTGTTTTTTCTTCCTGCCTTGTTAGTTGTGTGGTTTATTATGTGCAGTGCAAGCACTGTCACCCAGCATACAAACAGACCAATAACAGTCCACATTGACGGCTCCCAGCCCCAATACATTCCAAGCTCGAAAACAGGAAATGTAATGATGAACAGCAGTGGAAAATCTATCCTATAAAGGCAGGATGCTGCCGCACCAAGGCAAACAAGAGTTATAAAAAATACGAAAAAATTTGACGCAAGATATGGGTAGTCGATAGTAGAAATTCCACTAAGCTGAACGCCAAGAGTTGAGTTAGGTTGATTTGCCCTTGAAAGATATCTGTCTATAACAACGAACAAGCCGTATTTTATTGTAGTTATCCTGCTCACAAGGTAAATTACATGAAGTATCATCACACCAAGTGCAGAAAACTTAATTATCTTGTGTGACGATTTCATCAGACCAAACACAAGTGAAAGCATGGCGGAGTAATATATGATCGTGGTCTTGTATATTTCCATATCAAGGAATGATACTGCCATAAATGCTGTGCATATGGTCGCCACAAAGGTCAGAAGTATCTGAAACCATAGAAATGAGCCTGAATTATGCTCACGCTCGCAATTCATAAGGATATCTCCGTCAATGCAGATACCATTGCTGCTGATAAATCCTATATCTTTGTTTTTGCTTTTTATTCTTTTCTTTTTCATGTTGTCACCTTTATAGACATATTTCCTGTATGCTTTCGGCAACGTGTTTTGCAGTAACGTTCACGACCTCTGCAAACTCATCGTTTATAACGTCGTCTTTCTTTTTGTTTGTGATAAGCATATAGGAATAGCGGAACGCCAGATCGTTATCGTTCATAACGCCGCTGAGATTGCTGTTATATGCGGGAGAAAAATACATCAAGTGACCGCATTTATATCTCTCAGGCTCATTGATGTAATTTATCATAGACAAGTCAGGCTCATCATAAACAGAAGCCTGCAACAGCAGACTTATAAGCAGTCTTGCACTTTCTTCGTCTGTAACATTTACTACTTCACTCAAATCTTTCTTTTTATCATACCACACTACCTTATGAGGTGTGTCATTTTCTATGAGATAATAGGATATAGACGCTATAGCCTCTACAAGAGTATCATATACGAGCATATAATCGTCTGTATTTGTATCAAGGTGGAGATCCGCCATAAGCACGATAGAGTTTGATATAGGCAGGGAATAATCCTTGACCATGGTCTTATCCTGCTTTGCAGTAAGCTTCCAATGTATCCTATTTATTTTGTCACCATCATGATATTCGTGTATATCAAAAATCTCTGAGGGATCATCGCCCTTTGATGTCTTGGAATAATCATCGGTTTCAAGACCCATTTCAGCATAATTGGCAATGTTGTTTTCGATGGGTATATAGTCAGGAACTATAGTGAACGTACTTTCGCCAAAAAGTCTGGAAGCAGCGTCGGTACTTACTCTTATCTTGAAAAGCTTCAGCATATCCACAATGCGACAGCGTTTTATGTTCATTCTCACTGTGCCATAATGCTTTGCAGAAACGTGCAAAGTAAGATACTGAACATCATCAGGATAAAGGGGAGTGTTTATCTTCATTGTATTTTTGTCGCCGTCAAGAGTGTTGTAATATTCTATCTCTATAATCATATTGGCAACAGGCAACTTTGAGCGGTTTTGCAATCTCAACACAACAGGTATCTTTGACGATCTGCCTGCGGTTTTCTGAGTGTTCACAAAACCAACGCTTATTTTCTTTGACATTTTTTTGAGCATAACGAATAAGATAATAGGCATAACAAGTAAAAATGCAAAGAGATAAAAAGAGAAGCTACCCACATATAATATATAGAAAAAGATAGAGGCAATAAATAATATTATATATAAAACCAGCATTTGCTCCTCCGTTACTTGCTAACTCTAGGAACCTGAACTGAGGAAATAACTCCTTTGAGTATCTGTTCTCCTGTGAAGCCGTTTATCTTTGCCTTTGAGCTGAACACAAGTCTGTGAAGAACAACGTCCTTGAAGCTGTATATAACGTCATCGGGGATAACATAATCTCTGCCCTTAAGAAGCGCCGTCGCCTTTGTCATTCTGAGTAGTGCGATAGTTCCTCTAGGTGAAAGACCTAACTTTATATATTCATTGTTTCTAGTTGCATTTGCAAGCATAACGATATACTGGAAAACCTGATCTGAAACATAAATATTTTCCACAACTTTCCTTGCCTGAAGGATATCCTCCGCAGACACCACAGGCCTTACATTATCCACAGGCACGAGATTTTGCTTGGATTTTAGCATTGCGACTTCGCTTTCAATATTAGGATAACCCATTGTGAGCCTTACGATAAATCTGTCCATTTGCGACTCAGGGAGCATTTGCGTGCCTATAGAGCCAACCGGGTTTTGCGTTGCGATAACGATATAAGGGTCAGGCATTTTATGTGTGATACCGTCCACAGTTACCTTGCCCTCCTCCATTACTTCAAGAAGCGCAGACTGCGTCTTACTTGAGGTTCTGTTTATCTCGTCTGCAAGAAAAAGATTTGTGAGTGCTGCACCCTGCTTATATTCAAACTTGTGTGTTTCTTTATTTAGTATGGTAAAACCTGTAACGTCTGTTGGCAAAACATCAGGGGTGAATTGTAGTCTTTTATAGTCAAGTGAAAGCGCCTTTGAAAGAGCCACGGCAAGAGTGGTCTTTCCTACTCCTGGAATATCCTCAATAAGGATATGACCGCCTGCAAGTATGGACAGCAGGACTTTTATGATTATCTCGTCCTTGCCGATAATGACCTTTCTTACCTCATTTATCACGCTTTGTGACATATTCAGTACTTTTACTTGTTCTTCAGTTAAGCTGTTGTTCATAATTTTCTCCTTTGTTTTGTATGTTTCTTTTATCTTCACAATATTTGTGCATATTGCATTAACATTATATCACAAATACAACAGTATTTCAAGCATTTTGCGTGATAATTAAATACAATAATGGATATCTGCGTATGTAGGAGAATACAAATATCTTGTACTAAAATGCAGGCTCACAGCATAGTTATTTCATAGGACAAGTCAAAAGGAGCGTGAAAAAATGATAAGAGAAGTCAGCAAGATAAAATACGTTTACGAACTGCTCACCCCTCGCATAAGGGGAGCAATTATGTCAATGCCAGAAATAGAGCGTGACAGGATACAGGAAATAAGGCTTCGCAGAGGTAGACGGCTGTCTGTTACCATATTCTCGAAAGAGTATTTCGTTAATGATAACGGCAGACTAATGAACAATATCGGGGATAGCGTTCAAGTTACCACAGATGATATTGAAACTATCTATCAGCGAGCATTTCAGAACTCTCTTCACAGCTTTCACCGTGAGATAGCAAGAGGGTACATAACGGTTTCAGGAGGGTGCAGAGTAGGCTTCTGCGGAACTGCCGTCCTTGATCCTGCAAGGAGTTATGCCGTGGAGTCGGTAAAAAATATATCTTCTCTTAATATAAGGATAGCTCGTGAAATGATAGGCAGTTCAGACGAGATATATGCAAAATGCTTTTCTGACAAACCAATGAGCCTGCTTATAGCTTCACCGCCCTCGGGAGGAAAAACTACAGTGCTTCGTGATCTTGCAAGAAAGCTTGGCGAACGCTGGCGTGTTGCGCTTATAGACGAGCGAAACGAGTTTGCCGCAACAGTGGCAGGTGAGCCGCAAAATCTTATAGGTGCAATGACGGACGTGTTCAATTCCTACAACAAATATGAGGGCATAATGACGGCTGTCAAGGTCATGTCACCGCAAATACTCATATGCGACGAGATAGGTTCTTCTGAGGACAACGAAGCTTTGCAGTATGCGCTCAACTCAGGAGTGAAGCTTATTGCTTCATGCCATGCTTCAAGCCTTGATGAGCTTAAAAAGCGGCGTTATATCTCAAAACTCATAAAAGACAAGGCTTTCGACGCACTTGCGGTATTAGGCACAGGAACAATGTGTGGCAGGCTGGTATCATTTACAAAAACAGGAGCATGAAATGATAAAGCTAATAGGCTGTGTGCTGATCATATCCGCCTGCACACAAATGGGCTGTGCAATGGCGTTGGACAAGATACGGCAAATGAAATATCTCAAGCTTCTCAGACGGTTGATATTTGAAACAAGGGCAATGGTTGAGGGTGGAATGACTTTCGGGGAAATTATCTTAAAGCTTAGCTTGCAGAAGGATTATTCTGACTTTACATTTTTGTCGCAAGATACCTCTTCGCCTGATGTCCGCAGAAGAATAACCGAGGATATATATAAGTCAAAGCTTTTTGACAATGAAATCAGGCAGACCGCCATAGATTTTTTTGAAAAACTCGGCACAACAGACACAAATGGTCAGCTTGCATACATTTCCATGAGCCTTGCCGCACTTGACGAGCAGATAAGCAGACTTTCAGAGAATTTCACCTCACAGGTGCGGCTATGCAGGGCTTTGGGCGTTCTCAGCGGGGCTTTTATCGCTATTATGCTAATATAGCCATAGCAAAGGATAACCATAATGAAGGGAACAAAATTTTATGGACATAGATCTTATTTTCAAAATCGCTGCCATAGGAATTATCGTTGCCGTGTTAAATCTCTTGCTGAAACGAGCGGAGCGTGACGAGCAGGCAATGATGACAACTCTTGCAGGGCTTATTGTCGTTCTGCTTATGATAGTAAGGCAGATCGGAAATCTATTTGAAACGATAAAAGAAGTGTTTGGATTGTATTAATGAAAATATTTACAATAGTGTGCTTTTGTATTTTCTCAACCATAGTGTGCAAAGCCATTGAGAAAGACAGCCGTGAGATAAAATATGCGGCTGTGCTTGCAGCGGCGGCACTGGTGCTTTTTCATTCGGTAGCATTTGTGAAAGACCTTATCTCAGTTTTTGAGGACCTTTTCACTCTGTCAGGAATCGACAATATGTATCTTACCATACTGTTCAAGTCACTTGGCATATGCTATATTGTACAGCTTGCATCTGATTATTGTAAGGACTGCGGAGAAAACGCACTTGCGTCACAGGTCACTTTGGCAGGAAAGCTTGCAATGCTTTCGGTATCGCTGCCGCTTTTCAAAGCATTTGTAGAAATAGTAAAAGCATTGCTTATATAGGATTAACATATGAAAAAAATAATTGCCACTGTCATCATAGTACTTGCGGTCATGTTTACACCACAGGAAGTATATGCAGACAGTGAGGAACAGAACAATGAATATTATGACAGGCTCATAAGCGAAATAAACGAGGGACTTTCTTTTGAGGGTGATGAAGATGTAAAAACTGTACTTGAAGATAATAACATCACTTTGGAAGATCCGTCCTCTGCCGCAAATATAAATGCTTTTGATGTGATAAAGCATATATTTGAAAGCTTTACCGCTGCTTTGCGAAGCCCTCTTATAATGCTCGGGAAAATAACAGCCGCCACTATGCTCTGCGTGTTGGTAAGGTCAATGTCAGCCGAGGGTACAGTGGACAAGGTATTCACGCTCATATGTGTTCTTACCACAGTGCTTGTTATAAGCGATACTGTCACTGACAGTCTTTATTCTGTAAAGACTTCCATGGAACAAATGAACAGATTCATGATGTCCTACATACCCATATTTTCAAGCGTGGCGACAGCAGGCGGTAGTGCGGCGGCAGGAGCAGGCTATTACAGCGTTATGCTGATAATATGTGAAAGCGCAGGTATATTGGCAGATACGATACTTGTGCCGTTTTTGTCGGCAGTGCTTGCAGTGACCCTTGTTTCTGCAATAAACCCATCTCTTGACCTTGGAAGTCTTGCAGAGTCGGTGAAAAAGCTGGTCATATGGTTGCTTGGCATTGTGATGACTCTTTTTACAGGGCTGTTATCTATTCAAAGCTTTGCAGGAGCGGCGGCTGATAATCTCTCCGCAAGAGCCGTTAAGTTTGCGGCTTCAAGCTTTATACCTGTCATAGGTGGCTCGGTCTCTGAAGCTTATTCAGCGGTAAAGGGAAGTATAGGCGTAATAAGAACAAGCGTCGGCGTGATAGGGGTTATAATAATGTCTGTGATAGTTGCGAAACCTTTGCTTACGCTTCTTGCAGTAAAACTTGCAGTGTGGATAGGCGCTACCATAAACGATATTTTTGGCATAAGCAACAGTGGTGGACTTCTTAAAAGCATAAACTCGGTTTTATCAATTGGTGTGAGCATCCTTGCGGCTTATTCTATAATGTTCGTTATTTCCACATCAGTTGTAATAATGACAGCCATGAACATAGGAGCTTAAAATGAATACAGTTAAAGCAGTGATATTTATTGCCTGCATTATAGGCGTGATAACTTCTATGACGGATATTGCCACACCTGAGGGAACTTTGAAAAAACAACTTAGATCAGTGCTTGCTGTGATACTTTTACTTGCGGTCATAACGCCTGTAATGGGACATGGCTTCAAAGTCACCCTAAGCGACTATACAGAGCTTGCAGATCTGCCTGAGTTTGACAGCGTTTCAACAGCGACGAAACTTTATTATCTGTCCGAATCCGAAAGCAGGCTTGAAGAATATTTTTTGGATAAGCTGAATAAGAATGGCATAGAAAACGTCAGAGTGGACATAACCACAGATATAAATGAATATAATGAAATAGAGATAACAGCGGTAAGGGTATATCTGACTAAAATAAGCGATAGAGGGCTTGTTGAAAAGCTTATTGCAGAAGATCTGCCTGATACTCAAGTTATCGTGCAGGAGGAATAAACGTTGCTGAAAAGTAAAGTTGAGGGGAAAATAAAGGCTCTTAAAAAGCTTCCTATGAAAACGAAGATAGTGATAGCCGTAGGTCTTGCAGGGATATTACTTATATTTGTTTCTGAGATGTTTCCTGCTAAAAATACGGCAGAGAGCAAGAGCATTCCCACGGAAAGCGTTGCCACTGATGATACAGACAGCTACAAAAAGCAGATAGAAAAAGAGCTTAAAGATGTTCTTTCTCAAGTCAGGGGAGTTGGCGAGTGCGAGGTAATGGTGACAGTTGAGGGAACTACCGAATATGTTTATGCCGAAAATCTTACCAAAAGCACAGACAATAATGGTGACAGAACAAGCGACAGGTATGAAAACGAGATAGTAATAACTGATAATGACGGCAAAAAGGAGGCTTTGGTCAGAAAAATAATAAAACCGCAGATATGCGGCGTTGTCATTGTTTGCGAAGGAGGTGGAGATATAAAAGTAAACGAACGTGTGCTTAAAGCGGTTTCGACAGTACTAGGCATATCAAGCAGTAAGATCTGCGTTGAGGGCAGAAAATAACAGAAAGAGGTAATAAAGATGAAAAAAACGACCATGATAATAGGCAAAAAGCAGATAATCCTTGCAGGAATGACGCTGATACTCGGTCTTGCAGTATACATAAATTATGCAGTATCGACCTCAGACGGCAAGATAAAGGCGACGGACGTTGTGAAAAGTCAAAGCGTGAATTACGGCGACGCACAGCTCGTAAGCAATGACAGCACTTCAGATTATTTTGCACAGGCAAGAATAGACAGAATGAATTCAAGGGACGAGGCGGTAGAAACATTAAAAAATATAATGAACGGCGGCGATTCCACAGAGGAAGAAAAGAAAGTCGCTGAAGAAGAAGCTTCAGCCATGACAGGGCTCATGGAGTCGGAGAGCAAGGTAGAGACACTTGTGAAAGCAGCAGGCTTTGAGGACTGTGTTGTTTATCTTGACGGTGACAACGCAAATATCGTTGTAAAGACCGACAGCGACGGGCTTGTTGCAAGCGAAGCGGCACAGATAAAAGATATCCTCCTTAGCGAAGTTTCAGTTGCAAATGAAAACATCAGAATTTATGATGTAGAATAAAATTTGTCAGCAAATAAAAAAAGTCCTTCAAAATACTTGTAACCTATTGATTTTTATGATATAATGGTTATAAGTATAGATTGAAGGATTTCTTTTTTATATCTAAAAAGGGAGGCTTGGATAAATATGAATGATGTTTCAAAGAAAGTAGAAAAAAGCCTGCACATAAGTCAGGACGTTATAGCGCAGATCGTTACAAACTCTGTTAATGAAATAGAGGGCGTTTATGGTATCGCTCCTGTTATGAAGACTCCACGTCAGCTCTGGTTTAGACAGGAAAATTTCGGCAATATCAGGATAGGTCTTGTTGACGATGTGCTGTCAGTGTCTATAGGTATAATACTTTGCCGTGGAGCTAAGGCGGTTTCCGTTGCCGAGGAGATACAGGATAAAGTAAAAAGTGCAGTTCAGAATATGCTTGGACTTACAGTTGCAAAGGTAAATGTGACCATATGCGGAGTTGACCTTTCGGAAAAGGAATAGGATTCAGACAAATATAAGATGAAGGAAGTGTTTTTGTGCCAATTAAAAGGCGTGAAATAAGAGAATCAGCATTTTTGCTGATATTTGAGAAAATGTTTAGACAGGACGATGAGCTTGACGATATTTTCATGTCTGCCATGGAAGTGAACGAGATTATCGTAAATGATGAAGTTAAAAAGCTCGTGGAAAATGTTTGCGAAAAGCAGGACGAGATCGACAGCATAATCAGCAAGTTCAGCAACAAGAGAACTGTTGAAAGAATACCTAAAATAAATCTTGCAATACTCAGACTTGCTATTTACGAGGCAATATATGAGGAGAACGTTCCTGTGAACGTTGCCATAAGCGAGGCTGTGGCTCTTGCAGGAAAATATGCCCTCGAGCCTGACGTTTCATTTGTAAACGGTGTGCTTGGCTCATTTGCAAAGGAACAAGAGGAAAAGCAGTGAGTTTTGTACTCGGAATAGACACAAGCAATTATACCACTTCATGTGCACTGCTTGATACTGCGGATATGAGCATCAGGTCATGCAAAAAACTTCTTCCTGTCAAGCAGGGAGAGCGAGGGCTAAGACAATCCGACGCTGTGTTTCACCATACGAAACAGCTTCCAGAACTTATGAAACAGCTTTTTGATAAAAGGTATGATTTAAGTGCAGTTGGGTATTCTTATGCACCAAGGTGTGCAGAGGGTTCGTATATGCCTTGCTTTCTTGTTGGAGAAAATGTTGCACAAGCTGTGTCACTTGCCTGTGGAGCTGACCTTGAAAAGACTTCGCATCAGGTGGGACATATACTTGCGGCACTTTATTCCTGCGGAAAGCTGGATATGCTCAGTTCTGATAAGCCTTTTGCGGCTTTTCACGTCAGTGGTGGCACTACAGATCTTCTTTTGTGCGAGCCTGACAAGGCTAAGTTGATAAATATAACTCAGATCGGCGGAAGCCGTGATCTTAAAGGCGGACAAGCCATAGACAGAACAGGCGTAAGGCTTGGGCTGTCTTTTCCATGTGGTAAAGAGCTTGAAAGGCTTGCGTCTGAAAGCGAACATAAAATAAAGCCAAAAGCATCAGTTGATGGGCTTTATTGTTCACTTTCCGGAATAGAAAATCAGTGCATGAAGCTTATAGACGAGAGCTGTTCCGTGGCTGATGTTGCGGCATACTGTATTGATTGTGTGTGCCTTGCGGTGGAGAAAATGACAGTTAATCTTCGCCATGAGTATAAGGATATACCTATTATATATGCAGGCGGTGTGATGTCTAATCGCTTTATAAAAAGCAAGCTTGAAAAGTACGGCAGCTTTGCTGAGCCTGAGTTTTCAAGTGATAACGCAGTGGGCGTTGCGGTCTATGCTGCAATCAGGAAAGGGAAGATCAAAATATGAGTTCAGTTATCACTGTTTCTCAGCTAAACAGATATCTTGCTTCAAAACTTCGGTCTGACCTTAAGCTGAAAGGCATTGCTGTCAAGGGCGAGATATCCAATTTTAATATACATTACAAATCAGGTCATGCCTATTTTACGGTAAAGGACAGCAGTTCTGCACTTAAAGCTGTTATGTTTTCAAGCAGTGTTTCAAGGCTTAAATTCGTGCCTGAGGACGGCATGAGCGTGCTTGTTATGGGCAATATAGAGGTCTATGAGCGTGACGGTGTTTATCAGATAATAGCTACGGAGATAGCACCTCTTGGTGTGGGCGTTATGCACGTTCAGCTCGAACAGACCAAGAAAAAGCTTGAAAAAATGGGCGTATTTGATGTGAACAAAAAAAAGAAAATACCCCTTGTTCCAAAGAAGATAGCTGTTGTTACGTCGCTTACTGCGGCGGCTTTGCAGGATATAATCCATATAGCTGAAAGGCGTTACCCTGTGTGCAATATCGAAGTTTATCCTGCACAGGTACAAGGTGCGACAGCGGCACAAACTATATGCAAAGCTTTGTCGGCGGCTGATAAGAGCGGTGCAGATACCATAATTTTAGCTCGTGGCGGTGGCTCTAGCGAAGATCTTATGGTGTTCAATGACGAGGCTGTGGCGTTGGCTGTTTACGCCTGCAATACACCTGTGATATCGGCTGTAGGTCACGAAACTGACACCACTCTTGCAGACTATGCCGCAGATATGCGTGTGCCAACTCCGTCAGCGGCGGCTGAGATTGCTACCCCTGACAAGGCGGATATACTTAATGCTGTGAGGCTTTTAAGGCAAAAGCTTGACAAGGCTATGGAGCTTAAACTTGATAAGGCTGTGTCACAGATAGAAAGCTGTGATAAGCTTTTGAAATTATATTCTCCTGAAAAGAAATTAGAGCAGAGCGAAAAAGCAGTGTGCGACCTTGAAAAAAGGCTGTCGCAGATCATGGAACGCAGGTTTGAAAAGCTGTCAGTTAAGCTTGACGGCTATGTTTCTTCTCTGAATATGCTTAGTCCGTTCAATATTCTGGGCAGGGGATATGCTATCGTTCAGAAAGACGAAAGCGTTGTCGACAGTGTATCAATGCTGAACGTTGGCGACGAGGTAGACATAAAGCTGTCAGACGGCAGTGTATCTGCTAAAA
The DNA here is from genome assembly GCF_040924265.1 of Ruminococcus sp. RTP21198st1_G1_RTP21198_201120. Taxonomy (NCBI): domain Bacteria; kingdom Bacillati; phylum Bacillota; class Clostridia; order Eubacteriales; family Oscillospiraceae; genus Ruminococcus; species Ruminococcus sp. RTP21198st1_G1_RTP21198_201120. The sequence goes on from NZ_JBCOMH010000012.1 coordinate 42,910, forward strand.
TAACATTTGTCAAATGAAAGGCTGTTTAAAATGACTTTTGAAGAAAATCTTACAAGACTTAATGATATAGTTGGTCAGCTTGAAAATGACAAGCTTCCTCTTGAGAAAGCTTTGGAACTTTATAAAGAGGGGATAGATCTGTCGGTCGAATGCAAAAAAAGCCTTGAAAGTGCAAAGCTTTCCGTAAAGGCTATGAACGGAGATAATAGCGATGAATGATATGAACAAAGCCACACTTGATTATTATGTGGAACTTATAGATAATAAACTGCTGGAGCTTACCCACTCAAAGCCTGAGCTTCAGGGTCAGGTAGTTGAGGCTATGGAGTATTCTTTGCAGGCAGGGGGCAAAAGGCTCAGACCTGTGCTTATGCTTGAATTTTGCCGTATGTGCGGCGAGCGTCAGCCTGAGAAGTATGCAGAGATAGCTTGTTCTATTGAACTTATACACACTTTTTCTCTTATACATGACGATCTGCCCTGTATGGACGATGATGATTACAGACGTGGAAAGCCCTCATGTCATAAAGCTTTTCCTGAAAATATCGCACTCCTTGCAGGCGATGCACTAAACACTCTTGCTTTTGAAGTGATTGCCAACAGTGCCATGAACGGTGTTATATCTGCCGACAAGGCTGTTATGCTTATCTCTGTTCTGGCAAGAGCAGTAGGCACTGACGGCATGATAGGCGGTCAGGTGATAGACCTTAAATATGAAAATAAAGAAATAGATGTTGATACACTGAATATTTTGCAGACCTGCAAAACAGGCGCACTTATTGAAGCCGCTTGTGTAATGGGCGTTATTCTCGGCGATAAGCTTGAGGCTATCCCATTTGCGGCAGATTATGCTCAGGCAATGGGCAGAGCATTTCAGATAGTTGACGATATCCTTGACGTAACAGGCACTTTTGAGGAGCTTGGCAAGCCTATCGGCAGTGACAGCGAACAGCATAAAAACACATATGTATCCCTTCTTGGACTTGACAAGTCAGAACAGATAGCAAAACAACTGACAGTTCAAGCACTGGGTCATCTTAAATATTTTGAGGATAGCGTTTTCCTCACAGAGCTTACATCTGATATGCTTACAAGAAGAAGTTGATAAAAAGATTGGAGATCTAGATATAATGTCGGAAATAAAAAAGCCTGATATTTATAAAATGAATTTGCCTGCCGACCTGAAAAAGCTTTCCACTGCGCAGTGTGAGGAGCTTTGCGGTGATATAAGGAAAATTCTTATAGATACGGTTTCAAAAAACGGCGGTCATCTTGCGTCAAATCTTGGTACTGTGGAGCTTACAATGGCTATCCACAGAGTTTTTGAATCACCTAAAGATAAAATCGTCTGGGACGTTGGTCATCAGGCATATACACATAAAATACTTACGGGTAGACTCAAAGAGTTTAAAACTCTCAGACAGGAAAACGGTATTTCGGGTTTTTGCAGACCTGACGAGTCAGTGCATGACGCTTTTATAAGCGGTCACAGCTCTACGTCTGTTTCTGCTGCGCTTGGGATCGCCACAGCAATGAAGCTGAGTGGTGATAAAACTCACCATGCTATTGCTGTAGTCGGTGACGGTGCTTCAACAGGTGGCGAGCTTTACGAGGGACTTAACAATGCAGGCAAAAGTGATACAAATATCATCGTTATCCTCAACTACAATGAAATGTCTATCTCAAAAAATGTTGGCGGAATGGCAAAATATCTTTCCTCCATGCGTACAAAAGAGAGCTATCAGCGCACAAAGGGCAGAGTAGAGAGAATGCTTGATAAGACGCCTGTTATAGGTAAACCTGTGAAAAATGCCGTTCGTAACTCCAAAAATGCGGTCAAGAACATGATACTTCACAGCACCATGTTTGAAGATCTTGGCTTTCACTATATTGGACCTATCGACGGACACAATCTTGAAGAACTTGAACAGGGACTTATGGCTGCAAAGGCAGTAAACAAGCCTGTTTTTGTTCATGTGAATACTATAAAAGGCAAGGGATATGCTCCTGCAGAAGCTAACCCGGGAGAGTTTCACGGGGTCGGCTCCTTTGAGATAAAAACGGGCAATCCCGACGTCGTACTTTCTGACAGCTTTTCTTCTATAATGGGAAAAGAGCTTTGTGAAATGGGAGAAAAGAATAAGCGTCTTTGTGCAGTCACTGCGGCAATGAAATACGGCACGGGGCTTCAGTATTTTGCGAAGCGTTTTCCTGAACGCTTCTTTGATGTAGGCATTGCCGAAGAACACGCAGTTACTTTCTGTGCTGGGCTTGCTTCTATGAACTATGTACCTGTTTTTGCTGTGTACTCATCGTTTTTGCAAAGGTCATACGACCAACTTATCCATGATATGGCAATAGGAGGTTGTCATGCAGTTATATGCGTTGACCGCGCAGGTATAGTCGGTGATGATGGTGAAACACATCAGGGAATTTTTGATGTTTCTTTTCTTACCTCTGTGCCAAATATGAGGATATACTCCCCGTCTAATTATGACGAACTCAGGCTGTGCCTGCATAAAGCTGTTGAGGACGACAGTGGCATTTGCGCTGTGAGATATCCAAGGGGCAGGGATCAATCACTGTATGATACATCTGATCCTGTTTCAACTTACGTTTATCGTCATATAGAGGGCGCAAAGGTTCTGCTTGTTACATACGGCAGGCTTGCAAATGATCTTTTTACAGCTATAGAAATACTCAGAAATCGTGATATAAAGTGCGATATTATTAAGCTCGTGAATATTTTCCCTATAGACAATGAGGTGGTTGATATAATGTCAGCCTACGATGCTGTGCTGTTCTTTGAGGAAGCTTATTACTGTGGAAGTATTTCAGAGAAGTATGCTTCTATCTGCCCAAATGTGGCTCAGTTTGCTATTGACGGTTTCGTGAAGCACGGAAAATGTGATGTGCTACTTGACGAGCTTGGTTTTTCAGCAGAGAAAATGGCTGATACAGTTGAGGGCTTTTTGAAAGATGAGTGAAAGACTTGATGTGTATATAGTTACGAACTGCGGCGTAAAAAGCCGAGAACGTGCCAAGCAGCTTATAAAAAATGGATTTGTGTCGGTAAACGGCAAGGTCTGCGTCAAGCCTTCTATATTGGTTGATGAGAACGACGGGGTGAAATGTAGGCCTGACGATATGAAGTTTGTCGGCAGGGGCGGACTTAAGCTTGAACACGCCTGCAATGTTTTCGGGCTTGACTTAACAGGTAAAGTTTGTGCAGATATCGGTGCTTCAACTGGGGGATTTACTCAGTGTATGCTTGAACATGGCGCAGAATTTGTCTATGCGGTGGACGTGGGTCACGGACAGCTTGATGAAAGTTTGTGCAATGACAGCAGGGTGAAAAACTGTGAGGGCGTGAATGCACGATATCTGACAGCGGATTTTTTTGACAGACCTGTGCAGTTCATAAGTGGTGACCTTTCGTTTATTTCTCTAAAACTTGTTATAAAATCCCTTTGCGATTGTCTTTGCGATGGCGGCGAAATGGTTCTTCTTATAAAACCTCAGTTTGAGGCTGGCAAGCAGGCTCTCAATAAAAAGGGTATCGTCAAAGATCGTAAAGACCATGTGAGAGTGATAACCGAGCTTCTTGGCTGTTTTCGAGCAGAGGGGCTTGCGGCTGAAAAGATAACAATTTCACCTGTTAAGGGCGGCGACGGCAATCTTGAATATCTTATTCTACTTAAAAACGCTGACATGACGGCTGACAAGCTTGGTCAGCTCAATATAAAAGAATTTGTGAACGAAGCTTTTGATAGCTTCAAAGACTAAACGCAAGAGTGGTAATATTATGAAAATCTATCTTTATCCAAATCTTGATAAAACTCATTGCTTTGAGTATACGACCGCAACATATGAAAGGCTGCACAAAAATGGTGCAAAACTTTTTATGGATAGATGCTATAAGCACGTTTTCGGAAAGCTCGATATCACTTTCTGTAGCGAAGACGAGTGTGTAAAGCAGTGTGATATGATTATTGCGATCGGTGGTGACGGAACGATACTCAAATGCTCTCTTAAGGGCTGTGAGTTTGAGAAGCCTATACTTGGCATAAACTGTGGCAGACTCGGTTTTATGGCCTCTCTTGAACATTTACAGCTTGAATTGCTGGACAAGCTTTTTTCTGGAGAATATACCCTCAGCCGCCGAATGATGTTAAACGTAAATGTCGAATGTGGCAGTGAAAATAAGTCATATACTGCGCTTAATGACGTTGCAGTAACAAAAGCTGACGATTGTAAGATAGCCGATTTTGAGGTGTCAAAAAACGGCAGACTTATTTCTTCACTTCGTGCAGACGGTGTTATACTTTCTACAGCCACAGGCTCAACAGCCTATTCAATGTCAGCAGGTGGACCTATAATCGAACCTGAAATGAAGTGTATAGAGTTCACACAGATATGTGCTCACTCGCTTTTTGCAAGATCTATGATACTTTCAGAGGACAGCGTTATGAAAGTCAAGTGTCACACTAACAGTGGCTCTCACGCAATCGTCAGCGTTGACGGTAATAATGTTTTCAGACTTTCGGCAGAGGACACTGTGATAGTATCAAAGTCAAAGTATTTTGTTGAAATCATAGATATAAGCGGCGGCAGCTTTTTCTCGTCAATAAACAAAAAGCTTATGCAGCCGTTGAAGGAATCAGCGGAGGACGGCATATGAAAAATCAGCGTCAGAATTTGATAATGCAGATTGTCAAAGACGAAAATATCGGCACTCAGGAGGAACTTCGTGAAGCGCTTAAAAGGCATGGTCTTAAAGTCACTCAGGCAACAGTTTCAAGGGATATAAAAGAGCTTTCCCTTGTAAAGACCATTGGTTCAGACGGCAATTATAAATACAGCCTGCCTGCACTCAAAAAAGATATTGCAGAGCAAAACAATGGTATTTTCGGCATAATTTCAGACGCCGTTGTGTCAGTGGATCATGCGCTTAACACTGTTGTGGTGAAATGTCATACGGGCATGGCACAGGCGGTGTGTGCAAAGCTTGACAAGTTAGGGCTTGACAATGTTGTGGGAACGCTTGCAGGTGACGACACGATATTCATACTTATGCGGACAGAAAAAGATGCGTCCCATATGGCAGAGGAACTGAGATCCTCTATTATTTCTTAAACAGCAGAGGAATGATCTAAAATGTTAAGTGAACTTTATATTGAAAATCTTGCCGTGATAGAAAAGGCGACTATAGATTTTTCTGATAAGCTTAATGTTTTCACAGGCGAAACGGGAGCAGGTAAGTCCATACTTATAAATGGAATAAATGCTATCCTCGGTCAGCGTGTCACTAAGGATATTGTGAGAACAGGCACGGACAAGGCTGTTATTTCAGCGTTGTTTACTGACATTGGGGACAATGTTTTGCAGGTACTAGACGAGCTTGGCATAAGTGCAGAAGACGGACAGCTTTTCCTTACCCGTGAGATACGTTCAGATGGTGGAAGCGTTGCAAGAGTCAACTCGAGAGCGGTGAACGTTTCCGTACTTAAAGCTATCGGAGAAACGCTTGTAACTATCCATGGACAGCACGACAATCAGATACTCATGGCTCCTGAACGTCATATAGAGATACTTGACAGCTATGCCGAATCGGAAGCTCTTATAGAAGATTATCACAGCTCTTTCAGAGAGCTTCAAAGCATTGCAAAGAAGATAAACAAGATAAAAACTGAGCAAAGCAAAAAAGAGTTTCGCATGGCTGAGCTTGCTGATATTGTCGAGGAGATAAATACGCTCAACATTCATGAAGGCGAGGATAAAGAGATAGAAGCAGAGCTTAACATCTCTAAAAATGCTGTTGCAATCTCTGAGGCTCTTTATATGGCAAAACAACTTCTTTCGGGCGATGATGACACAGATGGTGCAGTGGAGATGACGCAGAGAGCTTCAAAATCGGTTGAGGGATATACTGATATAATGACTGAGATATCGCCTATATATGACAGACTTAGTTCTGCGGCTATTGAAATGGAGGATATTTCCGAGGAGATAGGCTCACTTCTTGACAGCCTCGATATCGACCCGAAACGTTATGATTACCTTAATCAGCGTTCTGATGAACTCAGGCGTATCATGAAGAAATATGGACCTGAACTTGATGATGTACTGACTACTCTTGAAAATTCACAGAATGAGCTTGATGAACTGAGCGGAGCAGAGCAGAGCTTAGACGAGCTTAATAAAGAAAAGGAAAGACTTCTTGCGGAGGTATCAAAGAAAGCCAAAGCACTTTCAGACCATAGAAAGAAAGCAGGAGAACGGTTTGTTTCTCAGGTAACAGAGGAGCTTGAATTTCTCAATATGCCAAAGGTCAAGCTGGTGGTTCAGCAGAAAACAGGCAAGCTCACCATAAATGGCATGGATAGCATAGAGTTTCTTATTTCTGCAAACCTGGGCGAAGAGCCAAAGCCTATTGCGAAGATCGCTTCAGGCGGTGAGCTTTCAAGAATAATGCTTGCACTGAAAAACGTAATTGCAGAAAAGGACAGTATCGGCACGCTGATATTTGACGAGATAGACACAGGAGTAAGCGGCAGAGCGGCTCAGAAGATAGGTATAAAGCTGAAACAGATATCTCGCCTTAGGCAAGTTCTTTGTGTGACCCACCTTGCCCAAATGGCTGTTATGGCGGATAATCATTTGCTTATTGAGAAAAATATACAGGGCGACAGGACAGTTACAACTGTTAGAACTCTCGATCATGAGCAGAGAAAGTATGAGATAGCAAGGATAATGGGCGGTGAAAATATCACAGAGCTTATGCTTGAAAATGCTGAACAGTATCTTAAAGACGCTGACAATATGTAACACAAAGTCCCTGATGATTGCGGGGACTTTTTTTGTGAACGTACATTTATTATTTATTGTTGTAAAATTCATAGTAATGTGGTATAATAATAATCGGTAGGTGATTATTTGAAACTTGAACATATAAACGTCAAAGAAGCCGTGAGATATATGGGAATGGGCAATAACAAGCCAGACGAACGCACGGCTTTGTTGATAGATGAATGTGAAAAAGAGCTTTTGAAGGTCATTGAGCCTAAATTTGTGTACAGAGTGTTTGATGTCGCTCATAAAGAGAACGGTGTTGAGGTCATCGGTACTCCGTTGTTTCTTGGCGGCAATGATATATGCAGACACCTTGAGGGGTGCAGTAAATGCGTGCTTTTTGCAGCGACTATTTCTTCGGGCGTTGATAGAAAGCTTCGTGCTTATGAAGCAGAGGATATGGCTAAAGCTATGATAGCGGATTGCCTTGCAAGTGCGGCTGTGGAGCAGGTATGCGATATAGTTGACAACACTGTGAAAGAAAAGCTCAGCGGATATAATCAGACATGGAGGTTTTCTCCTGGTTATGGCGATCTGCCTATCAGCGTGCAGAGAGTTTTTCTTGACGTACTCAATGCGCAGAAATTTATCGGGCTTAATGCAACTGAAAATAATATACTGACGCCGAGAAAGTCTGTTACGGCGGTAATCGGATTGTCAAAAAATGAAATATCAAAAGGCAGACGTGGTTGTGCCTGCTGTAATATGAGGGAAGTCTGTCAATTCAGAAAAAGAGGAGATCATTGTGGATTTTAGAACATTACTTAAAACAAAAGAATTTGTCATACTTGACGGAGCAATGGGTACGATGCTTCAGGCAAAGGGACTTGAAATGGGTGGCACTCCTGAAGCCCTTAACATAGACAAGCCTGATTGGCTGGTGGACATACACCGCCAGTATATAAACGCAGGCTCAGACATTGTTTACGCCAACACTTTCGGTGCAAACAGACACAAGCTTGAAAAGTGCGGATATACTGTCCAGCAGGCTATCCCTGCGGCTATAAAAAATGCAAGAAAAGCCTGTGAGGGTACTGATACCTTTGTTGCTCTTGATATCGGACCTATCGGACAGCTTCTAGAGCCAACAGGAACGCTCACTTTTGAAGAAGCTTACGATATTTATAAGGAGCAGATACTTGCAGGAGCTGACGCAGACCTTATCGTTTTTGAAACAATGACAGATCTCTATGAACTTAAAGCGGCTGTTCTTGCGGCAAAGGAAAACAGCGATCTTCCTATAGTCTGCACAATGACTTTTGAGGAAAATATGCGTACATTTACGGGCGTTGCCATAAGCTCCATGGCTTTGACTTTGGAGGGTCTGGGCGTTGACGCAATCGGTGTGAACTGCTCTTTAGGACCAAAGGAGCTTTATCCTGTTGTGGAGGAGCTTTGCAAGTGGACAAATCTCCCTGTTGTAGTAAAGCCTAATGCAGGACTTCCTGACCCTGTTACAAATGAATATAACTGTTCACCTGAAGATTTTGCGGAGTTTGCAGAAAAGCTTATCCCATTGGGAGTTAAGGTGCTTGGAGGTTGCTGCGGAACTAACCCTGAGTATATCAAAAAGCTGGCTGAAATGCTCAAAGGCAAGAAGCACGTCAGCGTGCATAATGATATCCCTGCCGCTTGCTGTTCACCGACACATACTGTAGTTATAGACCAGCCAAGAATAATCGGTGAGCGTATCAATCCTACTGGCAAGAAGCGTTTTAAAGAAGCACTGCTTGCAAACGATATTGACTATATCCTTGGTCAGGCTATCGAGCAGATACACGCAGGTGCGGATATTCTTGATGTAAATGTTGGTCTGCCGGGAATTGACGAAAAGAGTATGATGGTCAAGGCTGTAAAGGCTTTGCAGGGCGTTGTCGATGTGCCTTTGCAGGTGGATTCAACTATACCTGAGGTGCTTGAAGCGGCTCTGAGGGCTTATAATGGCAAGCCTATCGTCAATTCTGTAAACGCTGAGGACAGCTCCATTGAAAATGTTCTTCCTCTTGTAAAGAAATATGGTGCGGCTGTGGTAGGTCTTACTCTTGATGAAAACGGCATACCAAAGAGTGCTGACAAGAGATTTGAGCTTGCTAAAAAGATACTTGACAAGGCGCTTGAATACGGCATTAGAAAAGAAGATGTGTATATAGATTGTCTTACTCTTACCGCTTCTGCGGAGCAGGAAAATGTTATGCAGACAGTAAATGCAGTGGAACGAGTAAAGAACGAGCTTGGACTTAAAACAGTTCTCGGTGTATCGAATATCAGCTTTGGTCTGCCTAGCAGAGAGATAGTTAATCACAACTTTCTTATGATGGCGCTCACAAAGGGTCTTGACCTGCCGATAATGAATCCTAATATTGATTCCATGACGGCAACTGTTCGTGCCTACAAGCTTCTGACAAACATTGATAAAAACTCTGTTGACTTTATTTCTCACTACGGTGGCGAGAAAAAAACTGCTCCTGCCGCAACAGGCGCAAAAGCTGAGATAGACTTGCCGTATGCTATCGAAAACGGTCTGAAGAAAGAAGCAGCTGACCTTACTGCAAAGCTTTTGCAGGAAACAGAAGCCATGAACATTGTCAATGATATGCTTATCCCGGCACTTGATAAGGCTGGTGCAGAATTTGAAAAGGGCAAGCTTTTTCTGCCGCAGCTTATCCAGACAGCAGGCACTGCACAGGCTTGCTTTGAGGTAATAAAAAATTACATTCTGTCAACGGGTGAAAAAAGCGTTTCTAAGGGCAAGATAATCCTTGCAACAGTAAAGGGTGATATCCACGATATCGGCAAGAACATTGTAAAGGTACTTCTTGAAAACTATGGTTATGACGTTATTGACCTTGGCAAGGACGTTGACTATCAGACAGTAGTTGATTGTGCAATAGAAAATGACGTACATCTTATCGGTCTTTCTGCGCTTATGACAACAACTCTTGTGAGCATGGAAAATACAGTTAAGCTTCTTCGTGAAAACAATGTTGACTGCAAGATAATAGTAGGCGGTGCGGTGGTAACGGCTGACTATGCAGAGCAGATAGGCGCTGACTATTATGCAAAAGACGCAAAAGAGTCGGTAGATATCGCAAGAAAATTTTTCGGAAACTGAATAAAATAACTATGACCTCCCATAATCTGAACAACAGATATTTATGGGAGGCCATTTTTAATGAAAAAGTTTGTTACAGCTATCATCATTTCATTTGTCGTTACAGTAAGCTCTGCAGGCATCAAAGCCGCTGCTTTTTCCTCATCAAACCTTGGGGCAGCGTTCGTTTTGAGCAATGTTATGTCAGATGAAAAAAACGATAAAAATGGCAGTGGCATAACTGTTATAGACGGCAATAGGGAAGATATAAAGTTTTCTTTTAAAATAGCCGAGATAATTAAAAGCCTTTTTAGATAAGTGTACATTTATTTGTACTTGTATCAAAAGTACGATTGACTTTTGAGCCTTGCCGTGTTATTATATAAATATCAATCATAACGGAGGCTCATTCAATGGTAACAGTTATAAGCGGTGGCTCTCACAGTGGACGTGACAAAGTTTTCATAGATAAGATCAAGTCTGCTGTAAAAAACGGCGAGCAGGTCATGGTCATAATACCAGATCAGTTTTCTTTTGAATATGATAAAAAACTGTATGAACACCTTGGTGCGGCAGATTTCAACGTCATACAGACTGCAGGCTTTAACCGTATCGCTGAGTTCACAGAGAAGCTTTATGGCGGTAGTGCAAAAGAAAATGCCGATGATAACGTCCGCACTATTCTTATGTATAAGGCTGTCAGACGTCTTAAGCAGACCAAGGATATCCGCTTTTATAAAAAGAGTCTTGAAAAGGGCAGTTTCTTAGCCGAACTTAATGAACTTGTGAGCCAGTTTCGTGAAAGCGGAATAACACCACAGGATCTAGCTCTTGCTGCTGAGAAGCAGAGCGGCTCTCTTGCCATGAAACTTTTTGATATTTCAAGACTTTATGATTTTTACATGGATGAGCTTGAAAAGGCAGGAATGCAGGATACACTGTCTGCAATGGCAAGAAGTGTGGATCAGGTCAAGGAAAACGGATATTTCCGTGGAATGACAGTTTTTGTTGACGCTTTCAACGATTTCTCTTTTGATGAACTTAAAATGCTTGACGCTTGTATCGCACAATGCAAGAGTATAACGTTCTCTCTATGTATCGACAATGAAAGCATTAGAAGATATTCAAATCACCCTTTTGCTGATACTCTTAAAACGTTGCAACAGATAACAGATATTTCCGCTGATCATAATTACAAGGTCAACACCATAGAGTGTCACAACAGTTCATTCAAAGCCCCTGAACTAGAATATATCAGCAAAGAGATTTACAACACCTGCAAAAAGCCATACATCGGAAAGTGCGAAAATGTTTCTGTTATATCAGCAACGGATATTTACGAAGAAAGTGAATTTGTCAGTGGAAAGATATGGGAACTTGTCAGAGGAAAAGGCTATAAATTCAGTGACATAGCTTTGCTTGCAAGAAACCTTAAAGATTGTGCTTCCGTTTTTGAGGGTACGTTTGACAGATATGAGATACCATATTTTTCAGACTGCAGTGACAGTGTTTCTTCATCATCTCTGGTGAGGTATATGAACTCGCTTTTCAAGTGCTTGCTTTCAAGAAAGTATTCCACGGACAATATTTTGAAATACATAAAATCGCCGCTTTTTCCAATGCTGAATATCGAGATATCAAATCTGGAAGACTATTGCATACGCTGGAGCGTTGATGGTGATATGTGGCTCAGTGATTTTACTGTTGCAGGTGATCTCAGCGAAAAACAGCTTGAAAAAATAAACTGCTCAAGACGAAAGATAATCGAGCCTTTTGAAGCATTTAAAAGCAAACTTGTTAAAGACGTTACAGCAGGGGAACTGTGCCGTGGGCTTTATGATCTTCTTGGCAGCATTGAGCTTTCTCAGCAGACCTTTTCTGTAGTAAAAAAGGCAGGAACTTCGGATAACGAAACTCAGCTTGAAATGGCAAGAGGATTGAAACAACTTTGGAACTCTGTTCTTTCGGCTATCAAATCCGTCTATGACTGCATGAATGACGAAGTTATCTCCCTCCGACAGTTTTATGAGCTTTTCAAGCTCATGCTTTCGCAAATGAGTGTTTCACGTCCTCCGCAGAAACTTGACTGCGTAAGGATATGCGACCCGAGCCATTCAAGGCTTGAGGGCGTAAAGGCTGTCTTTCTTGTTGAGGTGAACGACGGCATATTTCCTGCGACTTTAAGCTCTGGTGGACTTATCACAGAAAATGAAAAAATGATATTAGAGGGAAGCGATATTCATATCTCACACAGCGCAAGAAAATCTTTTCAGACAGAGAAGCTTGTGTGCTACAACGCTTTTACCCTTGCAGACGAAAAGCTCTATGTGCTTTATTCAGAATCTGACCTTGTAGGAGAAGCTCACCACCCCTCTGCACTTGTTTCCGAGCTTAACGGAATGTTTGGCAAAATCAATACCAAAGCTCAGGATGTGGGGCTTGATTTTTACTGCACTTCTTTCAGGACAGCTTACTATAAATATATGGAACATTCCCGAGATAAAAACGCTACAGTTTCTGCGATTAGGTCTGTGTTGGGGTTATCGCAGGAATATGCCGAGAAACTTATGCGAACAAAGAATCTTCATGAAAACGGTGACTATAAGCTTGACGAAAAGACAGCAGAAAAGCTTTTCATGTCAGAACAGCCTGCAAAGGTCTCGCCTACTCAGCTTGATACATATTATAAATGCCCGTTCAATTATTTCTGCAAGTATGGTCTTGGTCTTAAAACTGTCAGAAAGGCAGACATCGACGGGCTTAACAGGGGACTTATCATTCATCAGCTTCTTGAAAAGATAATGCGTAAAGGTGATGACGGCACAGGCTTTGACAATGCTTTCCTTACTCTCTCAGATGATGAGATAAAAGAGTATATCCACAAAAACGTTACCGAATATATAAAGGAAAGCCTTGGTGGAATGTTCGGAAAATCTCCGTCATTTGTATTTTTACAGGAGCGTATGGAAAGCAATATCCTGCATATCATTCGTTTTATGCAGAATGAGCTTCTTCACTCAAAATTCAGACCTGCGCTTTTGGAATACAAAATAGACAAGTCCGAAGGAGAAGACAGACTAATCATAGACGTAAACGGCAGAGATAAGATAATCCTTACGGGAATTATCGACAGAGTTGACGTTTTCGAGGACGAGAACGGTGAAAAATATGTGAGGATAATCGACTATAAAACAGGCTCTATTGACCTTAAATATTCAATGCTCTACAATGGCCTTAATTTGCAGATGTTCGTGTATCTTACCGCTTTACTTGAAACCAAAAATCCAGTGAATATAGACGGTGGATTGAAGCAGGCTGGTATCGTATACTACACGCTAGGAAACAAGCCTAAAACATACGAGCAGACAGCCGACGCTGACATAGAAGAAGCCGAGAGCAGATCACGGCTAAACGCTTTCAAGCCTATAGGAAAAGTCGTTGATATAAAGGTTGTCACTGAAGCTTTCAGCTCAGAAGAGAATTACGCCTATGCGCCTTTTAAATATTCTAAAACCAACGGCATTTCAGGCACTATTCCAGACGGTTTTTTTACAAAGCTCAGAGAATTTGCTATAGGCAAAGTGGCGCAATTTGGTGAACAGCTTTGCCAGGGAAACATTCAGGCAAGACCTGTGGCGGAAGCCTGCAAGCACTGTGATTTTCACGATATCTGCGGCAGGATAAACCAAGATGACGTTACAGACGTGAAAGACAGCGTTTATGAAGAAAAACTTATGGAAGAACTAACTGACAGAAAGGAGAAAAAATAATTGGCTGATACAAAATGGACCAAAGAGCAGGAAAGAGCCATTAGTGACCGTGGCAAGGGCATTATAGTTTCAGCGGCGGCAGGAAGCGGCAAAACCACAGTGCTTATAGAACGAATGATACAACTTCTTTCTGATGAAAAAAATAAAATACCTGCCGACAGACTTCTTGCAGTAACATTCACAAAAGAAGCCGCTTCAAGCATGAAAGAAAAACTCAGCCGTGCTTTTGACGAACAGCTTCGCCGTGACCCTGAAAACAAGTGGTTGCTTAGTCAGCAAAATCTTATCCAGCTTGCGAGGATATCTACAATAAATTCTTTCTGTCTTGACCTTGTGAAAAGTAATCTACATGAATTTGATTTTCAGGGAGGACTTGATATACTTGATGACAGTGTGCAAAATCTTATTTTGCAGGAAGCTATCACGCAGGCTTATGAAAAGCTTTGTGAAGAAGATTATGAAAGCTACAAACTGCTGAAAAACGCTTTTGCGGATAAAACTCTCAATGAAATCACCGACAATCTTTATAAATTCATGCGTTCGCTGCCGTTTTCTAAGCGTTGGAGAGCAGAGGTACATAAAAATTTTACTGATGATAAGATTTTTGACAGCTTTATAAAAGATAATATATGTGTAGCTCAAACAAAGCTGAAAGAAGCATTTTCAATGTATGAGGTTTTTGAAGAATATGCCTGCCGTAAAGAGATAGAAGGCATCCCTTTTATAAAACATATCAAAATGAATGAAACTGCCGACAGTGACAGAGAACTTCTTCATAGGTTAAGAAAGCTTCTTGAAAGCGGCGATATAGATACTATTGCTAAGTCAGATTGGAAATTCAGCACCATAAAAAGATTTCCCACAAACAAGGCTTTCAATGCATCACTTGACGATGATATTCGCATTAAGTTCAAGGACAATTATGCCTTCTGTGCATCATACAGAAACAAATATAAAGATATCGTAGCTAAAATTACCGATATGTTCAATAACACAAAACTAATCATGAAGGAAAATATGCTTGAATCTGACAGAATATTTACTGTTCTGTGCAGGGTATGCGAAGATATAGACAAGATCTCACAAGAAATGAAGCTTGAACGAAATGGCGTTACTTTTTCTGACGTTGAGATAATGGCGAGAGAATTGCTTGTAAAAGATACCGAGAATGGACCTGTTCGCACGGAGCTTTGCGAGGAAATTCGCAAAAACAAGCTATATGAGCTTATTTTCATAGACGAGTTTCAGGACGTGAATAATCTTCAGGAGCTTGTTTTCCGCTCGCTTTCTGATTCTGATAACTTGGATATCATGGGCAAAAATGTTTTTGTGGTAGGCGATATAAAGCAGGCTATATATCGTTTCAGACTCTCAAATCCTGAACTTTTCAGCAAAACGAGAAATGACGCTTCCGCACCTGAAAACAGCGAACAGCTCGAGGCTATCTTGCTAAGCAAGAATTTCAGAAGTCGTGAGTCTGTGGTTGATTTTGTAAATTTTCTGTTCCACTATCTTATGACACAGCACACAGGTCAGGTGGATTATGATAGAAATGAAGAACTTCGATACGGTGAACTTTATGATGAAAATAACAAGCCTACAGAAATAATGCTCATACCTTTTGATAAGGACTACAAAAAGACAAATGGCTATTCTGTGGAGAACAAAGTAATAGCACAAAAGATAAAGCATATGCTTGAAAACGGTGAGGAAGTCAAAGATCATGGCTCTCTAAGGCCGTGCCGTGCAGGAGATTTTTGTATACTTGTTCAAAAGAATGATGAAATTACCCTTATGGCAAAAGCCCTTGAAGAAGTAGGTCTGAAAGCATATTCTGAGGATACAAACGGATACATGAAGTCAAGAGAGATAACACTTGTGCTGAATATGCTCAGGGTAATTGACAATCCTATGAACGATATTGCAATGACAGCTATCATGATGTCGCCTATCATGGGATTTACGCCTGATGAAATGGCGGCAGTAACAGAAAAGTCAAAGAAGCCTAACAGCAAACTGAAAGACCATATCTATCAGGTGGTAGCGGCGTCAGCTTCTGCTGAGGACAGCCACGAAAAGGAAGCTACTCATATAAGTTTTAATAATAAAACATTGCAGGATAAGTGCATAGAGCTTAATAAGCTTATTAATTCCCTGCGTTATCTTTCAATGAGCATGGGTCTTGAACGGCTCATAAGAAAAATATACGACATGACCGACCTTATGGGGATCGTTTCGCTGTATCTTGATTCTGATAAAAAGCGAGCAAACCTTCGTCTGCTTCTTGAATATGCTTCATCCTATGAGCAAAATAGTCAGGAGGGCGTAACTGGTTTTCTAAGATATATCGACTCTGTGTCCTCAAATGAAAAAGCCTTTAAGCAGGCAATGACGGTAACAGAGGGCTCAGATTCCGTTTACATAAAGACCTACCATGCTTCAAAAGGTCTTGAATATCCATTTGTATTTTTATGTCAGCTTGACATACCGCTTATAAAGAAAGACAAAGGTTACTGTTCACATAACAAGCTGGGCTTTGCTTTCAGTTTTATGGATAACAGCAAACTTATGAGAAAAACTTCACTTTACTATGATAAGCTTTCAAAGGAATCAAAAGCAGAGGAAAAAAGTGAAAAACTCCGCCTGCTTTATGTTGGATGTACAAGAGCAAAAGAAAGACTTTTTGTAAGCTACGCACCGATTATTTACAGCAATACCACATATGAAAAGGTTATTGAACGTAAGGCGGGAATAGTTGACAGGCTTAGAAACATATACTCAAAGCAGGGAGATTCTCTTGAAAATGTTGTGGCGGACGCTGAAACGATGCTTGATTGGATAACAATAACGCTTGCACTTCACTCCACGGGTGATCAACTCACATCTTGGCTTGGCACTGATAATATAGCTGTCAGCGGGGACGAATATCCTGAGCCTGAGATAATATATAATGAATACGGCATTGAAAATACAGAACAGACACAGGAAGAAGATACATCTATTAA
The DNA here is from genome assembly GCF_040924265.1 of Ruminococcus sp. RTP21198st1_G1_RTP21198_201120. Taxonomy (NCBI): domain Bacteria; kingdom Bacillati; phylum Bacillota; class Clostridia; order Eubacteriales; family Oscillospiraceae; genus Ruminococcus; species Ruminococcus sp. RTP21198st1_G1_RTP21198_201120. The sequence goes on from NZ_JBCOMH010000012.1 coordinate 59,628, forward strand.
CGAAATAGAAGCGGACAAAACAATGCTTAGAAATCTTCTTGACAAATTTGCATTTGAGTATGACTGGTCAGGAGTATCAACACCAGCAAAGCTTACTGTTACGGAGATAACTGCGGCTGAAAAAGAGAAGCAGACAGAGAAAACCGAACCTGAGTTTTATCCTAGTCTTCCACGGCTTGATGATGAGTTTGATAAACTATCAGCAGCGGAAAAGGGAACTTTTACCCACAAATTTATGGAGTTATCGGACTATGATAAGGCACATGAAAGCGTAAAAACAGAGCTTGAACGTCTTGTGAATCAGGGGTACTTCAGCCAGAAAGAAGCTGACGGAGTTTATGTTGAAGCACTTGAAGCATTCTTTAGATCTGATTTTTATGAGCGTGTGAAAAATTCCGATAATGTGATGCGTGAAAAGAAGTTTCTTGTTTCAATGAGCGATCTTGACTTAAGTGAAAATCTTCCTGAATATAATGGTAACAGCGGAATGCTTCAAGGTATCGCCGATTGTATCTTCCACGAGCCTGACGGATATGTTATTGTTGATTATAAAACTGACAGATTTAATGATTTGTCACAGCTCATGGGCTATAAAACACAGCTTGCACTGTATAAAGCATCGTTTGAGATGATACTCGGAGAGAAAATAAAAAGCTGTTATATTTATTCATTTTGGCTGCGAAAAGGGGTTGAAATCAAGCTCTGAATGTGATATAATGACATATAGAGAGTTTTGATAATATTTTTTTGAAATAATTTGAGAAAAGGTATTGACAAGTGGGTAAAAGTGTAGTATAATATCATGGTAAACAAAGCAGAACAATGTCCGTTCTCACCTTAAGCGCAGTTCTCTGTAGTAAAAAGGTCAACATGAATTTGCATATCAATGTGATTTTATGCGGGTACGGATCAGTTCTGTGCCCGTTTTATTTTATTTTTGGAGGTGCTGCGTCATTAGCAACAGGGAACATCAGATCAACGAAGAGATCCGTGATAAAGAACTCAGGGTCATAGACGTTGATGGAAATCAGCTTGGTATTTTAAGCGCTGACGAGGCTCTTAAAATTGCATTTGAGAAAGATCTTGATCTTGTAAAGATCGCTCCTCAGGCAACTCCGCCTGTATGCCGTATCATGGATTATGGCAAGTTCTGTTTTGAACAGACAAAGCGTGCGAAGGAAGCAAAGAAAAATCAGAAAGTTATCGAGATCAAGGAAGTTAGAATGTCATCTACGATCGACACTCATGATTTTAATGTAAAGGTCAATCAGGCTGTTAAATTCCTTAACGGAGGAGATAAGATAAAAGTTTCTGTAAGGTTCAAGAAAAGAACTTTGGCTCATCCACAGTTCGGTGAAGAACTTCTTGCAAAATTCAAAGACGCTATCTCTGAAGCCGGCGTTGTTGACAAGCCATCAAAAATGGAGGGACGCAGTCTTGTGATGTTCGTTTCTCCGAAAGTAAACAAGTAAAATAATAAGGAGGATAAATACAATGCCAAAGATCAAAACACATTCTGGTGCTAAGAAGCGTTTCAGTGTTACCGGTAGCGGTAAGGTTAAGTTCCAGCACACAAACAAAAGACACAGACTTACTCAGAAGGATCACAAGCGTAAGAGAATCCTGCGTGGTGCAGCTTATGCAGATGATACTAACATCAAGAACGTAAAGGCTCTTATCCCTTACAAATAAACGAGTTGTAGGGAAAACAAATTTTAAAAATTTCAGGAGGTAATAACTATGGCTCGTGTAAAGGGAGCAATGATGACTCGTAAGAGAAGAAATAAGACTCTGAAGCTTGCTAAGGGATACTTTGGTGCCAAGAGCAAGCACTTCAAAATGGCTAAACAGGCTGTAATGAAGTCAGGTCAGTATGCATACATTGGAAGAAAGCAGAAGAAGAGAGATTTCAGAAAGCTTTGGATCACAAGAATTTCAGCAGCTGCTAAAATGAACGGTATGAATTATTCAACATTCATGAACGGCGTAAACAAGGCTGGTATCAATCTTAACAGAAAGATGCTCTCCGAAATAGCTATCAGCGATCCTGCTGGTTTCACAGCGATTGCAGAAAAGGCGAAGGCTGCTCTTTAATAGTCAAAAACACGCACGTTCTTGTAACCTGCGTGTTTTGTTGTATATTAAGGCAACACCATATATGACGCATTTGGCAATTAAATGATTAAATTTTCAGAATAAGAGGTGACGCAGTTTGCATATTAATAGTAAAGATAACCCTAGAGTGAAGCTTTTCAGAAAGCTTCTGTCATCAAAAAAAGCTAGGGAAGAACATGGATTGTTTGCTGTTGAAGGTGCAAGAAACTGCGTTGACACCGCTTATGAAGCTGTGTGCGGAAGAATAAAAGTCCATTCTGTTTTCTATACTCAAACGGCCTTGACTAAGTATAAAAATACACTTAAAACTGATAGCCTTTTCTCGTGTGCAAGACCCGAAGATGTTTTTGAAATATCTGATGAGCTTGCGAAAAAGATGACAGATGAGGGAAACTCTCAGGGCATTTATATGATCGTTTTTAAGGTCGATTTGCCTTTTGCGGCTGAGTATATTGACAAAAAAGGGAAGTATCTCGTTCTTGATAATTTACAGGACCCAGGTAATTTGGGTACGCTTCTAAGAACTGCCGATGCCGTAGGCGTTAGTGGAGTAGTTATGACAGATAATTGCGTTGATCTGTATAATCCAAAGGTGGTTCGTTCCGCTATGGGAAGCATTACAAGACTTGATCTTTTTGTAGTGGATAATTTTCTGAACGTCGCAACGCTTTTTGATGAGCTTGGTATCGTTACAAATGCTGCAGTTGTCAGAAACGGTGAAAATATCACAGAATTTGATTTTGACAGACCGTGTGCTGTTGTAATAGGAAACGAGGGCAAAGGTTTGCCTAGAGAACATTCAGACATTTGTAAAAATCGTGTGACTATTTCTATGCACGGCAATATAGAATCACTTAATGCTGCTTGCGCAGGCACAATCATTTTGTGGGAAATGTTTCGAGGTGGCAGTCATGGATAAAGAAAGACTTTTATTGTGGATAAGAGCGGTTCTGATTTTCACTCCATCGAGCAAACGTATATGGGAAGTTTCTGCAAATTATGATGATATAGTTGAGTTCATGACTGCACTCGATGATCATATGGTCAGCGGACTTAATGATAAAGAGCTCCAGAGGATAGGAAAATATAGTCTTAAAGACGCAGAAATCATAAAAAAACGCTGTGAAGAGCTTGGCATAAATATTTATTGTTACGAAAGTGAGGGCTATCCTGACAGACTTAAACGGATCGCAAATCCACCTGCTGTTCTGTATACTTATGGTAACCTTGACTTTTTAAACGATAAATGCGTTATTTCAGTAGTAGGCTCCCGTGAGCCGTCTGAATATTCTGTAAAGATAACGAAGCATATTTGCGCAGATCTTATAAGAAGAAACTGTCTGCTTGCTTCGGGGTTTGCAGGCGGTATAGATCAGATCGCTAACAAGGTAGCTATTGAAAATAATAGTAGACCTATAGCTGTGTGTGGCACAGCTCTTGATTGTGATTACCCTAAGGGAAGTAACGAGCTAAAAAAACAGATCGCTGAGAATGGAGTAGTAATATCAGAGTATTTTCCGGGTTATAAACCATTTGGAAATGCTTTTGTGAATCGCAATAGGATTCTTACAGGACTTTCAAATGCAGTGCTTTTTACTGAGTGTAGCAAGGAAAGTCATGGTCTTGATAATGTCAATCACGCCATATCTCAAGGAAAACAGGTATTTGTAGTACCGCCACATGATATCTATGATAGTCGATATTTCGGACAACGTGATCTCATAAGAAATGAGTGTCAACCTGTGTTCGGCGTAGAGGATATAGTGTATTCGCTTGGCAATGAAAGGTATCAATCTCTTAGACTTGTGGAAAGCCTGGGAGAGTTCACGCTTCCTGCTGAGGATTCTGCTATACTTAACAATGGCGAGCCTAAGACAGTGAAGCACAGAAAAAGCAAAAGAAAAGTGCCTGACAGCAAGACTGTTTCTGAAACAGAAGTGGTAAAGCCAACACCTGAGCCTGATCTGTCAGGGCTTGATGACACACAAAAGAGCATTTGCAAACTGTTAAAAAGCGGAAATATGCTTGCGGACGAGATAGCCGCAAAGCTTGGTATGGATATCTCTGATGTGCTTGCACAGCTAACGGAGCTTGAACTTTATGGCACTGTTAAGTCATATCCGGGCAAAATGTTTGGACTTTAATATATATTAAGAATGGAGAATAGATTTGTCTAATTTGATCATAGTTGAGTCACCAACGAAGATAAAAACAATTAAGCGTTATCTTAGCGATGATTATGAAGTCGTGGCTTCAAAGGGTCATGTCCGTGACCTGCCAAAATCAAAGCTGGGCGTCGATATAGATAATAATTTTGAACCTAAATATGTCAACATAAAAGACAAAGAGGGCGTTATAAAAGATATAAAAAAGCTTGCAAAGAAAAGCGACCATGTTTATCTTGCAGGAGACCCTGACCGAGAGGGAGAAGCCATTTCATGGCATCTCGCATTGCTTTTGGGTCTTGATCTGAATGATAAAAACCGAGTAACTTTCAACGAACTTACTGAAACTGGTATCAAAACTGGAATGAGCCACCCACGTTCTATTGATATAAACCTTGTTAATGCACAGCAGGCAAGACGTATCCTTGACAGACTTGTGGGCTATAAGCTTTCACCTTTTCTTTGGAGAAAGATAAGAAAAGGACTTTCAGCGGGCAGAGTTCAGTCTGTCGCAGTTAAAATGATATGCGACAGAGAAAACGAGATAAGGGCATTTGTATCTCAGGAATATTGGTCCATTGACGGAAAATTTTCTGCAAACGGTGAAAGAAAGACCTTTGCCGCAAAGCTTAATACAGTTGACGGAGAAAAGCCAGAGTTGAAAAATAAAGAGCAGGCTGACGAGATACTGAAAAGACTTGAGGGTGCCGAGTTTGTTATCGACAAGGTAAAAAAGAGCGTTCACAGAAAATCTCCTGCCGCACCATTCACCACCTCGACTTTACAGCAGGAAGCGTCAAGACGTCTCAGCTTTCAGGCGAGAAGAACGATGAAAACCGCTCAGGAGCTTTATGAGGGTGTTGAGATAAACGATATGGGTCAGACAGGTCTTATCACCTATATGCGTACTGACAGCCTTAGAATTTCTGATGAAGCAAGAGCAGCGGCATATGATTTTATCAAAAAAAAATATGGCGATAAGTATATCCCTGACACACCGAAAAAATATAAAACTAAGGGCAACGCTCAGGACGCTCATGAAGCCATCCGACCAACACACCCAGAGGTAACACCTGATATGGTAAAGGCAAGCGGAGTGACGAGTGACCAGTACAAGCTTTATAAACTCATTTGGGAGAGATTTATAGCTTCTCAGATGTCAAACTGCCTTATGGACACTGTTTCTGTTGATATCTCTGCAAACGGTTGTAACTTCAAGGCAACAGGCTATTCTGTAAAGTTCGACGGATTTACTGTTCTTTATGAAGAGGCCAAAGACGATGAGGGTGAAAAGAAAAACGTGCTTCCTCCAATAAAATCTGGTGACTCAATAAAGGTGCGTAACCTTGAGGGAAATCAGCATTTCACTCAGCCACCTGCAAGATACACAGAAGCGACTCTCGTAAAAGCGTTTGAGGAAACAGGCATCGGCAGACCTTCAACTTATGTTCCAACTATTACAACCATAATAAACAGAAATTATGTTGAGCGTGACGGAAAACAGCTTAAGCCGACTTCGCTTGGCGAAGTAACAAACCAGCTTATGAGCGAGCATTTTGATAAAATAGTTGATGTTAAGTTTACTGCAAACATGGAGAAATCTCTTGACGAAGTGGAAAATGGCAAGAAAAGTTGGGTAAAAACTTTGCAGGACTTTTATAGTGACTTTGACGAGGAATTGACTGAAGCTGAGGAAGCCATGGACGGGAAGCGTATCAAAGTGCCTGACGAAGAAACAGATCAGGTGTGCGAGCTTTGCGGCAAACCTATGGTAATAAAGATAGGCAGATATGGCAAATTTATGGCTTGCTCAGGTTTTCCTGAGTGCAAAAATACCAAGAAAATAGTTCAGGAAACAGGTGGAATTTGCCCTTACTGCGGAAAGAAAGTGCTTCTCAAAAAGTCTAAAAAGGGCAAGAAATATTACGGCTGTGAGGATAATCCTGAGTGTAAGTTCATGACATGGGACGTTCCTACCGAAGAGAAATGCCCTAAGTGTGGCAGTACACTTTTCCAGAAAGGCGGAAAGAACGGAATACTTATTTGCCATAAGCCTGATTGCGGATATGAAAGGAATTTATCTAATGGCGGTTAAGGTAATAGGTGCAGGACTTGCAGGCTGTGAAGCTGCGTGGCAGTTAGCCAAAGCAGGGATAGACGTTGAGCTTTATGAAATGAAGCCGAAAAAGTTTACGCCTGCCCATAAATATATGGGCTTTGCAGAGCTTGTCTGCTCAAATTCATTGAAAGCGGACAGAATAGATTCAGCCGCAGGTATGCTAAAAGAAGAAATGCGCAGGCTTGGCTCTGTTACGATGGAATGTGCAGCTGAAACTAAGGTATCAGCAGGCGGAGCACTTGCTGTTGATAGGAAAAAGTTTTCCGATATGGTCACGGCAAAGATAATGGAAAATCCTCACATCACTGTTATCGAGGAAGAAGTCACAGATATACCTGATGGCGATGTTATAATCGCAACAGGTCCTCTTACAAGCGATGAGCTTGCAGAGAGTATCGGCAAAATATGCGGTGATTATCTGTATTTTCATGATGCCGCCGCACCTATCGTCACATATGAAAGTCTTGATAAGGATAAGGTGTTTTTTGCTTCGAGATACGGCAAGGGAGAAGCTGATTATATAAACTGCCCTATGAATAAGGAAGAATATCTCAGGTTCTATAATGAACTTATCAATGCGGAATCCGCTCCGCTCCATGATTTTGATAAGGAGCATTTTTCTAAGGACGGCTTCAAAGTTTACGAGGGCTGTATGCCGGTTGAGGTCCTTGCAAAACGTGGTGAGGACACAATGCGTTTCGGTCCGCTGAAGCCTGTAGGTTTGACAGATCCACGAACAGGCAATAGACCTTATGCCGTCGTTCAGCTTCGTGCAGAGAACGCAGAGGGAAGTATGTATAACCTTGTGGGCTTTCAGACAAACCTTAAATTTGGTGAGCAGAAAAGAGTATTTTCTCTTATCACAGGACTTGAAAATGCAGAATTTATACGCTATGGAGTTATGCATAGAAACACTTTCATCAATTCGCCTAAGCTGTTAAACCCGCAGTTTAATATGCGAGATAGAGATAACCTCTATTTTGCAGGTCAAATGACAGGCGTTGAGGGATATATCGAATCGGCGGCAAGCGGAATTTTTGCAGGGTTGAGCATGGCAAGACGTTTGCAGGGCAAGCCTGCGGTTACCTTGCCTGATACCACAATGCTGGGTGCGCTTTCAAAGTATATAAGCGATCCTACTGTGGAGAAATTCCAGCCTATGGGATGTAATATGGGTATCCTGCCTGAGCTGCCTGAACGTATAAGAGATAAGAAACTGAAATATAAGATGATAGCTGAAAGGGGTCTTGCAGACCTTGACAAGGCTATTGAGGAATTTTAAGGAGAATGTTATGAACATAGTAATTGACGCTTTCGGCGGAGATAACGCACCTCTCGAAGTCATAAAAGGTTCAATTGATGCACAGAAAGATTTCGGTGTTGACGTTACTCTTGTTGGTGATGAAGAAAAAATAAAAAAATGTGCACAGGAAAACGGACTTGATATCACAGCTTTACATATCAAGCACGCTGATACTGTTATCGAGATATGTGAAGAGCCTACAGAAGTAATCAAGGGCAAGAAGGATTGTTCAATGGCTGTGGGCATGAAAATGCTTGCAGACGGCGAGGGCGACGCTTTCGTTTCAGCTGGCTCAACAGGCGCACTTGTAGTTGGAGCAACGTTTATCGTAAAGAGAATAAAGGGAATCAAAAGACCAGCTCTTGCAACAATACTTCCTACGGCAACGACGCCTACGATGCTTCTTGACAGCGGTGCAAACGCAGACTGCCGCCCTGAAATGCTTACTCAGTTTGGAATAATGGGTTCGGCTTATATGAACAAGATACTTGGTGTTGAGTCACCAAGAGTAGGCCTTGCAAATATTGGTGCAGAGGAGTCAAAGGGCAGAGAGCTGGAGCTTGAAACTTACAAGCAGTTGAAAAACGCACCTGTAAACTTTGTTGGAAATATCGAAGCAAGACAGCTTCCTATGGGCGATTGTGACGTATGCGTGGCTGACGGCTTCTGCGGAAACCTTATGCTCAAGCTTTACGAGGGCATGGCAAAATTCTTCTCAGGGGAGCTTAAAACGCTTCTGACTAAGGATACAAAGTCAAAGATCGCTGCTCTTATGGTAATGAAGAACGTTAAAGAATTCAAGAAAAAGGTAGACTACTCTGAGTATGGCGGAGCGCCTCTACTTGGTACTGCAAAGCCTGTTATCAAGGCACATGGCTCATCAAATGCAAGAGCATTCTATAACGCTATTAGACAAGCAAAACAATTTACTGAAACTAATGTGATAGACGAGATCACAACTGCTATCGAGCAGTTGAAAAGCAAACAGGAGATGTTATAATGGACGAGCAAAAGGCTCTTAAAGAGTTTCAGGAAAGAATAGGTTATCAGTTCAAAGACGAAAAGCTCCTTTACGAAGCTCTTTCCCATTCATCATTTGCAAATGAAAACAAGAAGGCAAGAAACAGCAATGAAAGGCTTGAATTTCTTGGAGATTCAGTGCTTTCTATAGTTGTGTCAGATCACATTTTCGAGCATTACAAGCATATGCCTGAGGGCGAGCTGACAAAAATGAGAGCTTCACTTGTGTGCGAAAAAGCATTGTTTGAGTTCTCAAAGAAAATAGAACTTGGCAAGTATATCTTTCTCGGAAAAGGCGAGGAGATAACAGGGGGCAGAGAAAGACCGTCAATTATTTCAGACGCTTTTGAAGCAGTTATCGCTGCAATTTATCTTGACGGTGGTATCGAGCCTGTTTCAAAATATATACTTTCATTCATACCTGAAAATATCACGCCTGATGGAGTTGTTTTCCATGATTACAAGACTATTCTTCAGGAGATAATCCAGAAAAATCCTGAGGAGAGAATAGAATATCACCTTAAAGGCGAGTCAGGTCCTGACCATAATAAGAAATTTACTGTCCAGGTGCTTTTGAATACGAATGTTATCGGCGAGGGTACAGGCAGATCGAAAAAGACCGCTGAACAGTTGGCGGCTAAAGAAGCATTGGAACTAATGGGCTATGGGGCACAGTAATATATCTGTCTTCGTGCCGCATATAGGCTGTCCGCATATGTGTGCGTTCTGCAATCAGCGCACCATAACTGGTACAGAGAAGATACCGCACGCTGATGATGTTAAGCGTATCTGCACACAGGCAATTAACGAAGTCAAGGACGTTTCACAGACGGAGATAGCCTTTTTCGGCGGTAGCTTTACAGCAGTGCCGAGAGAATATATGCTCGAACTTCTTGGTGCAGCACAGGAGTTTATAGGCAACGACAAATTCAAGGGTATCAGGATATCCACCAGACCTGACTATATCAGCACTGAGATACTTGACATTCTCAGAGATAATCACGTTACGGCTATCGAGCTTGGCGCACAGTCTATGTCAGATGTTGTTCTTGAAGCCAACGAGCGTGGACATACTGTTCAGGACGTTGAAAACGCTGCAAAGCTTATAAAAAGCTATGGCTGCTTTGACCTTGGTCTGCAAATGATGATAGGACTTTATAAAAGCAACCGTGACACTGAGCTGGAAACTTGGTCGAAGATAGCGGCGCTGTCTCCTAAAACAGTACGTATTTATCCCGTTGTTATCCTTAATGGTACAAGGCTCGGAGAGCTTTACAAAAGTGGCGAATATAAGCCTATGGACTTTGACGAGGTAGTGAAAATCTGTTCTTATCTTCTCACAGAAGCCGATAAACTTGGTATAGATGTTATAAAGCTTGGTCTGCACGCAAGCGAGGTCGTAGAGGAGCAAATGTTGGGCGGATTTTATCACCCTGCATTCCGTGAACTTTGCGAAGGCAGAAATTACCGCAGGCTTATAGCAGAGGAGCTTGGAAAGCATGGTAATATAAGCGATATAGCTTCCGTTGTGATATCTGTACCAAAAAGGCAGATAAGCAAGGCAATAGGTCAGAAAAAAGCTAATATAGAATATTTCAAAGATCTTGGTGTCAATATAAAAATTATAGGTCACGAAGGCAGCGATAAAATAAAGATAAACGAAATCATAATGAGGGGTGGTGAAAAATAATGTATCTTAAATCACTTGAATTGCAGGGCTTTAAGTCTTTTCCAGATAAAATAGAGCTGAAATTCAATAAGGGTATCACCGCAGTTGTCGGTCCTAACGGCTCAGGCAAGAGTAATATCGGTGACGCTATGCGCTGGGTAATGGGCGAGCAATCTTCCAAAGCCCTGAGAGGTGAAAAAATGGCAGGCGTTATTTTTCACGGCACTCAAACTAGACCAAAAGCGCCTTTTGCTCAGGTAACTATCACCATAGACAACGAGGACGGTGCACTTGAATATGACAGCGACACCGTGTCAGTATCACGAAAGCTTTACCGCAATGGCGACAGCTTTTACATGATAAACGGTAAAGAAGTAAATTTAAAGGATATAGTGGAACTGTTTATGGACACCGGTCTTGGCAGGGACGGTTATTCGATAATCGGTCAGGGCAGGATAGCAGATATCGTAAACGGAAAATCCAATGACCGCCGTGAGATATTTGAAGAAGCGGCAGGCATTTCAAAATTCCGTTCAAAGAAAAAAGAAGCCGAAAAAAAGCTTGCGGCGGCTGAGGATAATCTCTCTCGTATCAATGACATCATGGGAGAGATAGAAGGACGAATAGGTCCGCTTAAAGCGCAGGCTGAAAAGGCGGAGAAGTTCAGAGTCCTTGATGAAGAAAAGAGAAAGCTGGAAGTCTCAGTATGGGTGCATAAACTCAACGAGTATATGAGCCAAATAGCAGGTTATGAGGAGAAGCTTTCTGCTGTAAAAAAAGAGTACGAGGTCATCACGCAGGAGCTTGAAAGCATTGAAGATGATATAAATGACAGCTTTGCAAAGAGCGCTGAAAAATCTGAGCTTGCTGACAGCTACAAAAATCAGATACATCAGGTGGAGCTTGAAAACTCTCAGGCACTGTCAAAGATCGCAGTATATGAGAATGATATTTCTCACCTTGAAGATAATATTTTGAAGCTTAAAGAGCAGATAAGTGAGTCCAACTCATCAAAATACTATCTTGAGGCTGAGCTGAAAACACGCAGACAGGAGCTTGAAGAACTCGACGAGAAAAAAGCAAAGCAGCAGGAAGCTGTAGATTGTAAGGAAAAAGAGCTTTCTGAGCTTATTGATAAAACTGCATTATCTGACAAGTCGGTAAGTGAAGCTGGAAGCTTTATAAATGAGCTTTACATGAAAAAGTCGGAAGTTTCATTCAGACTTGAAAATGCTAAAAACAACCTTTCGGATATTGATGAGCAGATCGAAAATTCTCTTGAAAGAAAAAAACAGCTTGAAGAACACTCAAAACTTTCTTCAAAGGAATTAAAGGAACTGCGTGAATCAAAAGGCAAAGCTGACGAAAACAAGCAGGAGCTTACAAACCGCATGAGCGGACTTGCAAAGCTTCTTGAAACTAGAAACACGAAGCTTTCAGAATGTCGCAAAAATCTCACAGATACGGAAATACAGCTCCGTGACGTTGAGAACAGGATAAAGACTATAGCTGACCTTGAAAACTCCATGGAGGGCTTTCAGTTCAGCGTAAAGCATATAATGAAAGCCTCACAGCAGGGTAGGATAAGCGGCATTTGCGGTACTGTTTCTCAGCTTATATCTGTTGAAACAAAATACTCTGTAGCCATTGAAACTGCGTTGGGTGGGGCACTTCAGAACATTGTCGTAAATAATGAGGACTCTGCTAAGAGAGGTATCAGGCTTCTGAAAGAGAACAGAGCAGGCCGTGCAACATTTCTGCCTGTTACGTCAGTTCGAGGAAACAGGCTAAATATGCCGCAACTTGAAAATGAGGACGGCTTTGTGGCTCTAGGCTGTGAGCTTGTTAAGTATGACAGCCAGTTTGAGGGCGTAATCAACAGCCTTTTAGGCAGGATATGTATAGCAGAGGATATCGACAGTGCAACCCTTATCGCAAAGAAATACGGCTATAAATTCCGCATCGTTACCCTGGACGGACAAGTGATAAACGCGGGCGGCTCATTCACAGGAGGAAGCGTTTCCAAACAGACAGGTCTGCTTACAAGAAAAAATGAAGCGGAAGCACTTGCTAAAAAGAAAACTGCACTTGAAAACTCCTTTACAGAGCTTAAACAGCAGGTTGAGAAGCTAAATCAAGAGGTTTCAAAATACACCGCTGATACCGAGGGACTAAGGGAAAAGCTTTCACAGGTAAACAGCGATATACTCCGTTTTGAAATGGAAATAAAGCGTGTTTCAGAGTATTATTCTGACTATGAAAACAAGCTTGATGAGATAGAAACATTTATCGAAACGCTGAAAAATAAATACAAGATAGTAAGCGGAGATATCGACAAGGCTCAGACGGAACTTTCAGAAATCGAAGCTGAGATATCAGATAATGAAGCCAAGCTTGCCGACTCTCAAAACGAGCAGGCAGAACTTAAAAATAAGCGTGAACAGCTCAGCGAAGAGCTTTCGCAAATGAAGATAATGGCGGCAGAGTTATCCAAAGACCTTGATGCCTGCAAGCTTTCAATATCACAGCTTGAAGAAACTATCGGCGACAGTGATACTGACAGCGGCAAGTTGAACGATAATATCTCCGAGTGTGAAAAGAAAATAGCCGAGAAGAAAGAGCTTATTTTTCAGACCAAACAGGAACTCAGCGGTGCTGACGAAAAGATAGCCGCCGCACAGAAAATGGCGGAGCAGGCTCAGCGTGAGCATATTGAGCTTGACAATGCAGCAAACAAACTTCGCACCAAGCAGAAGCACAAAATGGACGAGAAGGAAACACTTTCAGGTCAGCTTACAAGAGCGGAGGAACAGAAAAAATCTGTTACTGCAGGCTTTGATAAGCTTGTGGCACAGCTTTGGGACGATTATGAGCTTACAAGAAGCGACGCTGCAGAGATAGCCGAGGATATTGTGGATATAACGGTAGCTAACAGGCGACTCAACGAACTTCGTGGAAAGATAAGAAATCTTGGAAGCGTAAACCTTGGAGCTATAGAGGAATATGCAGAAGTGTCACAACGACACGAATTTCTCACAGGTCAGCTTAATGACGTAAATACGTCAAAAACAGAACTTGAAAAACTTATCGAGGATCTGACAGAAAATATGAAGAATATGTTCACCGACAGCTTTGAGCGCATAAATGCGAACTTCAAGAAAATTTTCACCGAGCTTTTCGGTGGTGGTCAGTGCGAGCTTATTCTCACAGACCCAAACAATGTCCTTGAATGTGGTATTGAGATAAACGTTCAGCCGCCAGGCAAGGTCATAACAAACCTTATGTCCCTTTCAGGCGGAGAGCAGGCTCTGGTGGCTATTGCAATTTATTTTGCGATCCTGAAAATTTCGCCATCACCTTTCTGTCTTCTCGATGAGATAGAAGCGGCGCTTGATGATGTGAACGTAAGTAAATATGCACAATATCTGCACCACCTTACAGATAAAACACAGTTTATCACCATTACTCACAGACGTGGAACAATGGAAGAAGCTGACGTTCTGTATGGCGTAACGATGCAAGAAAAGGGTGTTTCCAAGCTTCTTAAAATGGACGTTTCGGAAACACGTCAAATGAAACTTGAATAGGAGTGAAGAAATGGGATTTTTTGAAAAGCTGAAAAATGGTCTTAAAAAGACTAAAGACTCAATGATGGGCAGAATAGAAAGTCTGCTCCATTCATTCAGCAAAATAGATGAAGATCTTTTTGAGGAGCTTGAAGAAACGCTTATCCTCTGCGATATCGGTGTTACAACTTCTGAAAAGATATGCGATAAGCTCAGACAGAAAGTCAAGCAGGAGGGCGTTAAAGAGCCTGAAAAAATCAAGGATATGCTTAAAGAGATAATCACAGAAATGCTCGGTGAGGATCAGAAGCTCGATATGTCAACAACACCGTCAGTTATACTGGTTATCGGTGTAAACGGTGTTGGCAAAACAACAACTATCGGCAAGCTTGCTTATCAGCTTCACAAACAAGGCAAAAAGGTTATCGTTGCGGCGGCTGATACTTTCAGAGCGGCTGCTATTGACCAGCTCGAAGTGTGGACAGAGCGAGCAGGGGTAGACATAATCAAGCACAACGAAGGTTCAGACCCTGCTTCCGTGGTATTTGACGCACTGGTGGCGGCTAAGGCAAGACAGGCTGACGTTGTTATATGCGATACCGCAGGACGTCTTCACAATAAGAAAAACCTTATGGACGAGCTGAAAAAGATATCCCGTATAGTTCACCAGCAGGCAGAGGGCTGCGCTCTCGAAGTTCTGCTTGCGCTTGACGCTACAACGGGACAGAACGCAGTTAATCAGGCAAGACAGTTCAACGAAGTAGCTGATATAACGGGTATTATTCTTACCAAGCTTGACGGCACAGCCAAGGGTGGAATAATTATCAGCATAACCGATGATCTGCAAGTGCCTGTAAAGCTTGTTACAGTAGGCGAAAAAATAGACGACATACAGCCGTTTTCAGCAAGAGATTTTGTTGAAGCGCTGTTTGAATAATAGAATATTGGATTAGACACTTAAAAGTATAAAATCAGGGGGAATTTTTTATGGATAAGGTTTTGTTTGTAGTTGATATGCAGGAAATGTATGTAGGAAGGGGCAGAGATAAAACCACATACTCATATGATGCCGAATCACTTATCGACGCCATAAACAAGCGTATCTCTGCTTATAAAGCTGAGGAGGTCTTTTATATCGTCAGCTACAAAAAGGGACTTTTGGGTGGAGGAATGCCCAAAGAGGGAACACCTGCGGCTAGCTTTCCAGCAAAGCTGAAAGTTGTATCCAAAAATATTTATTCCAAAAGCAAGCCCGATGCTTTTTCAAACGTTGCTCTTGAAGATTTTATGAGAGCAAGGAATGTGAAAGAGATAGAATTTGTAGGTGTTGATGGTGGTATCTCCGTTATCAACACTGCAATAGGTGCTATTGAATGTGGAATGAAAGTTGTTTTCAACGAAGAATGTATCGGTACAGTTTTCAAAGATAAGGCAAACAAATGCCGTGAAAAATTAAAGAAAAATAAGGTAACTTATATACACAACTAAAGGAGAAAAAATGAAACTTGTTATTGCAAGCAACAATAAAGGCAAGATAAGAGAATATAAACAGATTCTTGAGCCGCTTGGTTATGAGGTGTTCTCGCAATCAGAGGCAGGTCTGATACTTGATGTTGAGGAAACAGGCACTACTTTTGCTGAAAACTCTGCACTAAAAGCAAGAGCTGCATTCAAGCTTTGCGGCTGTGCTGTACTTGCAGACGACAGCGGTCTTGAGATAGACGCCCTGGATGGTGAGCCTGGAGTATATTCAGCAAGATATGGCGGACTCGAAACTGATGATGAGCGTACCGCTCTTGTGCTTAAAAAAATGAAGGAAATACCTGATGATAAAAGGGGAGCACACTTTACCTGTACAATACACTTTATCAAAGCAGACGGTGAAGAGATAGCCGTTGAGGGAAAAGTATTCGGTAAGATAGCTCACGAGCCTGTTGGCGAAAACGGCTTCGGCTATGACCCTATTTTCATGTATGGGAACAAGAGCTTTGCTCAGGTTGACTCAGAAACAAAGAATACCGTTTCCCATAGAGCAAACGCACTGAAAGCTTTGCTTGAACAGCTCACAAAGCAGTAAACTGAAAGGATTTAGATTATGATTACAACTAAACAAAGAGCAGAACTCAAAGGTATGGCTTCGCTTATACAGCCTGCTTTTCAGATAGGCAAGGGCGGAGTTAATGACGCTCAGGTGGCACAGATAGACGATTATCTGAGAGTTCACGAGCTTGTAAAAATAAAGGTGCTTGACAACTCAATGTACACCGCAAGAGAAGCCGCAGAGGAGATTGCTGAAAAGATATCTGCTGAAGTCGTTCAGGTAATAGGCTCAAAGGCGGTGCTTTATAAACGCAATGAGAAGCAGCCTGTTATAAAATTAAAGTCAAAGTAATGAAAATAGGTGTTTTCGGCGGCACGTTCAATCCTGTTCACTTAGGGCATCTAAATTGCCTTAAAAGCGTAGCGGAGCAGGCGAGCCTTGACAAGATGATCGTCATGCCTGACAGAATACCTCCACATAAGCAAGCGGAGGACTTAGCTTCCTCTGAGGATAGGTTGAATATGTGCAGACTTGCTTTTGCAGATATCCCATGTGTGGAAATATCCGATTGGGAACTTAAGCAAGAGGGCAAAAGCTATTCAGTGATAACACTCAGACATCTAAAAGAGATATATCCACATGATAAGCTGTTTTTTATAATGGGTAGTGATATGTTGCTTTCATTTGAAGAATGGTATCAGTATAAGGAGATATTATCACTTTCGGCACTTATCTGCGTTGCACGCTCGCATGAGGACATTGACCACATAGAGGTGAAAGCCAAACAGCTCAAAGCCGAGGGTGGAGAGATAATCATAGTAAAAACCGACCCATTTGAGGTGTCTTCAACTGAGATACGTCAAATGCTCAAAAAAAATGTTGATTGCTCTTGCTATTTGAGTGAAAATGTTGTACAATATATAGTGGACAAAAATTTGTATAACCGAGGTTTTCTAAGTGGCAGATAAAAAAACAATAGGCATTTATAAAGCATACCTAAAAGAACATTTATCAAAAAAGAGATACACACACTCTATGAACGTGGCAAATTCCGCTGTGGAGCTTGCAAAAAGATATGGTGCTGACGCAGACAAGGCTTATATTGCAGGACTTTTGCATGATGTTGCAAAAGAGATACCAGCATTGGAGCTTGCGGCTATAGTTTCTAAATCTTCACTTGATGTGTGCGATATAGAGAAAAAGGCTGTTCCTCTGTTTCACGGTATTGCAGGGGCAGAGCTTGTGCAGACGCTTTTTGATATCCATGATCCTGAGATAATCTCAGCTATACGCTATCATACAGTTGCCTGTGGCAATATGCCCAAGCTTAGCCAGATAGTATATCTTGCAGACCTTATTTCTGCGGACAGGGATTATAAAGACGTAAAGAAAATGAGAAAGTATGCCGAACAAAGCTTGGAGAAAGCAATGTTTGAGGCTTTGAAATTCTCAATAAAAGACTCAGTGGAAAAGGGTAATACTATCCCTGTTTCCACACTTGAAGCATATAATGATTTTGCCGATAATTCAAAATAAAGGAGATTTTTATGGATAATATTTCACAGAATGAAAAGCTGTCAACTATTGTTAAAGCTCTTGATTCAAAAAGAGCAGAGGACATCAGGATAATAAAGATCGGTGACCTGACTATAGTTGCGGATTATTTTGTTATAGCAAATGGTACTTCAAGCACTCAGACAAAGGCCCTTGCTGAGGAAGTTGAGTTCAAAATGAGCCAGCTTGGCATTGAACCTAACAGAACAGAGGGCTATCAGGGTGCAACTTGGGTCGTACTTGATTACGGTGATATCATAGTTCATGTTTTCTATAAGGAAACAAGAGATCATTACAATCTTGAAAGACTATGGTCTGACGGCAAGGATATCGACGTAAAGCAGTTCTTACCAGACGAGCCACAGGATTAATTTTGACAATTATAATTTAACAAAGGATTGATAAAGATGAAAGAATACAATTTTTCGGCCATAGAAAGCAAATGGCAGAAATACTGGGACGAGCATAAGACTTTTGAGGCAAGCAATGACTTTTCAAAGAAGAAATTTTACGGACTTGTAGAGTTTCCTTATCCGTCAGGTCATGGAATGCATGTTGGACATATCAAGGCGTATTCTGGTCTAGAAGTTGTAAGCCGTAAAAGACGTATGCAGGGCTATAATGTTCTTTTCCCTATAGGCTTTGACGCTTACGGTCTGCCTACAGAGAACACAGCTATCAAAACAGGTGTTCACCCAAGAAAGGTAACAGACGACAATATCAAGAAGTTCACGGGGCAGCTTAAAAGAGTAGGTTTTTCATTTGACTGGTCAAGAGTTATCGATACCACTGATGAAAATTACTATAAGTGGACACAGTGGATATTCCTTAAAATGTTTGAGAATGGTCTTGTATTCAGAGATAAGACCCTTGTAAATTATTGCCCAAGCTGTAAGGTCGTTCTTTCAAATGAGGACTCACAGGGCGGTCATTGCGATGTTTGCCACAGCGAGATAGTTCAGAAAACTAAAGAAGTATGGTATCTGAGGATCACAGAATACGCTGACAAGCTTCTTCAGGGACTTGAAGAAGTTGACTATCTGCCTAACATCAAACTCCAGCAGCAGAATTGGATAGGAAAATCAACAGGTGCATTTGTAAACTTCAAGATCAAAGAGCAGGATGAACAGCTCAAGATCTACACTACACGTCCTGACACACTTTACGGCGTTACATTCATGGTAATCGCTCCTGAACATCCTATCATCCAGAAATACAGAAATAGTATTGCAAACATTGCTGATCTTGACGCTTATAAGACAGAGTGTGCAAAGAAGAGCGAATTTGAGAGAACTCAGCTCGTTAAGGATAAAACAGGCGTTAAGATAGACGGTCTGACAGCTATCAATCCTATCACAGGCAAAGAGATACCTATCTACATCTCAGACTATGTTATGATGGGATACGGCACAGGCGCTATCATGGCTGTGCCTGCTCACGATACAAGGGACTATGATTTTGCAAAGAAGTTCGGCATTGACATAATCGAAGTCATCAAGGGCGGCGACATTTCTAAGGAAGCCTACACAGGCGACGGCGAAATGGTCAACTCTGGTGAGCTTAACGGCATAACAAACAAAAAAGAAGCTATCGAAAAGATGCTTACTGTTCTTGAAAAACTGGGCTGCGGTGAAAAGGGCGTTCAGTATAAGATGAAAGACTGGGCTTTCAATCGTCAGAGATATTGGGGCGAGCCTATCCCGATAGTACATTGCCCTCACTGCGGAATGGTCGCTGTGCCATATGATGAGCTTCCACTTAAATTGCCACCGGTAGAGAACTTTGAGCCTGGTACAGACGGCGAAAGCCCTCTGGCTAAGATAGACTCTTTCGTACACTGCAAATGTCCTAAGTGTGGCTGTGACGCAAAGAGAGAAACAGATACAATGCCACAGTGGGCTGGTTCTTCATGGTACTTCCTGCGTTATTGCGATCCTAACAACAATGACGAGTTTGCTTCACAGGAAGCACTGAAATATTGGATGCCTGTTGATTGGTATAACGGTGGTATGGAGCACGTTACACGTCATATGATCTATTCACGTTTCTGGCACAAGTTCCTCTACGATCTCGGTCTTGTACCAACTTCAGAGCCTTATGCAAAGAGAACAGCTCAGGGTCTTATCCTTGGACCTGATGGTGAGAAGATGAGTAAGTCAAGAGGAAACGTTGTTGACCCTAACGATGTTGTTGACGAATACGGTGCAGATGTTCTCAGACTTTATGTTCTGTTCATGGGTGACTATGAAAAGGCAGCTCCATGGAGCGAGAGCAGTGTTAAGGGCTGTAAGAGATTTGTGGACAGAATTTGGGCTTTGCAGGATAAGGTAGTTGACAGCGACGAGTACAGCGACAAGCTGAGATCGCTCATGCACAAGACTATCAAGAAGGTATCCGATGATATTGAGTCAATGAAGTTCAATACTGCTATTGCCGCAATGATGACGCTTCTTAATGAGATATATAATGTTGGCTCTATCACAAAGAAAGAGTTCAGAGATCTTCTTATCATACTCAATCCTTTTGCACCTCATGTTACAGAAGAACTTTATCAGATGATCGGTTGCGAGGGAGTTCTTGACGAGCAGGAGTGGGTAACATATGATGAAGCACTCTGCAAGGACGATACTATCGAGATCGTTTGTCAGATAAACGGCAAGGTAAAATCCAAGCTCACAATACCTACAGACGCAGCTAAGGACGACGTTATCGCACTTGCTAAGGCTGACGAAGCTATCGTTAAGGCAACGGAAGGCAAAAATATAGTCAAGGAAATCTATGTTCCTAACAAGCTTGTAAATCTGGTTGTAAAGTAAGCGAAAATTTCCTCAGAAAAATCAAAAAAAGAGCCAGAAAGCTATTGACTTTTTGGTGGAAATATAGTATAATTAAATTTGTAATTATATCGGTTTTATAAATTCCGCAGATTAAAGACAGAGCGGTCCGAAAGAGTAGGACTGGGGGAACGTAAAGCGTTTCAGTTTGCTTTTGCAGACACCTTCACTATCACCGTTGATTTTCGGAAATTCCGATAGAATTGCCTCTGTCACAGGTGGCAAAGGGAGGGAATAATTTTGGCAGAAATCCGTGTTGGAAAGAACGAAACTTTGGATACAGCACTTAAGCGTTTCAAGAGATCATGTGCAAGAGACGGCGTTATCGCAGAGGTTCGTAAAAGAGAACACTACGAAAAGCCTTCGGTAAAGCGTAAGAAGAAGTCCGAAGCTGCTCGTAAGCGTAAATACTAATATGTAATTAAAGGCGGGCATTTTTATGTCCGCTTTTTATTTTATACTACAGGAGTTTTTTTATGTTCAAACCAACTTATGTTTTTGACAAGGTAGGAGAGATAACCCCCGATTTTCTTGCTAAAAAGCATATCAAGGGGCTGCTCCTCGATCTTGATAATACGCTGACAACACATAACAATCCCGTTCCCCCGCAGTCGAGTCTTGATTGGCTTGCTAAGATGAAAGCGGCAGGGATAAAGCTTATGATCGTTTCAAACAATCATGCTCCAAGGGTAAAGCCTTTTGCAGAGCAGTTGGAGCTTGACTTTGTACCTGAAGGCAAAAAACCGCTGACCTTTGGATATACCAAAGCTATAGCTAAGCTGGGTCTTAATAAGAAAAATGTTGCGGCTGTGGGTGATCAGATATTCACTGACGTGCTTGGCTCAAATCTGAAAGGTATACGCTCAATATTCGTGTTCCCAATAAAGCCTGAAACGAGCTTGCCATTTCGATTTAAAAGAGCTTGTGAAAAGCCGTTTTTACCAAAGCTCAAATAGCATAAAACGAAAGGAATGATACTAATGTCGGCAAAATTCGGACCTGCGGGAAACAGCGAGGCTTTTTCCATTAAATATAAAACAACACTTCAAGCTCCGGGATATCTCGAAGCAATGGGGCTTGACCACTATGAATATCAGTGTGGCAGGGGAGTTAAGGTCTCCGATAAAATAGCTTTTGCCTTGAAAGATAAGGCTAAAGAGCATAATATCACGCTTTCGCTCCATGCGCCGTATTTTATTTCGCTTTCAAGCCTTGAAGCTGAAAAGCGTGACAACAGCATAAATTATATTCTGCAATCCTGTGACGCTGCAAGCAGAATGGGTGCTGATAGAATAGTTATCCATTCAGGAAGCTGTGCGAAAATAAGCAGAGAGGACGCTTTGGAACTTGCTAAAGATACTCTCACAAGGGCTAGAAAAGCAGCCGTTGAGCAGGGCTTTGAGCATATCGTTTTTTGCCCTGAAACTATGGGCAAGGTAAATCAGCTTGGTAACTTAACAGAAGTGTTGGAGCTTTGCAAGCTTGATGATACGTTCCTGCCGACAATAGATTTCGGACATCTCAACGCAAGAGAGTTCGGCTATATAAAAGGTAAGGCAGAGTATGAGAAAATGCTTGATGAAGTGGAAAATGCTATCGGTCACGACAGGCTGAAAATATTCCACAGCCATTTTTCTAAGATAATGTTTACAAATCCAGGAGGTGAGAAAAAGCACCTGACTTTTGACGATAATCAAGGCTTTGGACCTGACTATGAGCCGCTTATGGAGATAGTCGCAAAGAAAGATCTTTCACCTATATTCGTCTGTGAAAGTGCAGGCACTCAGGACAAAGACGCACTGACAATGAAGAATTTTTATTTGTCGGTGAAATAAAGATAGGAGAGTATTGATATGAAAAAAATACTTGTTATACATGGTCCTAACCTTAATCTTCTGGGCGAGCGTGAGCCTGGAGTTTACGGTACAGATACATTCGAGAGCATAAACAACGAGATAATCGAGCATGCAATGAAATATGAGTTTCACTGCGACGTTTATCAGTCAAACCATGAGGGTGAAATAATCGACAAGCTTCACCTTGCTAGAAAAAATTATGACGGCGTTATACTTAACGCAGGCGCTTATACACACTATAGCTATGCTATCAGAGACGCCATCGCCGCAATAAAGATTCCTGTCGTTGAGGTACATCTGAGCAATATACACTCCCGTGACGAATTCAGACACACTTCTGTTATCGCACCTGTATGCGTGGGTCAGATAAGCGGGTTCGGAAAGTATTCATACTACATGGCTGTTGACGCTTTGTATTACAAATGGAAAAATGAAAGCGGTGCAGACAATGACTGATCTTGAAAAACTTTGTTCACGAGTAACAGAAGCGGCAGATTGTGCTGTTATCACTGACGATGTGAACAGAAGATATTTCACCGCAATGAAATCAAGTGCAGGAACTCTAGTGGTTTTTCCGGAAAAAGCGTATTTTATCATAGATTTCAGATATATTGAAAAGGCAAAGAAAACTGTCACAGCTTGCGAGGTCATTTTGCAGGACAAGCTCTATGAGCAGATAAACAGCCTTATTGAAAAGCATGGTGCAAAAACAGTTTCTGTTAATGCCGATACCTGCACACTTTCCGAGCTTATCGCATATCAGCAAAAGCTTAATGCTGAGGTCATCGCAGACACAAAGCTTGCGGAAATAATAAGAGAGATCAGAACAGTTAAATCCCAAGAGCAGATAGACAAGATAATCAAAGCACAGCGTATCGCTGAAAAGGGTTTTGCACATATGCTTGACTTTATCAAGGTCGGCAGAACTGAAAAAGAAATTCAGCTGGAGCTTGACTATTATATGCTTAAAAATGGTGCTGAAGCTCTGTCTTTTGACACTATTGCACTTTCAGGCTCTAATACTTCGCTTCCACATGGTGTACCATCTGACAAAAAAGTTGAGAGCGGTGAGTTCGTGCTTATGGATTTCGGAGCAACTTATGATGGCTGGCACAGCGATATGACTAGAACTGTATGCGTAGGCAAACCTAGTGACAAGATGAAGTCTGTATACGAAACTGTCCTTAATGCACAGCTTTCAGCTCTTGACGCAGTAAAGGCAGGTATGTCAGGAAAAGAGCTTGACAAGATAGCTAGAGATATCATAACTGATGCAGGCTACGGCGATAATTTCGGACATTCTCTTGGTCATGGAGTTGGCGTTGAGATACACGAAAGCCCTTATGCTTCGCCTAGCAGGGAAGATATATTGCCTGAAAATTCGATCGTAACAGTAGAGCCAGGTATTTATCTTGAGGGCAAGTTTGGTGTGAGAATAGAAGATTTTGTTGTTGTTACAGAAAACGGATGTATCAATATGACAAAAGCCCCTAAAGAGCTTATTTGCTTGTAACTTTTTTTGATTTTTGGTAAAAAAGTTTTCAAAAGCTATTGCAATAAACAAATAAATATGGTAAAATAAATATAGAGGTATGCGGACATTTTGAACTGTGTACACATTAATTAAGAATGTTTATGGAGGTACTAAATAATGGTAACTGCTGGTGATTTCAGAAACGGCGTGACTTTTGAAGAGGACGGCAACGTAATGCAGATCGTTGAGTTTCAGCACGTTAAACCTGGTAAGGGTGCAGCGTTCGTCAGAGCAAAGGTTAGAAATGTAATTTCAGGTTCTGTTGTTGAAAAGACATACAATCCAACAGCTAAATTCCCAACAGCATATGTTGAGAGAAAGGATATGGAGTATTCTTACAATGACGGCGATCTTTATTATTTCATGGATCCAGAGAGCTATGAGCTTGTTCCAGTAAACAAGGCTGAGCTTTCAGATAACTTTAAGTTCGTAAAGGAAAACATGGTATGTAAGATCCTTTCTTACAAGGGTACAGTATTCGGCGTAGAGCCTCCATACTTTGTTGATCTTGAAGTAACAGAGACAGAGCCTGGTATCAAGGGCGATACAGCTACAAATGCTACAAAGCCTGCAACAGTTGAAACTGGTGCTGAGATCAGAGTTCCTCTGTTCATCAACACAGGCGACAGAATAAGAATCGATACTCGTACATGTGAGTACATGGAAAGAGCATAAGTTTTAGCCTTTACGGTTTTTAGAAACGGAGGGAATATTATGGAGCTGTCAAAGAAGGTTGCATATTTAAAGGGACTTATGGAAGGTCTTAAGATTGACGATTCCACAAACGAAGGAAAGATATTGACAATTATGGCTGATATTCTTGATGAGATGTCTGCTACAGTTGAAGATATTGCCGAAGAAGTTGACGAAACAGTTGAGCTTGTAGATACTCTTGACGAGGATCTCGGCGAGATAGAAGAGCTTATTTACGGTGATGATGATGACGATGACGACGATTGTTGTTGCGACGATGATTGTTGTTGTGATGATGACGATGATGATGATAACGCTATGTATGAGTGTGTATGCCCTAACTGCGGTGACACAATAATGCTCGGCGAGAACATTATCGCTGACGGTTCTATTGACTGTCCAAACTGTGGAGAGAGCCTTGAGTTTGATTTCTCAGAAATTGAGGACGAGGACAACGAGGATTGATCTCATAAAAAGTGTTCAGCAAAATTTAATAATGTGTTTCAGGGGTGGTGAAATTCCACACCGGAGGTGATCGAATAGTATTCGTAAGTCCTCGACCGCAGAAATGCGCTGATTCGGTGAAAATCCGAAACCGACGGTAAAGTCCGGATGGAAGAAACGACAGATCAATAACGCATAAATTGCACCCTGATTTTATTTTCAGGGTGCTTTTGCTTTTGCTGCTGTTTCTCCCGATAATTTTATTATTTGGAGGAATTAAAATGACAAGTGATAACACTATGCCAAGAAATAAAACTTTTACAACAAGAAAAATGGTAACGGTGGCAATGCTCAGCGCCATAGCTACTGTGATATATTACCTTGATTTCCCTGTGCCACTTATGCCAGGATTTATCAAGCTTGACCTTTCAAACGTTATATCCCTGCTGGCAGGTTTCTCAATGGGACCTATTGCAGGCGTGATCGTTTGCCTTATCAAGAACGTTATCCAGTTGATTATAAAGGGACTAGGCACAACAATGGGTATCGGCAACATCTTCGACTTTGTAACAAGCGCAGCTTTTGTGCTGACGGCTTCTGTTATATACCACAAGAAAAAAACCAGAAAGAATGCTATCATAAGCTGTATCATTGGCACTTTGGTTTTCACAGTAATAAGCTTGCCGTTGAATTATTTTATCGTTTATCCTATATACTTTAAAGCATTCGGCGGAGAAGCTGCTATACTCGGTATGTACCAGCAGATAATGGGTAGTGTAAAGAATATTTTCTCTGCACTGTGTATTTTCAATCTGCCTTTTACTTTTGTGAAGGGTATTATTTGTGCATTGGTCACAATTCTTATTTATAAGCCTTTGTCGCCTATTCTTAAAGGCAAAGACTAAAACAAAATTAATGCTGAACACAAAAAAAGCCTTGGCAGGCACATTCCTGTCAAGGCTTTGATATTTATTATTTAACTGCTTCAAGAAGATCATTGATCTTGTCTGTCTTTTCCCAAGCTACATTAAGATCCTCACGACCCATATGACCATAAGCTGCAAGCTGCTTGTACTGTGGCTTTCTAAGGTCAAGGCTCTTGATTATTGCAGCAGGGCGAAGGTCAAATACCTTTTCTACAGCTGCCTCTATCTTTTCATCAGAAACCTTTCCTGTGCCGTATGTGTCGACCATGATTGAAACAGGGTGAGCAACACCGATAGCGTACGCAAGCTCAACCTCGCACTTCTTGGCAAGACCTGCTGCAACGATATTCTTTGCAACGTATCTTGCAGCATATGTTGCGCTTCTGTCAACCTTTGTAGGATCTTTTCCAGAGAAAGCACCACCACCGTGACGAGCATATCCACCGTATGTGTCAACGATTATCTTTCTTCCTGTCAGACCACTGTCGCCCTGAGGGCCGCCGACTACAAATCTTCCTGTTGGGTTTACAAAATAAGTAGTGTTCTCATCAAGAAGTTCAGCAGGGATAACTGTCTTTATAACGTTCTCGATAATATCTTCTCTTATCTGCTCCAGTGTTACAGCGTCATCATGCTGTGAAGAAACTACAACAGCGTCAACTCTTGTTGGCTTGCCATCATCATATTCAACTGTTACCTGAGTTTTTCCGTCCGGTCTGAGATATGGCAAAGTGCCGTTCTTTCTAACTTCTGTAAGTTTAAGAGCAAGCTTGTGAGCAAGTGATATAGGCATTGGCATAAGTTCAGGTGTTTCGTCGCAAGCAAAACCGAACATGATACCCTGATCGCCTGCACCTGTATCGAATGCGTTTTCAGCTCTGCCTTCGAGAGCGTTGTCAACACCCATTGCAATATCAGGCGACTGCTTGTCTATAGTTGTGAGAACTGAACAGGTGTGTCCGTCAAAACCATACTTGGCTCTGTCATAGCCTATACCGACAACTGTATCTCTAACGATCTGTGGTATGTCGATTATAGCCTTTGTTGTTATCTCGCCCATGCACATTACTACACCTGTTGTAGTGACCGTTTCGCAGGCAACTCTTGACATAGGATCCTGCTCCAGCAGAGCGTCAAGTATAGCGTCAGAGATCTGATCGCATATTTTGTCAGGATGTCCCTCAGTAACCGACTCAGATGTAAATAAATACTTTGACATAAAAATACCTCTTTTCTGAATATTTGTTAATCTAAAAACAGCCACAAAAAAAGCGCTTCATTCCGAAACGCTTGAAATTACTCAATTTCCTCATCTTTCGGAAATAACCGCAGGATTTAGCACCTTAACTAACGCTAGGTTGCTGGGCTTCACAGGACCTGTTTCCTCCACCACTCTTGATAAGGCTATTTAATTTTAACAAAGTATATTATACACCATATATCGACTATTGTCAACTGTTTTACACATAATTATAGATTATTTTAATGTTTCGTAATAAATCAGCAAATGCTAATAAAAGCATTGACTTACTAGGACAAGTTCGTTATAATATAAAAAGAGGTGAGTTTTTTTGAAAAATGACAATTCAAATATAAGAACATTGTTTCTGACCTTTCTTAAGATAGGCGTTTTTACCTTTGGCGGAGGATATGCAATGATAGCCTTGCTTGAAACAGAATTTTGTGTGCGCAAAAATTGGCTTGATAAAAAAGAATTTCTCGATATGACAGCTATATCAGAGTCCACCCCCGGACCAACTGCTGTAAACAGTGCTACATATATCGGCTACAAAATAGACGGTGTGCGGGGTGCTATTGCGGCAACTGTCGGTGTGTGCATACCGTCGTTTTTTATAATCTACATAATATCACTTTTCTTTGACAAATTTCTGTCTTTAAAAGTAGTCTACGCTGGATTCCGTGGCATTCAGGTGGGTGTAATATATCTTATACTTACTGCAGGACTAAGAATGTTGAAAGCACTTGATAACACATTGCTTGACAAAATTATAATGCTTGGAGTTTTCATAATGATGATACTTTTCACACTTTTTTCTGTGAAGTTTTCATCAGTATTTTATATTATCATAAGTGGTGCTGTGGGCATTGCCGTGTATCTGATTAAAACCCTCAGAAAGAGAAGTACAATAAAATGATATATCTCAAACTTTTTCTCATTTTTCTTGAAATAGGCGCAGTGTCATTCGGCGGAGGATATGGAATGATATCCATTATCCGTGAAAAAGTTCTTACCTTTGGCTGGCTCAGTGAGGACGAATTTGTGAACTTTATTGCCGTATCTGAGTCCACCCCTGGACCACTTGCCGTGAACATGGCGACCTTTGTAGGCTCATCGCAGGCAGGCTTCATAGGCGGATTGATAGCCACTCTTGGCGTTGTGTTGCCTTCGTTCGTGATAATATTCATCATAGCTTCGATCATGAAGGATTTGCTTAAATACTCAGGGGTAAAAGCAATGCTTTCAGGCATTCGTCCTTGCGTTGTTGCAATGATACTCGCCACTGGCATTACAATGGCTTTATCTTCACTGCTAAATATCACCACCATAAATTCAAAGCCTGCTTTTGACTATAAAGCGTTGATAATATTCCTGCTCATAGCCTTGGCAGATGTGCTTCTTTTGAAACTGAAGAAATTCAAGCTTTCACCGATCACAATTATCGTAAGCTCCGCCTTTCTCGGCATAATATTCTATTAAAAAAAGCTGTAACACCGCAAAGTGCTACAGCTTTTAATATTTGTGATATGAAAATTAACCCAGAAGCTTTTTAAGTCTCTCGTCAACAGCCTTAAGGAAGTCCACTGTATTTACTTTCTTCTTATTTTCAAGTGTAGAAAGCAGATAAAGATCACCTGTCATAACACCGTCTTCAATAGTTTCGATAGTTGCCTTTTCAAGACAATCAGCAAAGTTCATAAGTTCAGGCAGGTCATCAAGCTCGCCTCTTTTTCTCAGAGCGCCTGTCCATGCGAACAGTGTGGCAACTGAGTTTGTAGAAGTTTCTTCGCCCTTGAGGTGCTTGTAATAGTGTCTCTGAACAGTGCCGTGAGCAGCTTCGTACTCATAAATGCCGTCAGGTGAAACAAGAACAGAAGTCATCATAGCCAGTGAGCCATATGCTGTAGCTACCATGTCAGACATTACGTCACCGTCATAGTTCTTGCAGGCCCAGATATAACCGCCGTTTGAGCGAATAACTCTCGCAACAGCGTCGTCGATAAGAGTGTAGAAATACTCAATACCAGCCGCTTCAAACTTAGCCTTGTACTCGTTGTCGTATATCTCCTGGAAGATATCCTTGAATGTGTGGTCATACTTCTTTGAAATAGTATCCTTTGTAGCAAACCAAACATCCTGCTTCTTATCAAGTGCAAAATTAAAGCAAGCTCTTGCAAATGAAGCGATAGAAGTTGACTTGTTGTGCTGACCCTGAATGATTCCGTCGCACTCAAAGTTGTAAATTGTTTCTCTAGTTTCCTTGCCGTCCTTGTCAGTGCAAACAAGCTCTGCCTTTGAGCCAGCAGGGCATTTCATTTCAACGTTCTTATAAACGTCGCCGTATGCGTGACGAGCGATAGTGATAGGCTTTGTCCATGTAGGAATGTATGGAGTGATACCCTTAACAAGGATAGGAGTTCTGAAAACTGTTCCGTCAAGGATAGCTCTGATAGTGCCGTTAGGGGATTTCCACATTTCCTTGAGGTTGTATTCAGGCATTCTCGCAGCGTTAGGTGTGATAGTTGCGCACTTAACAGCAACGCCGTATTTCTTTGTAGCGTTTGCAGAGTCAACAGTTACCTGATCGTCGGTCTCATTTCTATGAACAAGACCAAGGTCATAGTATTCTGTTTTAAGGTCAATATATGGAGTAAGAAGAATATCCTTTATATCCTGCCAGATAATTCTGGTCATTTCGTCGCCGTCCATTTCAACGAGCGGTGTTTTCATCTGAATTTTTGCCATTGGTAAGACCTCCTATAAAGTAATAATGGAATATCCGTTGTTTTTAGCTATCGCAGATATCTTTTTGTAAACGTCAAGACTTGCAATGATAAGCTCATAGCTGTCGCTGTCAATATCTATCATACATATGCAAGCACCTTTGAGAGTGCTGTCCTTTGTGCCGAAAAGTTTCGAGAAAATCCCATAGGGACCTACATATCAGACTTTATTATTTTGAGAGCTGTTCTCTTGTGTAGTCAAGCAGACCGCCCGCGAGAATGATATCCTTTGTTCTGCCTGTAAGCTCGCAGAGAACTGGTATCTCAACACCTGTTGTCTTATTCACAACAGTAAGCTTAGACATATCAGCCTCAACATCTGCACGAACGTCAGCAAGAACGATCTCATCGCCCTGATTTATCTTGTCATAGTCAGCTTCATTTACAAATGTGAGCGGAAGGATACCTGCGTTGATAAGATTAGCTCTGTGTATTCTTGCAAAGCTCTTAACAAGAACAGCCTTTATGCCAAGATAGAGAGGAGCAAGTGCTGCGTGTTCTCTTGATGAGCCCTGACCGTAGTTTGAGCCGCCAACGATTATTGACTTGCCCATGTTCTTTGCACGTCTTGGGAAGTCCTCATCACATACTGTAAAGCAGTGCTGTGAAATAGCAGGGATATTTGAACGCAGTGGAAGTATCTTCGCACCTGCCGGCATGATGTGGTCGGTTGTGATATTGTCGCCCACCTTAAGTGATACCTGACAATCAATGCTGTCATCAAGCGGTGAAGTCTGTGGGAAAGGCTTGATATTTGGTCCTCTAAGAACCTCAACGCTGTCCATATCAGCCTCGTCAGCTGGCGGAACAACCATATTGTCGTTTATCTTGAAATGTTCAGGAAGCTTGAACTCAGGCATATCTCCAAGTGTTCTTGGGTCAGTGAGGTAGCCTGTGAGAGCTGAAACAGCAGCCATTTCAGGTGATACCAGATAGATCTGACCGTCCTTTGTACCTGAACGTCCCTCGAAGTTTCTGTTGAATGTTCTAAGTGAAACACCCTTTGAGTTAGGTGACTGACCCATACCGATACATGGGCCGCAAGCGGATTCAAGTATTCTTGCGCCTGCTGCTATCATATCAGCAAGTGCGCCGTTCTCAGCGATCATGTTAAGTACCTGCTTTGAGCCTGGAGCGATTGCAAGTGAAACGCTAGGGTCAACTGTCTTGCCCTTAAGAATGTGAGCAACTTTCATCATGTCAACATAAGAAGAGTTTGTGCATGAGCCGATACAAACCTGATCTATCTTAAGCTTTCCGATCTCATTTACGCTCTTAACGTTGTCAGGAGAATGAGGACAGGCAGCCAGTGGTACGAGCTGTGAAAGATCGATATCTATCTGTTCGTCATAAACAGCGTCATCATCAGCCTTTAGCTCGCTCCATACGTCAGCTCTGTCCTGAGCCTTCAGAAATGCAAGTGTTGTTTCGTCAGAAGGGAAGATAGATGTAGTTGCACCAAGCTCAGCACCCATATTTGTGATAGTTGCTCTCTCAGGGACTGTAAGTGTTTTTACGCCCTCGCCGCAGTATTCTATAACTTTGCCTACGCCGCCCTTTACAGACATTCTTCTGAGAACTTCAAGGATAACGTCCTTAGCTGATACCCATGGAGAAAGCTTGCCTGTGAGATTTACCTTTACTATCTTAGGATATGTGATGTAATAAGCACCACCACCCATTGCAACTGCAACATCAAGTCCACCTGCACCTATAGCGATCATTCCGATACCACCGCCTGTTGGAGTGTGGCTGTCAGAACCTATAAGGGTCTTACCTGGTATACCGAAACGCTCAAGATGTACCTGATGACAGATACCGTTTCCGGGACGTGAAAAATAAATGCCGTGCTTCTTGCAGACAGAACCGATAAATCTGTGGTCATCGGCATTCTCAAAGCCTGACTGAAGCGTGTTGTGGTCGATATAAGCTACAGACTTTTCCGTTCTGACACGAGGAACGCCCATTGCCTCATATTCAAGATAAGCCATTGTACCTGTTGCGTCCTGAGTAAGCGTCTGGTCGATACGGATACCGATCTCCTGACCCTTAACAAATTCGCCGTCAACAAGATGTGCTTTAAGTATTTTTTCTGTTAAAGTAAGTCCCATTGTAACAACAATCCTTTCAAAAATAACTGATATTAATATTTTATAACAAATTGCGATTTTTGTCAAGGTAAATATAAACATTTGCTTGATTTTATAGCGTTTTAGTGCATGTTTTTGCATGGTATACGTCAATTTACTGTATAAATTTTCATTTCTTACGATATCCTTACTTGACACGGCAAAGCGTATATTATATAATAGTTGTGTTATCAGAGAAAACAAGGCGGTGAAAAGCATGAAAGCAAAAACTGTTTTGATATTATTATCAGCAGTGATACTATGTCTTACAGGCTGTACAGAGTCACAAAAGCCCACAACAGTTGTGGATAATTCCTCTGCCGTGACTACATCATCAAGTGCTGACAGCGAAAGCGTCAATGATAAATACTATGACAGCACGCCTATATCTCAGGCTTATCTCTCAGGCAATACAGCAAATCTTGATGATAAACAGCTTGAAATATACAACAAAGCCGTTTCAGCCATTGAAAAACTTATCACACCTGACATGAGCGATTATGAAAAAGAGCTTGCCATACATGACTTTATAGTGCAGTGTGCAAGCTATGACGAAGCACATCTCAATGCGCTTGGTATTGGCCTGCCAAACTCTGATAATCCATATGGCTGTCTTATAAACGGAAAAGCAATATGTTCAGGCTATTCCACAACATTTCAGCTTTTTATGGATATGCTGGAAATACCCTGCAAGACCATATACGCCACAGATTTTGAGGGCGACGATCATTCATGGAACATAGTTCAGATAGGCGGTAGTTGGTATTATGTTGACGTCTGCTGGGACGACCCTATCCCTGACTTTACGGATAGACCAGTAAGGCACAAGTATTTTAACGTCTCAGAAGAATACATGAAAACAAAACACGTCTGGGACGATACAGAGCTTCCTGATACAGATAGTACAAAGTTCAGCTATATTACGCAGACAATTACGCATATAAACTCAGTAAATGAGATAGAGAGCCTTATGGAAAAGGCTTTGGATAATATGCAGGACAGCGTGGCGGTAACGTCAGATATGAGCGATTTTCAATTCAGTGAAACTGACCAGATAGACACGAACTTCAATGAGGAAAATATCAAAGGGCTTAGCAAAGTTTTTGACAGCTTCTGCGAAAAGCATACAGATCATCAAGTATATTGTCAACGTGTCCAAAACGGAAATGATATAGTTTTGGTGATATACATGAGAAAATTCAGATAGGAGAGAGCAATGAAATTCAGACCTTGCATAGATATCCATAATGGTAATGTAAAACAGATAGTGGGCGGAAGCCTTTCTGACAAAAACAATTATGCTGTGGATAACTTCGTTTCAGAATATGACGGCGCTTATTATGGCAAACTTTATAAGTCATACGGACTGACGGGGGGACATATTATTATATTAAACCCTGTCGGCAGCGAATTTTACAACGCAGACCTCGAACAAGCCTACAGTGCATTATCCGCATTTGAGGGCGGATTGCAGATAGGCGGCGGAATAAATGACGAAAACGCCGCACAATTTCTTGACAAGGGCGCAAGCCATGTTATCGTAACGAGCTTTGTTTTCAAAAACGGTGTTGTTAATTTCGATAATCTGAACAAACTGGTGAAGTCCGTTGGCAAAAGCAGACTTGTGCTAGATCTTTCCTGCCGCAAAAGGGACGGGAAGTATTACGTTGTGACAGACCGCTGGCAGAAATTCACCGATATTGAAATGAACAGCCAGACCCTAGAAATGTTCTCAGAATACTGCGATGAATTTCTTATCCATGCTGTTGACACAGAGGGCAAAGCGAAGGGAATTGAGCCGCAGATAGCAAAGATAATGGGAGAATACTGCACCATTCCATCGACCTATGCAGGCGGCATTTCCTCATTTGATGACCTCGATACGCTAAAAGAACTCGGCAGGGGAAAGATAGATTTCACCATAGGCTCAGCACTGGATATATTCGGTGGCAATATTAGCTTTGAAAAAGTCGCTGCCTACGGCAAATAGTCCTGCCTTATGCAATAAACACAATATTCAAGGCAGTTTTGCGTATATTTTGGCACAAAAAGATTTGCAATTTTAGCGGAAATATGTTATAATATTATGATACTAATTCAGAAAGGACGATTTTTTATGTCTAAGATCCGAGTTGCCGTTATTTTCGGCGGAAAATCAAACGAGCACGACGTATCTGTTGTTTCTGCAACTCACGTTATAAAGAGTATACCAAAGGACAAATATGATGTTATTTGTATCGGAATAACAAAAAAAGGTCACTGGATGAAATATATAGGAGATGTTGACGATATTGCGTCAAACAAATGGGAACAGCACCCTGATAATGTTCCATGCGTTCTCAGCCCTGACCCTCTTCACAAGGGCTTTATCGCTCTTGGCGAAAACGGCGAATATCAGAATGTAAAAGTTGACGTTATTTTCCCAGTCCTTCACGGAAAGAACGGTGAAGACGGCACTATTCAGGGGCTTTTTCAGCTTGCTGAGATACCATTTGTAGGCTGTGACTGCATATCCTCTGCAAACTGCATGGATAAGGGACTTACACACACTGTTCTTGACGCAAACGGCATAAAGACAGCAAAGTGGGTAGGCATTATAACCTCAGAGCTTTCACATCTTGACAAAAAGTGTGACGAAATGGAAAGCAAGCTTGGCTATCCTATGTTCGTCAAGCCTGCAAACTGTGGTTCTTCGGTGGGCGTTTCAAAAGCTAAAAACAGAGACGAGCTTAAATCTGCTATCAAGCTTGCATTTGCTCATGACAGCAAGGTCATTGTAGAAGAAACTATAGTAGGCATGGAGTGCGAGTGTGCGGTAATGGGCAATGACGAGCCTTTTGCTTCAACTGTCGGTGAAGTATGCTCCGCAAATGACGAGTTTTACGATTTTGACGCAAAATATAATGACGCCACTTCCAAAACGCTTATCCCTGCAAGAATGAGCGAGGAGAGCATTGAAGAAATAAGAAAGACGGCTGTCAAGGCATACAGAGCAATGGGCTGCAGCGGACTTTCAAGAGTAGACTTCTTCCTTATGAAAGACGGCACTGTTATTCTTAACGAGATAAATACTCTCCCAGGTCACACGCCTATAAGTATGTATCCACAGCTTATGCAGTACGAGGGAATGACCCCTGCACAGCAGGAAGATAAGCTTATCAAGCTGGCACTTGATAAGGCGGAGGTTGATTATGAATAACGCCGCCATTGGAGTTTTCGACTCAGGAGTTGGCGGGCTTACCTGTGTGAAAGAGCTTATAAAGCTTCTGCCAAATGAAAATATCGTTTATCTTGGCGACACGGCAAGAGTGCCATACGGCTCAAAAAGCAGAGAGACTATAATGAGCTATGCCAGACAGGATATAGAGTTTCTTAAACAGCATAACGTTAAAATGATACTCGTTGCTTGCGGTACAGTTTCTTCTGTATTGCCTGCAATGGATATAAAGTCAGATATCTCCATAAGCGGAGTTGTTGAGCCTGCTGTAAAGGCTGCCTGCTCTGCTACAAAGAATAACAGGATAGGCGTTATAGCCACAAGTGCGACCATAAAGAGCGGCATTTACGGCAAAGCTATAAGAAGCATTAACCCTAACATCAAGGTGGTCGGCAAAGCTTGTCCTATGTTCGTACCACTGGTAGAGAATGGCTATACTGCCCCCGATTGCGTGCCTGCAAGATATATCGCACAGGAGTATCTTGAAATAATGAAAAAAGAAGACGTTGATACGCTTATTCTCGGCTGTACTCACTATCCACACCTCACTGAACTAATTTCAGATATAATGGGCGAGGGTGTAACACTTGTTTCATCAGGTGCAGAGCTTGCGAAATATGCACTCAACTCCCTTTCATACAGCGATGATACGGCTGAAAGAGAAGAGCGTGAGAGCCTTGAGCTTTACTGTACCGACAGCGTTGAGCTGTTTTCTGAGAATGTTGAACGTTTTCTCGGAAACAATATCAATGCACAAATATCAAAATGCAGCCTAAAGCTGTAAACTGGAGGATTTTATTTGACCAGCAAGGAAGTATCAATAAAACTTGTTAGCCGTCAAAGCGACGGTAATACAAAAGAAGAAACAGAGCTTATCTCAGCAGGACTTTATGAAGCAACCGAAAAAGGATATCGCATATCGTATGAGGAGTCTGAGGCAACAGGATTTGAAGGAAGCGTTACAACGCTAGAAACCGAAGGCTGCCGCAAGGTGACTATGAACAGAACCGGAACGGTTGAAGCAAATCTTGTTGTTGATATAGGCGAAAAGCAGCATTGCGTTTATGGCACTCCATACGGTGATTTTATGATAGGCATAACCGCTAAAACCATAAGATCAGATCTTGACGAAAACGGTGGAATGCTTTTCTTTCACTATGTTTTAGATGTCAATTCAAGCTATATCGGTGATTTTGAGATAGCTATAGAAGTAAAAGCGGCAAATGTTGTCGCATAATTATATTTGGAAGGACGGAAAAATAATATGACTAATCTCATAAGCGACGCATTTATTCAGGCTAAGGAGCTTGTAATGAAGGCTATGGGCGAGCTTGTTGCAGACGGAACTTTTCCAGCAGAGCCTGTTCCTGCATTTAATACGGAGATACCTGCCGACTCAAAAAACGGTGACGTTTCCACTAATGCCGCAATGGTATGTGCAAGACCTTTCAGAAACAATCCAAGAAAAATAGCAGAAGCTATCGTATCAAAGATAGACCTTAACGGCTCATACTTTGCAAGATGTGAAGTGGCAGGTCCTGGGTTCATTAACTTTTTCTATTCTACTGAATGGTATGCAACTGTAGTTGCCACTGTTTTGGAGCAGAAAGAGAAATACGGTGAAACTGACCTTGGCGCTGGGAAGAGCGTTCTTGTGGAATTTGTTTCTGCAAATCCAACAGGTCCTATGCACATAGGTAATGCAAGAGGCGGAGCTATAGGCGATTGTCTTGCGTCTGTTCTTGAAAAGGCAGGCTATGAGGTAGCAAGAGAGTTCTATATCAATGACGCAGGCAATCAGATAGAGAAGTTCAAGACTTCACTCGAAGTTAGATATCTTCAGATATACAAGCCTGAAACTGAACTTCCGGAGGACGCTTATAAGGGTCAGGACATAATCGACCATGCAAACGCATTCAATGAGATATACGGCGACAAGTATGTGAACGCTGACAGCGAGGAACGCCGTCAGGCACTTTGCGATTTTGCCTTGCCAAAGAACATTCAGAAGCTTCACGACGACCTTGGCAAATATAGAATACAGTATGACAAGTGGTTCAACGAAAGCACACTTCATAAGGACGGCTCAGTTCAGAGAGTTATCGAACAGCTCAAAGCAAGCGGTCATACCTATGAAAAAGACGGTGCCCTTTGGTTTAAAACAACAGAGTTCGGTGACGAAAAGGATAGAGTTCTCGTTCGTGAAAACGGTGTGCCAACATATCTTGTGCCTGATATCGCATATCACTACAACAAGCTTGCAGTAAGAAAATTCGATAAAGCTGTAGATATTTTCGGTGCGGACCACCACGGATATATAGCTCGTATTAAAGCTTCTATGACAGCACTTGGCGTTGACGCTGACAGACTTGACATTGTTATCATGCAAATGGTAAACCTTGTCCGTAACGGTGAAAAGTATAAGCTTTCCAAGCGTTCAGGCAAAGCTATCACTCTGTCAACTCTTCTTGACGAGATTCCAATAGACGCAGCAAGATTTTTCTTCAATCTCCGTGAGCCTAACTCTCACTTCGATTTTGACCTTGACCTTGCTGTATCTCAGACAAGCCAGAATCCAGTTTACTATGTACAGTATGCACACGCAAGAATTTGTTCTGTCCTTAAAAAGATGAACGAAGAGGGCATTGAAGTTAAGAGCCTCGACAAGGCGGCTCTCAGCGTCCTCACAGCCCCTGAGGAGCAGGAGATGATAAAACACCTTGCTACTCTGCCAAACGTTATAAACGAGGCTGCAAAGGCTTATGACCCAGCTAAGGTAACAAAGTATGTTATAGACCTTGCTACAATGTATCACAAGTTCTATAACAACTGCCGTATCATGGGAGAAAACGAGAGCGTTATGCAGGCAAGACTTTCACTTTCACTTGCAGTTAAGCAGGTAATAAAGAATATTCTTGATATGCTCAAGATAACTTGCCCAGAGTCTATGTAATAAAATATCAGACCCGACCGTGGAAAACTCTACGATCGGGTCTTTTGTTATTTCTGGGTATTTCTTATGTAGTGGAATAGATATTGCTGTGCAATGCCCTCGACACCCTTCACACAAGAGGGAAGTCCGTTCGGATACCACTGTGCAAGCACTCGCTTCACCCACACGTCTTTTGGGAAGGCGTCCGTTTTGTAAAAGCCGAAAAGCAGTGTACAATCAGCAACTTTCGGACCAACGCCCTTGATCTTCATAAGCTCGTTTCGTGCATCGTCAAGGGGCATTTCTTTTATATTTTGGTAGTCTATCTCACCGCTCAAAACCTTTTCAATGGCGTCAACAAGATATTTTGCTCTGAACCCTGAACGCAGATATGCAAGGCTGTCTATAGTTTCATCTGCCATATCTTCTGCAGAAGGGTAGCCGCTATAATGCTCACACAAACGTCCTATAATGCCCTTTATCCTTGGGATATTGTTATTCTGACTTATTATAAAGGAAGATAACGCCTCCCAACTGTCCTGCCTGAGTATTCTTATGCCGCCTGCAAATGAGCAGGCTTTTGACAGAGTTTCGTTCTCAGAGAAGCGGCGTTTAAGCTCCCCGTAATCAGTATTCAGGTCAAAATAATCGATCCAAATGTTTTCAAAGTTCTGCACAGTAGTGTCATGAAACCTAAACACGCCATTTTCGGGTTCCTCACTTATGGTAAGTTTGTTGTTAAGGAAAGCTCCGCTGTAAGTTTTTTTATCTATCTTCTCCCAGCGAAAAGCCTGTCCGCAATCAAGTGTATCATCTAGTCCAAAATCAGGCTGTTTCAGCAAAATGTCACTGCCGCTTTGTGTATAATCCATAAAATTCAGCTCCTATTTATCATAAAATCATCGAATCTACTTGCAAAATTCTACAAAAAATATTATACTATAAATATTAGTATTTTTCAAGCGGATAAAATAAACATATCTAAGAAAGGATAGATCATATGAGAGAAAGCATTCTGACAATACCTGTCACAGATATATTTGAGCCGAAATGCGGCTGTCCAATATGCCGCCTGCGTGATACGTTGGAGCAGAGAACTGTTGAGTACATAATGGGAGCGGCTATGATGGAGCCAGACGTGCGTATGGAGACCAATAAGCTCGGTTTCTGCAAAACACATTTTGAACAGATGAGAGCCTGCAAAAATAGATTGTCACTTGCGCTTATGCTTCAATCACATTTGCAGGATATGCAAAAGCATATTTTCACACGAAAGAAAATGTTCGAGGGCAAGACAGCAAAGCAAAAGAAAGTCAGCGCAGTTAATAACGAATGTTTTGTATGCAGCAAGGTGGATTGGGGAATGTCAAGGATACTCGTTACGCTGTTTGAGATGTATGTTCAACAGCGTGATTTCAGAGATCTTTTTGCTCAGCAGGAAATGCTTTGTCTGCCGCACTATGACCTTTTAGTGTCTATGTGTACTGAAAGTATGGATAAGAAATATCAGAAGCAGTTTATTGACGCTTGCGGCGAGCTGACAAGCAAATATCTTGACACTCTTGAAGCGGACGTATCACACTACTGCAAGATGTATGACTACCGTAACACAGGAGCAAATGCCGATTGGGGAAACTCAAAAGACTCCATAGAGCGTGCTATAAAATTTCTTACCACAAGATAAGAAATTTTCGTTACTTTTCGTTACAATGGTTACAGCTTAGATTTTATGCAGAAGATTGTAAAAGTACAATTATATGTACAGAAGATCAGCTTATATCATTTAATAGGTCATTGTTCTTTGAACAGGTCATTTTTTTGTACTTTGGATCTAGCATTGTAAATTTATTCTCAAACAAATTCAAAAATTATGTAAAGTGCGGTCATTCCGCTGCTAACAAATAACCTTCAACAGACAAGTTTGTGTGTTAATATATTCGTAACATTCTCGTGTGTATTTGTTCCCAAAAGTTAGCGTTTTTTCGCTTAAATGGTCGATTTTCGTTATAATATGAAGTTTTCAACAGCCTGCAAATACCGATAAAACCATGAGTTTTCAACGTTTTCAACATGGTTTTCAACAGAAAATGCCCCTACGAATGTTGAAAACTTTTCATATTCAACATTTTTGCGTTGAAATGTTGAATATTGCACTTTTTTAATGCCAACAATCAGTAATATAATCAAGTAATTGGTATTTAGAGGAGTTGACTGTAATGCTCAAAGGAATTAATAAACAAATCATCGAAATAAAGTGTACAGAAAATGAATGTTTTGATAAGATTCTATTATTTGTAAACGCAAATAAAAATCATCTACACCCTGATATTTTAAGAAAAAATGCTGTTGATATCGCAAGTGCGATAACGGGGGACAAAATGTTTTCGACAAACAGAAAATTCAACTTTGCGGCTGTGATATCAACTATAATTGGTGTGGCAATGCTTGTTCTGCTGCTTATCGCATTGTGTATGTGATAAGCATAAATATCATTGATAAAATTTGTGTAAATCGTCGAAAGTCTATATAAAAAGCCTGTTTACTATTGGCATTATGGTTTTTTTGTGGTATAATTACGAGTAGTATATTTTTTTGAAAAGGAAAATTCAATGAGTAATTATCAAGATAAAAATAATAATTTAGACGAAGAAAATGAACTGCAGTTTATAATTGGCAGAAACCCTGTTATCGAGGCTTTAAAAGCAAATAAGCTGATCGACACTATCTATATTAACCCTGAGGCTAAAGGCTCTATAACACTTATTTGTAGACTTGCAAAGGAAAAAGGCATAAATGTCAAGCGTGTTACCGAAACAAAACTCAACAATATGAGCAGGGGAGCTTCACATCAGGGTGTTATTGCTATGGGTGCGTGTGCGGAGTATGTGTCTCCGGAGGATATTCTCAGCATCGCAAATGAAAAGGGAGAGGATCCTTTCATTATCATTTGCGATGAGATAGAAGATCCGCACAATCTTGGTGCAATAATCAGAACGGCTGAGGCGGCAGGTGCTCACGGCGTTATCATTCCAAAGAGAAGAAGTGCATCATTGAACGCAACTGTTTTCAAAACGTCCGCAGGTGCAGCAAGCTGGTTGCCTGTTGCAAGAGTTTCAAATCTTGCTGCAACTATTGATATGCTTAAAGAAAACGGTGTGTGGATATATGGAACTGACGGCGAGGGACAGAGCTATACTGAAGTTAAGCTAACTGGTCCTATAGGGCTGATAGTCGGCTCTGAGGGCTTCGGCATGGGACGTTTAATAAAAGATAAATGTGATTTTTTGCTTAGTTTGCCTATGGCAGGCAAAGTCAATTCTTTGAATGCTTCCGTTGCGGCGGGCATTTTTATGTACGAAGCCGTAAGACAGAGAAATCTATAAGGAACAGGGAGGTTAAAGCTTTGGCTGATAAATTCTCAATAGACGATATAATTTCAGAATACAGCGAAAAAGTTGAAAACGATTTAAAGACTGACGAGTCACAGGAAAACGATGAAATTTTAAATGAAGATACTAATATTGATGAGAGTATTGAAAAAGATAATGATACCAGCGATATAGATAGTGACGGCTATGATCCAATAAAAGCAACAGATTTTGATGATGAATTGGCGTCAGATCATACGAATGAGAAAAAACGTAATGAGGAAAATGCTGCACTTATAAATAATCTCACCAAACATAAAAAAGGCAAGGCTGCAAAGCAGAGCATTCCGCCTGTGAACAGGGCAAGCCTTAAAGATATCAAAATGGGACTGACGGGAAAAATAATCCCGAAAACAGAGGAGTTTGACAAGGCACTTATCCCTGATGACGCCACCTATGAGGAAAAATCCTCTATATTGTCACAGCACAGAAAGAAGAAAGTTGACAGCTTTGTTCTTAAAACTGACGAGCAGGAAAGCGAGCCTGACAGTGATGATAAAAACGATAAAGACAAGGCAGGGCAGACGGAGTTTAAGAAGTTTGATGACGCCGAAAAGGTCTTTGGCTCTATCCGTCATGTGAAGAGCAACCTTGTTCTAAGGCTTTGTGTACTTCTGTTTACGGGCATTTTCAGCACATTCATCACGGTTGCAAATGACTTGGAACTACCCCTTATAAAGACATTTGACAGAACGATAACCCCTGCGGCATATCTGTTTGCAAACACTATTTTGGGTCTTATTTCTATAGCGGTGTGCTATAACGTGCTTCTTGCAGGAATGAAAAGCCTATTTAAAAAAGAGGCAGATAATGATACAATAGCAGCGATAGGTATTTTTATTACAGTCATTGCAGGAATAATAAATCTATTTGACCCTGAGTCTATTCGTGACAGTGTTTACCATGTTTACATATCCGTTGCAATCGTGGGTCTGATATTCAATACTCTTGGAAAACTTATGGTGGTAAAACGTACTGAACGTAATTTTAGGTACGTTGCAGGAGATTTTGAGAGATATGCAGTTACATCCGTTGAAGATGAGGAAATAGCAGAAAACTTCACAAGAGGTGCTGTTGCAGAGCCAAAGATAGCAGCTATGCGCAAAACCGAGTTTGTGGACGATTTCATGAAGAATAGCTACACTTCTGATATCTCAGATGAGTATTCAAAGAAAATAAGCCCTTATATCCTCATTGCAGGCGTTGTTATAGCACTTTTGTCACTTATATTTGATAAGGGTGCGTCAAACATGAAAGAACGTTTGTTCATAGCACTTGCGGCTTTCTCAGGCACTGTTACCATGTGTTCTTCGTTTGCGGTAATGCTTATAGTAAATGTACCTTTGGCAAGAGCTACAAAGAAGTATTTGCAGTATTCAGCGGTAATGCTGGGATATTCTTCTGTTGATGAATTTGCTGACACAAATTCACTTCTTGTTGACGCTGAACAGCTTTTCCCTAAAGGAAGTATTGAGCTTGCAAACCTTAAACTACTCTCAGCTATTTCTATTGAAGACTGCATTTTAATGGCGGCAAGCCTTAGCTGTCAATCGGGAAGTGTTCTTAAATCTACATTCTACAAAATGCTCAGAGGAAAGACTGAGTTGCTTTATCCTGTTGAAAGCTACATTTATGAGGACGGTCTTGGACTTTCGGGCTGGATAGAAAACAAACGTGTACTTCTTGGTACAAGAGAGCTTATGGAAAACCACTCTATTGATGGTCTGCCGTCAGAAGCAAAAGAGAAGGAGTATACAAATGGGAATGTTGCTGTATATCTTTCTATTTCTGGAATAACAGCAGCAATGTTCGTTATTCAGGTATCGCCTAATCTGTCCGTTACACGTTGGCTTCAGGAGCTTGAACTTGAAGGTATCACAACAGTAATAAGAACAGTTGACGGCTTTCTTTCACAGCGTTTTCTCTCTGACCTCTTTGATATTGAAAGCGACAGCGTTAAGCTTCTCAGCTTCAGATATCACAAGGATTACGAAAACGAAACCGAGTACGTTCCACGTCAGGCTTCATCAATGCTTTGCAGCGGACATTTTCCGTCATTTGCAATGCTTGTGATAGGCGCAAAAAGGCTCAAATTTACCGCAGAACTTGGTGCGTCAGTGATGTATGGTGCAACGATACTTGCGGCGTTCATAGCCCTTATAATGATGCTGACAGGTTCATTTGTTCAGCTTACTCCAACGCTAGTTATCGTCTACAACCTCATTGTAATGGGAGTAGCGTTGCTTATACAACACATCAAAAAACTATAAAAATAAAACCTCGGCCTGTAGTGATACAAACCGAGGTTATTTTTTTACTTATTGCTTATTGTCCAATCTATTGGCTGAATATTGTTACTTACAAGGAAATCGTTAACCTTAGAAAAATGCCTGCATCCGAAAAAACCATTATATGCAGACAATGGAGATGGATGAGCTGCCTTGAATACTGCATGAATAGGGTTCGTTATAAGTGGTGCCTTAGCCTTAGCATTGCCACCCCAAAGGATAAATGCAGTAGGCACATTACGCTCATTAAGCTTTTTTATTACAGCGTCAGTAAGCTGCTCCCAGCCTTTACCCTTATGAGAATTAGGCTGACCCTGACGAACAGTAAGAACAGTGTTCATCATCAGCACGCCCTGCTTAGCCCAATCGGTAAGCTCGCC
Source organism: Ruminococcus sp. RTP21198st1_G1_RTP21198_201120 (assembly GCF_040924265.1). Taxonomy (NCBI): domain Bacteria; kingdom Bacillati; phylum Bacillota; class Clostridia; order Eubacteriales; family Oscillospiraceae; genus Ruminococcus; species Ruminococcus sp. RTP21198st1_G1_RTP21198_201120. The sequence continues at coordinate 103,864 of NZ_JBCOMH010000012.1, forward strand.
ATTATTAGGGATAGAGATACCAAGATCAGCATTAAGTTCTTTAAAAATATTCTGCAAAGAAGGTGGTGGATTAACACCAGCTTTAACGGAAAAACAAAGACCATGAGCCTGTCCCGGACCATGGTAAGGATCCTGTCCAATGATAACAGCCTTGACGTTTTCATAAGGCGTGTACTTCAATGAATTGAAGATATCATGCATATCAGGATAAACAGTGAAGTGTGAATATTCGTATTTCAAAAATTCACGGAGTTTCAAATAATATTCCTTTTTAAACTCATCAGCCAGAATATCGTCCCAGCTATTTCCGATATGCACCATTATACAGCACTAATGACAGTTCCGACGATCAGACCGAGTATAAGTGCGGCAACCAAAGCGAGAACGAGTATTCTCATGACCATAGGTTTCTTGTCGTTCATTAACTATCGTTCCTTTCATAAAATATACTACTATAATTTTATCATATTTTCGCTGTAAAATCAACTGTTTGGAGGAAATTTATAAAATAATTTGTTCAAAAAAATAATGAAGTGGCTCGCAAAGGTTCGTAAGTAAGCAACTGCTATACGAAAAAAAATATCATATGAGCAAGGTTTTAACCTCGCCTTGCTTTATATGATATCATAAATTTAGTTGTCAATGGATTACCGCAAATGTAGCATAGCTTGACAGCCCACAAAGTAGGGTGTATACTTAAAGCAGTGCACAACGGGGAGAGCCGACAAGCGTAAAAGAGTCACAAACAGCCCCTCACACAGTGTGTACAGAAAGTTTCACTAAATAAAAATTTAGTGAAACTTAGAGAAGTGATAAATAAGGAGAATAGATATAAATGAAACAAGCATATGTAGATGATTGCCCATATTATCTTGACGATTTTCTAACTAACATGAAAGTTGTCAAAGACCGTTCTGACCGCACTGAAGAAGCTTATTTTATTGATATCCGAACATTTCTGCGATATCTTAATGTCAAGCACCATGCAATTCCAGCCGAAACGCCTTTCAATAAAATAAAAATAAAAGAAACGCCAATAGAATGGCTCGAATGCTTTTCACTAAACGATGCTTATGTTTATTTAAAGTATCTCAAAGATGAGCGCAATAATTCCACAAAAACCCGTGCAAGAAAATGTTCAGCTTTGAAACAATTCTATGTTTATCTTTGCCAAAAAGCCAAGATTATTTCAAACAATCCGCTTGATGATCTTGAATTGCCACATATAAATCAAGCCTTGCCTAAATATCTGTCCCTTGAACAAAGCCTTGAGCTTCTGCGTAATATCGACTCTAAAAATCAGGTGCGTGATTATTGTATCATTACTCTGTTCCTTAACTGCGGTATGCGTCTGAGCGAGCTTGTGGGCTTGAATTTAAGCGATTACAGCCGAGATAACAGAACTCTACGTGTCCTCGGCAAAGGCCGCAAGGAGCGCATTATTTATCTTAACGACGCTTGTGTTTCTGCACTTGATGAGTATATTGACACTACCCGTCCCCATGTGGAACAAACTGCCATTTTTTTGTCAGCTAACAAAACAAGGATAAACAAGCGACGTGTTCAACAAATAGTAGATGAACAGCTCCAGCGTGCAGGACTTAGTAATTTGGGTATTACCACCCACAAGCTCAGGCATACAGCCGCAACCCTAATGTACCAACACGGCGGTGTAGATACTCTTGTACTGAAAGATATACTCGGTCACAAAAGCATTGCGACCACTGAGATATACACCCATTTATCTGATGAAAACATCAAAAAGGCCATGGAGTCGAATCCATTGTCTGAAGAAATTGAAAAGAAAAAGAAGTAAACAAAAGCCATGTGAGGAAAATCACATGGCTTTTTTGCTATTTTTTCATACGAATTATAGAATGTTCTGGGAATGTCAGATCTGATCTTATCGACATCTTCATAGCTGCATGGTTTGCAGTATCTATGGAGTTGTCGTATTCATCAAACATTTCCTCCACGGTGAACTTCACAGGGCTACCAACAGGTGAAAGCACTTCAATCTCGTCGCCCTTGTTGAATTTGTTTTTTTGAGTACAGTATATTCTTCCACCGCTACAACCGTCAACCACAGCCACAACATCATATTCACGAATATACCCGCCGTTTTCGTAATACTGGCTCTCCTTTGGGTGACCAAAGAAAAATCCTGTACAGTATGCTCTGTGGCTTACCTTGAAAACTTCATCCTTAAGCCACTGTGGCAACTCAAAATGCTTCGGATCAGACTTATAGATATCCATAGCCTTTCTGTAGGCATTTGTGATAACGGACACATAATACGAAGATTTAGCCCTGCCCTCGATCTTAAAGCTGTTCACGCCTACCTCTGCAAGCTTATCAATGTGGTTGAGCATACACATATCCTTGGCGTTGAGGATATAAGTTCCTTTTTCGTCCTCAAAAACAGGATAAAACTCATTGGTGCGCTTTTCTTCCATAAGGTGGTATCCCCAGCGGCAAGGCTGTGCGCACTCGCCACGATTTGCGTCACGGTTTACAAGGTACTGGGAAAGCAAACATCTGCCTGAAAAACTTACGCACATTGCACCATGTACAAAGCACTCAATTTCAAGATCTTTAGGGGTCTTTGCTCTTATTTCGGCGATCTCCTCGAGAGAAAGCTCTCTTGCAAGCACTACCCTCTTAGCACCCATGTTATAAAATTCATTTGCAGTAACATAATTTACTATACCAGCCTGTGTGGAAACATGGATCTCCATATCAGGTGCATATTTTTTTATCAGTGAGAAAACACCGATATCGTTGGCTATCATAGCGTCAACGCCTGCCGCAAGAGCGTCATTCACAAACTGCTCTAAATGCACTATCTCGTCATTATGAGGAAGCGTATTGCAGGTCAGATACACACGCTTACCCCTACTGTGAGCCTCGTCACAGGCTTTTTTAAGAAGCTCAGCGTCAAAGCTTGCAGAGGCGGCTCTCATTCCGAAAGCCGTACCTCCAAGATAAACTGCATCAGCACCAAAATCCAGCGCCGCATACAGACGTTCCATATCTCCCACAGGAGCAAGAACTTCAAGCAAATTATTTTCAGTCATTAAAAATTCAATCCTTTATTACTTTTTCTTTGCAAGTCCAGCCTTAACAAGATTTTCCTCATGCTCGTCAAGTGTCTTTGCATAGAATGTTTCGCCCGTCTTAAGATTATTACAGAAGTAATAGTAATCAGTCTTCTTAGGCTCAAGAACAGCGTTTATTGCAGCCATACCAGGGTTGCATATTGGTCCTGCCGGCAAGCCCTTGCACTTATAGGTATCATAACACTCGGTATAATGCTCGATAGAAGCTGTGTTGTCAGCCTCGGTCTTTATAACATTCTTAATATAATTTGTTGTTGTATCAGACTGGAGCATAGGATAGGTGTCAGGGTCATCTAGTCTGTTCAGGAATACCGAAGCTACCTTTGGCATTTCGTCCTCAGAAGCGGCTTCAAGCTGAACGATAGAAGCAAGGGTCATAACTTCGTTAAGTGACATACCGGAATTTTTGATCTTAGCTTTGACAGATTCGTATTTCTTTTCAAACTGCTCTCTAAGCTTCTTGGTAACGTTTCCTGCACTGTCATTCACATAAAACTCATATGTATCAGGATAGAAATAGCCTTCCATGCGATAGAACATATCGCCGTTATCATCAACATCATTTTCAAAGTCAAAGCCTTGATTTTTATTGAATTCAAACAGGAAGTCGTCAGCAGTGCAGACCTCATTATCTTCAAGCTTTTTAGCTATGTCAAGAAGATTTTCTCCCTCTGTGAATGTAATGCTTACAGTCTTGTATGACTCTCTCATTTGTGAAAGTTTTTCGATTATTTCAGAATATCCGCTTGATGGCTGAAGTGTGATATCACCAGGATATATAGCTGCAGGCTTTTCAAATTTCAAAGCAAGCATAAACAGCTTTTTGTTCTTTATAACTCCCTCATTTACAAGTATATCAGCTATCTCACTGTTTGTTGAACCTGCAGGGATATTAAATCTGATATCCTCGTCAGTTTTTCCGATACCATAATACTCCATGCCAATAGAAATGCCGCCCACTGCAAGCACTAAAGAGACTGTAAGAATTACTATAACAAGTATAATTCCGCCAAACACCGAATTATTCACCTTGCTTTTCTTTCTTTTTTTCTTTTTCTTCTTGCCGCTTTTTGACTTTTTTTCTTGCTTTTCGGGCTTCTCAGGCCCTTTATCCTCGTCTTCCTCGCTTTTGTCTTCCTCTGACTTGTCCTCGTGAAAAGCTAGGATAGGTCCAGGCTTGTCATCGGTCGCTTCTGGAGTTTCCTGTGACTGTGGTTTCTCGTCAGTATTATCTGCCTGTTCACAGTCTTCGGAACTGTTCTCAGTGTCAGCGATAGGCTCTGCTTCAACGCTTTCTTCGTCCGCTTCATTTTTCTCGGCAGACTTTATCTTTGCGTTGACATCATTTATTATATCGTCAACATTAAAATTCAGATCGTCCATTATTTACTTCCTTTCCTTTGTGTTTATAGTATATATATCCTTATCAGTAAATACCTTGTCTACAGAGATATCATAGCCGTCATGACAAAAACTTTCTGACATACAGTTATCGTAACATAAACCTAGCTTCATGCCATTATAATCAGCCAAAAATCTGTCATAAAAGCCCATACCAAAGCCAAGCCTGTATCCGTCTTTATCATACGAAAGCGCAGGCACGATACACAATGCATTGTCAAAAACGCAGTATTTCTCACAACTTTCATCAGGCTCAAAAATGCCAAACCTACCCTCTTTGAGATCATAGGTGCTGTTTATTCTGTAAAAATACATAATATTGCCGTTTTTTTCACATCTCGGGCATAGCACTATTTTGCTCTTTAGCGCCTTTCTTACTATCTCCGCCGTAGACACTTCAATATCAGAGGAAACATATGCAAGCACAGTTGTACAGCTTTTATACTCCTCGCTGTCAAGGAAAGCTTGCTGAACAGCCACATCTGCCTGTTTTCTTTCTTCCGCAGACATACTAAGACGTATCTCTTTGAAATGCTTTCTTAAAGCTTTTTTATCTGTCATTTGCTCTGCATACCTGATTCAAGGGCTTCTGCCTTTTCTTTTGAAACAAGAAGCTCTACAAGCTTGAGTGCAAACTTCATGCTACAGCCTGCGCCCTTTGCAGTGATGAACTTACCGTCAACAGCCACAAGTCTGGCAGAATGTATCGCACCTTTAAGATCTTTCTCATAGCCTGGAAAACAAGTTGCATATCTGCCGTCAAGAAGACCCTTATGACCGATTATGGACGGAGCGGCACATATCGCGGCAATGTATCTGTTATTATCAGCACAGTAATCAACTGCACCAAGCACATCAGGGCTTGCTTCAAGATTTAAAGTACCCGGCATACCACCTGGGAGAACTATCATTTCGAGCTCGTCATTAAGAACTATCTTATCCACTGTTGTATCGGTCTTGACAGGAATGTTGTGTGAGCTGACTATCATATCAGAGCCTACACCTACAGTAAAAACTTCAACGCCTGCTCGTCTGAGCAGATCCACAGGGGCAAGAGCCTCCATTTCCTCAAAACCATTGGCAAGAAATACATAAACCATAACAAATGACTCCTTTCGATCATCTGAAAGTAATTACATTTTTATTCAAAAGAAAAGCAGGGTTATAAGAAAGCTTTGACTTTCTAAGACCCTCTATTCCTAGATCCTCTTCCCTGTTGATGAAGCTGAGACCCTTTGCATTATGCGACGTAAACTGATTACACAGCATAGGATATGCACCCTGAACGTCAGCGAGTGCTTTTTCTATATGCACCACAAAGGTATCCGAATTTATTTGTTCACCAACCGTAAAGCCTGTCATTTTATCATTTCTGTAAAGCACAGCGCCTTTAAGTCCGAGCCTATCCATATTCGTAAGAAAAAGATCAATAGCATATTGCTCAACCACCGCCGAAGGATCGTCAGCGTTGTCATTCTTATTATAAAACTCAGCCGAAAATTCAATACAGCTGTCTATTTCCTTATCAGTAAGCTCTCTGTATTCCCAAGGCTCGTCCATGAAACGCTTTATGTGGTTACGCTTGCCGTGATACTTTTTGCCTTTAAGCTCGATAAGGTCGGAAGCATTGTAAATATAGTCTGAACTGTCCCTATCATACTCGCAGATGATTTTATCACCATAATATTCTTTTATCCAGCTTAGGTTATCATCTGTTACAGAAGATACGATAAGCGGCTTTCCCTGGGCGGAAACATATTCTTTAAGCTCATCAAAAAGCCTGATATATTTTTCTTTGCCCTCAACGTCTATTTTAACGCCCGCAGGAAATGTAAAATACGGCTGACCGTCCTCAAAGGAACAGCTTATATAAAAATCACCATGATGTGTTATTACAGTGTCATTAAGTCTTTGCCACGCCATATTATTTGCAAAGCAATATTCTGCTCCTCTGAAATCTGATACTGCAAGACACTTGGTTATCCATTCTTTGTCCTCAAAACTTATTTTTCTGAAATCAAACATTAAACACACATTACTTTCTATTGATTAACCCCAGAACATCTCCGAAAATCTTATCTTTTGTATAAGGCTCGCTGCCGTCGCTGCAAGGAATAATATCCCAATCCTGTTTCTCTGCGGTAAACAAAGCGGCTTCACGGCATTTTTTCAGATACTCCACATTTGCTTCATGGATATCCTTTTTGCTTTCATCTCCGCCGTATCTTCCCGACATCAGCTTTTGAGATATCTCTATTGGCATATCCAAGAATATCACCTTGTCAGGTCTTGGAAGCCCAAGCTTGTCATACTCGTAATCTTCAAGCCAACCTATAAAATCTTCCCACTGCTCTTTCGGCAGTTTTGTCATCTGATAAATGCAGTTTGACGTAACATATCTCGCTGCAAGTACAAGACTTCCCTCTTTATAGTCATGCTCCCAAAATTGTTTGTAGCAAGCGTACCTGTCAACAGCGTAAAAGCTTGAAGCTGCATAGGCATTCACGTCAGCAGGCGTTTTGCCTATTTCACCATTAAGATACATCTTTACCAACGCAGACGACGGATTATCATAGTCAGGAAAGCTTATAGCCTTATGCTTTATGTCATTTTCACTGAAATAAGCAGAAAGCCTTTCAAACTGAGTTGATTTTCCACTTCCATCAAGTCCCTCAAGAACTATAAGTCCAGATTTATTCAACATTATTCATTTCTCCGTAAATTTTCTTTACTTCAGCCATTTTTCCACAGCTCATTGCGCCCTCCGGACACTTGCCTTTCATCACACATGACGGACCTGCGTTCTTGAAGAGCTCAGGAGCGGCCTGCTTGCAAAGTCTGAGCATTTCATCAGCCACAGCCTTTATCTCCCATTGTGCTCTGTTACAGCATCTATGCTGGAAGAAATTAAACAGTGTTCTGACGTTCATTGTCACAACTATCTTTGTTTCACAAGCGTTTGGAAGAACAAATCTTGCGTCCTCATAGGCTTTTTTCTTAGCCTTGTTAAGTGCGTCCTTTTCAGACATACCCTGCTCTAAAAACGCCTTTTCATGTGTATTTGTAAGTATGTCTGCAATCTTATTATAACAATCAAGTAGCTGATCCATTTGCCTGTCAAATGCAGCCTTTGCTTCTGGCACAGCCTCTATTGATGGTGGCGTGATAAACTCAAAGCCGCTTTCATTTACATAACGCTGGCTTTTTTGAGAATAAGACGCAATTCTGTGTCTTACCAACTGATGAGAGCAGGCACGGGATATCCCCTCTATGCCAAAAGTAAAAGAAACGTGTTCCATAGGGCTTTCGTGACCAATAGACACGAGCCTTTCAATAAAGCTCTTTGTTTTTTCTTCCGTAAGACCCTCTCTAAGCGAGGCGATATCACTGCTTGAATAGCAAAGTTTTGCAGCAGTAGCAACCACCTTTTCAGGCTCAGGTGTATGGGTAATAAGTTCAACCCTCATCATATATGATCCTTTCCAAATATTTTTTATATTATACCATTAAAAAGCCTACAAGTCAACATTTTATTTTAAATGGCTATTTCAACTTCCGTGTTGATGTTAACACGCATTTAACAATCAACTTGTGTAAAATGAAATAATTTAGAACGCAATATTTGTTCAGCTATACAAAAATCTTGTGCATATGAGAGAAATATGCAGAATATAGTGACTTTTGGTGTTATATGTGTTAAAATAATGTATGCATAGATAAAAAAGTCTATTGCAAAAAATGTGATAAGCCCAATGAAGATGTGAATATTTATTATGCACAATTACCCGTTGTAATAATTGTGTGATATGATGAAGTTAAATTACTCTGCAACAAAACTTGAAGAAAATCACACCTATATTATGAAAAAACGTTTAATATGAAAAATATCGTTAAGAGGATCGCAGCTATGGGTGCTGCTGTTATGATGATGAGTTCTATGGCTATTGGGGCTAGTGCGGCAGATAGTAAAGCATTTAGTCTTCGCAACACGCCGGGAGCACCTTCAAGCGATAACGTGACTTCCAAAACACTTAATTTTAAAACAACACAATCTGGTAAATACACTACATATACCAAATTGACTGCAAGTAAAAATACTACAGTTACGACCAAGTGTTATGTTTGGAAAAACAACACTTGGAATTTGATCACAACATCTACGGGTACACAGAAGACTACAGGCTCGTGGTATCAGATAACAGTTGGCATGAATGCTAAAAACGTTGTTTCTATAACTAAAAATGCTTCAAAAGCAACATCTGCTTCTGGAAGTACTTCTGGTTATTAATATATGCACTTAAAATAACATATGAGCGACATATTGTCTGAAATTTATCAGCCGATAGTCGCTCATAATATTAGTAAAGGTCGTGAAATAATGAAAAAAAATTATGGCGTTGTTATATCTCTGCTTTTTCTTTTCCTTTTTGGTTGTTCATCTCAGGACAACAAATCCAATAACCACAGTACAGATGATGCAAGGCTTGAGCCTGTGGAACAGGCTTATGACGGCTGTGATAAGTTGCTTGGCAGCGATCACGGCAGTTTTAAGCTGCCAGAAAAGATTAGCAAAGTGGACTTTAATAAGGTATATTCTTTGTCCTGCAATACTTTGAAAAATGATGATATGACCAATGCTGAAAAGTTATTCAAGACTTTTTATGGTGACGATTTCGACGAAAGTGCACTTTCAACTGACAATGGCGGAATAGTTTATCAGGCTGGAATGAACACCTCTGCATACTGGGGTATGGATATTGCACTTTATTCCGCTGACTATGAGTTTCAAGAAAACAGCAGCGGACAGACTTATGTTGTGGGGCTTGACGAGGGCGGCATTACTTTAGGTGGCAAAGCCATTGATGTGACTGATATCGACAGTGGCTTAAACAATTATATTGCTGATTTTTATAAGGATTTTACGATCAATACCAAAGAGTTTTCGGTGAATGACACTGTGGGCAGAATTGATTTTACGGCAAGTCTTGACTATGAAAATGTGCCTTTTCAGTATTCGCCCTCTGCATACAGTCGGACAGACAACGAGAATAATATGAGTTACTGGACGTTTTTGCAGGTGACAGGCTCTATTGGGGAGGACGGCAAATTTGATTTTATCAACGCAAATGCGCCACTTAACATACTTGACAAAACAGAGAAAACTGAGATGATACCATTTGACGAGGCGGTGAAAATTCTTGAGACGGAGCTTGCAAAAGGGTCTTATTATGAGTTTTCAAATGTTGAGCTTATGTACTGCTGTCTTGCAAATCAGCCAGCATTGGATATGACCGAAGAGGACAATGTTGCTAAGGCTGAACAGTTGGCGGAGGAATACAACAAGACACCAAAAACCTTTGAGCCTATGTGGTGTTTCGAGATAAATGGCGGCGATGGCGCAAGCGAAGGCGCAAAGGAATATATCAAAGTCAATGCGCTGGGCGGCGAGGTCTTTGTTGATGTTTCGTAGTTTCATAGTGCGGAGCTTTTGGGAGGAAAATCGGGCATAAAAAATCACAGCATTCGTTTGAGTGCTGTGAAAAATAAGTGTAGATAAACGAGAATTTAGGCTGTTGTACCCCAATTATAAAATATATAATTACTCTTAGTTTCTATTATAACAGTTATATCATTCCATCTCGGTTTAACAAGATATTCCGCTCTTATAAACGGCTCTAAAATTATGTTTACTGAATTATTCATATCAGAAAAGCGAGATCTCAAAAAATTCAATTCTATGTCTGGAACTGGCTCATAAATACGTTTTTTATAGATTTCATCATAGTTATCTGCAAATTCAGGATCTGTGTTCATAAATTCAAATACTGCATCAACAAAATGATCTAAAGACTGGTAGTTTTGTTTTGGTGCGATCACAAATTCAATGCCTTGTTCTCTATCGGCGCTTCTATTAAAACATAAGTTTCCAAAACTAATCGCAAACATTTTAACACCTCTAAATTCCGATCTGTCGAGCAGAAAGCTCAACATATTTTTCCCATTATACCATATCTACATAAATAAATCAACAAAAACCGAAAGGACAGTTGTATGAAAATAAACAAAAATACAGACAAAATCACAAAGCGGCTTTTTGGTATTGCTGTGATAGGCGGAATCATCTGTCTGACGGCTTGCGGAAATAGTCAAAATAATAGCGAGAATAGTTCATCTGCGGCGGTGTCGGCTGCGGAAAGCAGAACTGACAGCCTTTTGGACAGCAGGGTGACTTTGCAGGCTGAGGCTGTGGGTTATGATAACGGACAGCTCACCTTTGTTTATGACGGCAAGGAATACACGCTTGCAATGGACAGCGAGCTTTTTGAACATGATGAAAAATATGTGAATGGGAAAAGCTTATCCCAAGCAATAATAAACAACGATATCGGCGAGGTCATTTCTGCGGAGATAATTACGGACGAGGGCATAACCAAAATATACAGCTGTGATGTTGTAAGTCCTAACGGCGAGAAATACGCTTCGGGAATGTATGAGGACATCAAGGCGGACGTGCCTGCGGAGGAGTATGACTACAAGCTTTGCCACAAGAGCGGCTCTGTCTATGAGCTTAGCAATGCAAATCGGACTATCACGGCTGACTTCAACGATCTTGAGGAGTGGCAGAAAGGAAAATATCCCGAAAGTGCTGATGATGTTATGTTCGGCGGCTATCTTTTTACCGATGGCAAGTTTATTATTGAGGATATCAACTTACTTGTTGCGGTGAATGATGACGGCTCAAAGACGTATGAGCCGCTCACGACCAGTGACTACCCCAGCTTTTTCGGCACAGTACAGACCATAGGCGACAACACGGCCGAAATTAAGCTCACAGACAAAAAGACAGTATGCACAGTGCCAACATATTACTGTGACGGAGAGCTTAGCGAGGGGCTTGAAGTCATGGTGATACTTGACTGCTCCACAGACCTTTTCGATAGCGGAAAGTCGGAGAGTTTTGATTACGCCGTTATCTGCACCGACCCTGCGGAGTATGACCCCTCAGGGCATGAATTTGGAAATATCGCCTACGCCAAAGCTGACAGCAATAATCTTGGTAGGTTTATCTACACCGAGATCGGAGATATAGAGAAATGAAACTAAAACTTCTAAACGCAATAAAATGTGACCTGAACAAAAGCATAATAAACATAGGCTTTGCAGGGGCGGTGCTGCTGACAACAGTGCTTGCTTTCACCTCCTCAGCCTATACAGACCTTGCCACCGATAAATCATATTCGGTGTTCGAGTCACTTTTCACCCTCGATAAAAATATCCTCCGCACCGACCCAATGCTGTCTTCTGTGCTGGTTTTCAGAAACGGACTTTCGGGATATATTACAATGTTTTTGCCTATTGTCGTGGCATTCCCTTTCATGGTGTCTTTCTGTGCAGAGCGAAATAACGGACTGATGCGTTTCACCATATCTCGCACAGGCAAGCTAAGATATTATCTTTCAAAATTCATATCCGCTCTTATCTCAGGCGGACTTGCCGTTATGCTTGGTATCGCAGTTTACGGCATAGCCTGTGCAGTGCTTTTTCAACCACTTTCGGAGTTTGACGTATCAGCCGACCAGCTTCAATACATAATGCAAGACAGCACAGGTAAAACCATAATCAAAATGCTTGCGGTAGCTTTCGCATATGGTGCAGTTTCCACACTGCCTGCGTTTTTCCTAAGCTCTTTCTGCAAAAATCCGTATATCATAACCTGCCTGCCTTTTATGCTCAACTATGTCCTTACAACAATGCTCAATAGGATAATAGACGCAAATCTTTTCAACGAAAACTTTGATTTTGATAGAGCAAACGCCTTTTATCCAAGCTCTGTGACGAATTTTCTGTATATACAAAGCTTTGACAGAAGTGCAAAGTGGATAACTGCGGTGAACTGTTCGGGGGCGATCGTTACCCTGCTGGGATTTATTATCGTGATGAATTTGCGCAAGGACAAGGGGGTGTAGGTCAGCTATGATGAAAAATTTCAGCCTTAAACAAAGCTTTTTCTGCGCAAGAGCGGAGTTCATAAAGTGGGTATGCGACGCACGAATGATAATCCTAGGAGTGCTTCTTATCTTCATTTACAGCTTTGCTATTGAGCCTCTTAAATCAAACGCAGAGCTTATGGGCGAACCGCTGAATATCCTTGAGCCTTTTATCGCCATAGCAAATTCGGGTGCGATACTTCTTATCATACCGCTGGTTTTCCTCACACTTATCGCAGATTTTCCCAAGATAGACACCAACACAGTTTTCTACATAATGCGTGTGGGCAGGCTGAACTGGCTGTTCGGACAGCTTTTGAAGCTCATTTTTATGGCGTTATCTTATCTTGCAGTGATATTCTTGGGCGCAGTGCTTCCAATGCTTTCAGACGGCTTTTGGTACAACGGCTGGAGCAACGTGGCGACAAAGTTCGCTTCACGCTTTCCTGAACATTCGGGCAATTTCGGTGTGCAGCTTCTCCCTGAAAATCTCTACAATCAGCTCACAGTATTTTCAGCCGCAGTGCAAAGCTACCTGCTCGTGTTCGCATACCTTATGAT
>NZ_JBCOMH010000013.1:0-109600 GCF_040924265.1 Ruminococcus sp. RTP21198st1_G1_RTP21198_201120
TCCCCTACAAATGCGTTGTGTGGTTATTCGGGGTTGTTGTGAAAAAACACAAATGGTGACGTGCGAGAAATAATGGGACGTCGTATTTCTGCAAAGCAGAAATTGCGCCGCTCCACTACATGGTTTGTGCTAACACCCCCAGAAACCATTTGACAATCCCCTCCCCCAATGCTATAATAAATTCAGGAGGTGACATAACATGGAAATGTTTGATCTGAGAGCCGACTATAAAACACTGCCTGACGAAACTCTTCGCAGGCATTTCCGCAGGCTTATAAAAAGGCAGCGGCGATTTGCAGCTTTTACCTTTGCGTTGCTTATTCCTGCGGCTATAATATACGGAATGATGGGATGGGCGAATTTTTTTGCGTCGGAAAGTGCGATGTTCGCATTTTTTGATGCAAGCTCAAATGCCTTTTTTAACTATGTGGCGTTTGCCGCCTGCGGTGCTTTGCTCATGGCGGATACAACTAAATTGATAGTCGCCTCCCCTGCCGTGATGATATTATATATGGGTCTGAAATTCGCCCTTTTTTACAGCGTGTCAGGCGATACTTTCGTTATGCTCGCCTACCTTATAGCAGTCGCTGTCATCACCGCAAAAACTGTGTCTGACCTTAATTTCATGCGTAAACTCCCCAACTTTCCCTTCGACGGCAGAAAAGAGCGTATAGACTTCGAGGGGCTTTCCCGTGATAAAATGACCGAAAACCTGCAAAAATTACTGGATAACCAAAAGGGCGATAAGGTCATAACTAACGATTATGAGGATATCTTTACAAGCGATAAACCACAGGATATCGCCAGCCCTCCCGAAAATACCGACGAGTATCTCCAACAGCATAAAATGTCTTATCAGCGTGTAAGGTCATGGAACGATGTGAGCAGACTGGATTAACAGCCTGCTCCTTTTCTTTAATCATTTAATCAAGTGTGCGAAACTATGTCTTAATTTCTTAAAAATCGTCCGATTTTCTCTTGATTTATTCATTAAATCATGTTATAATAACACTGTGTTTGAATTTATAGGAAAGGAGCTGTGCTGTATGATCGGTAACATCAAAATAATTGCGGTCTGTATGTGTAAAGTCTATGATGAGCGTAATTATAGAATCATACGGGCTCTTAATAATCTTGCTGTTGAAAACGATTACAGGTTGTTTGTATATCACACCTGCTCAGACCTTTATTGGAAGACTCTGTCTGAAAAAGGCGAGCAGTCTGTGTTTGACCTTATTGATTATAATATAACAGATGCTGTCGTGACCTTTGAAGAGGGTGTGTATGCTGAGAATGTAATGACAAAAATCAGAATGGACGCCGCCAAATATGGTAAGCCTGTCATATCAGTCGGCGTAGAGCATGACGATTGCATAAGCATCAAATTTGACTATGCAAAAGGCTTTGAACAAGTGGTTCGCCATGTGATAGAACAGCATGGTGTAAGAGATATAGGCTTTATCGCAGGCAGAAAAGACGAAGAAAATTCAGAAGAGCGTATAGCAGTTTTCAGAAAGCTACTCGAGGAGTATGATATTCCCTTCAGAAATGATGTCTTTTATTACGGTGACTATTGGTCTGTTCCTGCTTTGAAAGCAGTGGACGATATGATAGAAAAAAATAAAGTCCCAAGAGCGATCATCTGTGCAAACGATATGATGGCTATAGCCGCAGGGGCTGAGTTTCAAAGAAGGGGCTATAAGATCCCGGAGGATATTATCGTAACAGGCTTTGACGGCTCAGAAGAAGCTAATTTTTGCACTCCTATGCTTACAACAAGCGGCTGTAGCTATGATGATACCGCTAAAACCATCATTGATGTTATAAGTAAAGCTTTGGCTGGTGAAAAGCCCGAAAAGATATATACAGTAGACTATGATCTGTCCGTTGAAAATTCCTGCGGCTGTGAACCATCAGTGGAGCAGATAAATACAGGGGAGTATATCAGAATACTCAGAGACAGAATGAACCGCTATCAGGACGAGGAGCGTGTCCTCTATGAGCTTGCAGTGAATATCATGAATTGTGAAACTCCTAAGACTCTTGCTACACTGCTGAAGGAGTATAATTTTGGCGATGTGGCTGTTGTGGTGAACGGCGATTTCTTTGACGAACGTAAAGCCCCTGGTGTAATAAGCGATAGAGAACCGCTTTTTAGCGATAAAATGATACTTTTGCGGAGCCGTGCCGTGGAAGATAGAAATATCCCACAGCCTTTTGACCGCACCAACATCATTCCCGATATAGAGAATATAATGGACTATAAAGTTCCCCTCATATTCTCCGCACTTGCCTATATCGGCATACCACTTGGCTATGCCTGCTTCTATTTTCCTGTCATGCTCAACGAGTATTTTAAAATACCACTCTATGTAAATTCCCTAAATACCGCCTTGGGCAGCTTCCGAAGCGTCACCTATCAGAAGTATATGACAAAGCATATCGAAGAAATGTACCGTCACGATATGCTAACAGGGCTTTATAACCGTACTGGCTTTTATAATGCCCTTGAAACTCTCCCACGAAGAAACGACCAGCTTGCATTGGTGGTTTCAGTGGACGTTGATGGATTAAAGTATATAAACGATAATTTCGGACACGAAGCAGGCGACTATGCCATAAGAGCCGCCGCAAACGCTATCGACAGCGTGAGCATAGAAAATAAAGTTTGCGGCAGATTTGGCGGAGATGAGCTTGCCCTTTTCGCTATCGTTGATACAGACCTTTCCGAGCAGGTCAAGGAGGAGATAAAGGATAAAATGGCAGAGCTGAACAGACACTGCGGAAAATCCTATGTCCTCTCAGTAAGCGTGGGCGCAGCCATTGCTCCGGTAGAAAATTTCTGGTTTGACGACGTTATGCACATCGCAGATAAATATATGTATGAGGATAAAAGACTTAAACCTCATAACAGAATATGATCTGTAATGGGTCTGAAAAAACTTAGAGGACGGATAAAACCGTCCTTTTAGCTTGTTGAAAAAGTCTGAAACAAGTGGGACGTCGAGGGCGCCGTCCCCTACAAATGGCGAAAATACGCTGTTTGTATGTAGGGGCGAACAGCGTTCGCCCGTTATTTGAGTGTTTTTCGACAGGCTTAGAGGACGGATAAAACCGTCCGTTTTTTATTTTTTGCATAATTTTGCTTGACGAAACGACATAAAAGTTGTATAATATTAATTGATGCTTTGTGAACTATGTGTTTCTAACAATGTGTACAAAAAGCAGAACGTATATTTGTGCGAAAGGGAGAAGTTGAGCCGCAGTAACCACCTGTGTGCAACTTTTTGCCCCTGTGAACGCATTTATATGTGTCAGCATATTAGGAACGGAACGTGAAAATGAAGATAAAACAGCTTTTTTCGGGTGATACCGATAATACATTCATACAGTTTTTCAGATACGTCTTTGTGGGCGGCTTTGCCTTTGTGGTGGATTACGGCATTATGACCGCACTTGTGGAGCTTTGCCGCTTCGACCCTGTCATTGCTGCGACTATCTCTTTCGTGGCAGGGCTTTTGGTGAATTATGTTCTGAGTACGTTTTGGATATTCAAAAAGTCAAAGATAAAAAACCGCCTTGCAGAGTTTGCGGCATTTGCCGCCGTGGGCGTTGTGGGACTTGGAATAAACGCCGCAATAATATGGTTTTTCAAGGATATCCTTGCTTCAAAGCTCATATTCGGCACGCTTCTCCCACAGGATAAATATTATCTTGTGGGCAAACTTGTTTCCACAGTGATAGTTTTCATATGGAACTTTGCAGGCAGAAAATTTATTATATTTGATAAAAATAAAGACTAAACAGGAGAGGATAACACATGGAAAAGGTAATTATTATAGGCGCAGGCCCAGCCGGTCTGACTGCGGCAATAGAGCTTCTTAAAAACGGCGGTGACTATGACGTGACCATACTTGAAGGCTCGCAGGCGATGGGCGGAATATCACAGACAGTGAGATATAACGGCAACCGCATGGATATAGGCGGACACAGATTTTTCTCCAAAAATCAGCAGGTCATGGATTGGTGGGCAGACCTTATGCCTTTGCAGGGCAAGCCTGCCTATGACGATAAAAAGCTAGGCCACGAAAAGCCACTTGCCGAAAACGGCCCCGACCCTGAAACTGAGGATAGAGTAATGCTCGTCCGTGACAGAGTGTCGAGAATTTATTACAATAAGCACTTCTTCGACTACCCTATCTCAATGAAGCCTGAAACCATAAAGAACATGGGCTTTGTCACCACCATGAAAGCAGGTTTCAGCTACCTTTGGGCGTGCGTGTTCAAAAAGCCTGAAACAAACCTTGAGAACTTCTATATAAACCGTTTCGGAAAGGTCCTCTATTCTATGTTCTTTGAGGGCTATACCGAAAAGCTCTGGGGCAGACATCCAAGCGAGATATCCGCAGATTGGGGCTCACAGCGAGTAAAAGGCCTCTCTATCACAGCCCTTTTGAAAGATATGTTCAAAAAGGTGTTCGGCACAAAGAATAAAGGCGAGGTGGAAACTTCCCTTATCGAACAGTTCTGGTATCCAAAATACGGCCCAGGTCAGCTTTGGGAAACAGCCGCTGAGAAAGTGAAAGAGCTTGGGGGAAAAATACTCACAGGCTGTCAGGTGAAGAAAATAATGTGCGAGGGCAGAAAAGTCACCTCCGTTGTTTGCGATACAGCTGAGGGCGAAAAGACCTTCATAGGGGATATCTTTATCTCCTCAATGCCTGTCAAAGACCTTATCCTCGGCATGGACGGCACAAAGCCTTGCGATACCGTCATAAAGATAGCCAAGGGTCTGCCATACCGTGACTTTGTTACCGTTGGTCTGCTGGTCAATAAGCTCAACCTTAAAAATGAAACAAATAAAACAACTCTCGGCAATATCGTCCCTGACTGCTGGATATACGTTCAGGATAAGGGCGTGAAACTGGGCAGAATACAGATATTCAACAACTGGTCGCCTTATATGGTGGAAAAGCCTGAGGATACAGTTTGGATAGGCCTTGAGTATTTCTGCGCCGAGGGGGACGATTTCTGGAATATGTCCGAGGAGGACTGCGTGAAATTCGCCACCGCCGAGCTTGTTAAAATGGGAGTTATCTCCGAAGACGAAGTCCTCGATTCCCATAGAGAAAAGGTCAAGAAAGCATATCCTGCTTATTTTGATACATATAAGCACTTTGATACCATGATAAAGTTTCTCGATACTTTCCCTAACCTCTATTGCGTGGGTAGAAACGGTCAGCATAGATATAATAATATGGACCATTCAATGCTCACCGCCATGGAAACAGCCGAGGCCATAAAAACAGGCAAAAAGAGCAGAAAAGATATTTGGAACGTAAATACAGAAAAAGAATATCACGAAGAAAAATCTGGAAACTAATATGAACAAAAAGAAAGGTGGACTTCTTCTGTCCCTGCGGAAAGACATGAACAGAAGAGCCATAAGCGACAGACGGCTTGAGGCGATCTTCCGCACCCTCAGCCGTCACCCTTATATAGTTTCAGCGTTCATATGCCTTGCACTCACAGGCTTTGGAAGCTATAGCTATAAGTTTTTAAACGGCGTCATTGTGTATGGCGTTTTCATGATAATAGAGTTTTTCTACCTCAGACGGTTTTTGAAACAGCTCGATGACAGCGGAAAGCATACCGCAGGCTCAGTTTTGACCTTTGCAGGCAAGACCCTTTTGACCCTTGCGGCAGTGAATTATTTCGTACATACCCAGTATAAAGCGGCTTTTATCTGCTTTGCAGGACTTTGCGTCGTGCTTGTTATGTATGTCGCGTTGCTCAATAACGATAAAAAGTTCCACGACCGTGTCACCTGCCTTGCCTTGGCAGGAGCAGGCTTTGTCCTGCGCTATTCCTATGTCTTTATGTCCGATATCTATACAAGACAGAATGACGTGTGGTATTTCGGCGGCGAGGGCGGTCACGCAGGCTATATAGAGTATATCTATAATAACAACGCCCTGCCGAATTTCGACCCTACCACCCTTTGGCAGTATTATCACCCGCCTCTGCATCATATCATCTGTGCAGTATGGCTGAAATTCTGCACCTCCGTAGGCATAGAGTATTATATGGCGTGCGAGGCCATACAAGCCTTGACCCTCTTCTATGTCTGTGCCGTAACAATAACAGTCTATAAGATATTAAGGCTCTTTGACCTTAAAGGCAAAGCCCTGACTATCCCGTTTGGAATGTGCTGTATGTATCCATACTTTGTCCTTATGTCAGGTGGAATAAATAACGACCCTCTTATGCTGTGCTTTACAGTGGGAGCAATATATTGCGTGCTGAAATGGTATAGAGAGCAGACCGCAAAGAATATCGTTAAAGCCGCCCTCTGTATCGGTCTTGGCATGATGACAAAAATATCCGTAGGGCTTATCGCCCCTGCCGTAGCCATACTTTTCTTTGTGGCGCTTGTGCAAAATCGTAAGAATATGGCAAACCGCCTAGGTCAAATGTGCCTTTTTGGTGTAATATGCTGTCCTCTTGGACTTTGGTGGAGCGTGAGAAACTACCTGCGTTTCGGCATAAAACCAAACTATGTCCCAAGCCTTTCAAATGCCGACGTCCAGTATATAGGCGACCTTACAGCCAAACACCGCCTTACAGACTTCAGCTTCTCACAGATCAAAATAGTCTTTGAGCAGTGGGGCGGAGAAAGCTATAAAGAGTATAACCCTACCATAGCAATGCTTAAAAACTCCATTTTTGGCGAGGGCATAAACGAAACTTTCTTCCCCGAAAACGCAAGGCTCGTGCCATATGCACTTTTCTGGATAGCCTTGGTTCTTGCGGTCATAGCGTTCATCGCAATGCTCATAGTGCTTTTTGTAAAGACCGATAACGCAAGATTTACCGAAAAACTCATGCTCACAGTGGTCTATGCCACTATCTTAGGCAACTATTATAACTTCTGTATCAGATATCCTTTTATCTGCACAATGAATTTCAGATACATAATCCCTTGTATGCTCATAGGACTTATAAATATCGGACTTTTCACAGACCTTTGCAACCGCTCTGAAAAAGCCCCCTGCAAAGCCATAGTCAGCACCCTGAGCTATCTTTCTTCTGCGTTTATCGTCCTGTCCTACATAACATACTTCTTTGTGGCAAGCACCAACGGATAAAACCCCGACCCCATGTAGTGGCGAACAACGTTCGTCCGCCTAGCTTCCCCACAAACTGAAAAATATCGCAAAAAAATACCGACCGCTCAACCCGAGCCGTCGGTATTTTCATTATGCCAATATAGCCTTATTTCTTAGTAGTCACATTCTTAACAGCCGACCAAGCCCCGTAATACTTTGTGCCGCCTACAGTTGTGTAAGATCTTACACGAACATAGTATTTTTTGTTGGCAGAAAGCTTTGAAACAGTGGTCTTGTCTGTCTTGTTGTTTGTTATAGTCACTTTCTTTGCACTTGTGAACTTTGAGTTTGTAGCATACTGAATTTCATATCCGGTAGCAGAGCCTTTCTGCGCCCAATCCACAAAGAAAGCCTTTGACTTAGCCGTAAGCTTCTGTATCTCCTGCTTTGCAGGATTTATCTTGAACGTCTTTGTGATAACTCCGCCATACTTGCCCTTGCCTGTTATCTTTACAGTAGCCTTGCCAACTTTTTTGTTGTTTGAGTATGAAACTGTGTAGTCAGTGCCGTTTTTTAGAACAGTGTTTCCGACCTTTACAGTTACGTTCTGTGTAATAGCCTTTCCTGTGAACGCCTTTGTGGAAATGCCCGAAACAGTAGCCTTTGTGATGTCGTTGTTAGCTGTCTTTATGCTCTTTACATCAGACCATGCGCCGTAGTATACCTTGCCGTTTACGTTTGTGTAAGAACGAACACGAACATAATATGTCTTGTCCCCCGACAGACCGTTTACTGTCAGCGTGTCAGGCTTGTTTGCTGTCAAATGCTTTGAAACTGCACCGCTCATGTTTGCGTTTACAGAATACTCAACGTCATATCCCGTTGCAGAGCCTTTCTGCGCCCAATCAACAAAGAAGCCCTTGTATTTTGTTTCAAGCTTCTGTATCTGCTGTTTTGCAGGAACAATGTCGAACTTAGCACTCAGAGAGCCTGAATAGTTGCCCTTGCCGTATACATAAACGTTTGACGTGCCAACGTTCTTGTTGTTTGAGTATGAAACTGTGTAGTCAGTGCCGCTTGTAAGCGTCCTGCCTGCTACCTTTACTGTAACTGACGGAGTAATATTGCTTCCCGTGAATGAAACGCTTGAAGCCACTGAAACTGTTCCGCCTGCCATTGCACGCTTTGTGATAGTGAAGTTCTTTGATGTGTAACCTGTGTAGTCGCCCATGCCTGTCGCAATAACAGTTGTAACGCCAACGTTCAGATTGTTTCTGTATGAGATAGTGTAATCCTTGCCTTCCTGAAGCACCTTGCCGCCAAACGTAACTGTAGCCGCAGGCTTTTTGTATGTGCCGTCATAAACATAGCTTGTTTCTGAAAGCGTAATAAGTCCGTTGTTAAGGCTCTTCTTTGAAACAACTATCTTAACGTCCTTTGAAACGCTGTTATAACCATTTGCAGAAGCCGTAACAGTAACATATCCTGTGCCTGTCTTGAGAGCGGTCACGTTTCCGTTTTTGTCAACAGTGCATATTGACGGAGTCGTGCTTTTGTATGTGAGAACAGCGCCGCTTGTTGATGAGCTTGCGCCAATGTTCTTGCTCTGTCCCGCAACTATAGTAACGCTTGAAGAGCAGTTAAGATCTGCTTTTTTGCCGTAAGGCTTCATAAGAGCCTCGATAACGTCCTTTGCAGGGCTTGTAACAGTGTTGTTTTTTCTGTTTATGTAGCCGTGATATTCACTGTTGAGAACAATACTGCTTCCGTTGTATACTGCAAAAGCATTGTTGTCCCACAGTACGCATGGAATGTTGTTCTTCTTTGCAAGCGCAGTGTAGTCTGTTGCCCACTTTACACGCTCAGCAGTGTTGTTCTTGTCCGTTGAGCCAAACTCGCCGATAACAACAGGTATACCCTTGTCACGGAAATTGCTTTTCAGCGTGCTGAAAAGGTCCCGAAGCTCGTTCTTTATAGAAGATGTATATGTAGAGGTAGAGCCTGAACCAACATTCATTGCAAAGTTGTAAGGGCTGTAAGCGTGAACTGATACAGCGATGCGGTTTTTGTTGCCTGAGATATCTGTAGGAAGCTTGAAGCCTGAAACAGTTGCCCCGTCTATGGAAGCGTCATAACCAGGACACATGATAAGTCTGCCCCTGTTGTTTGAGCCTGTGTTTCTTATGGTGTCAACAGCCTTCTGATTGAGCCTGTTAATGCAGTCTATAGCGTCCTTTACCTCTGACGGAATGTTCCACTTGTCGAACCACCACTCATATCTTGTGCCAATAAGCCGAGGCTCGTTAAGGGTCTCAAATATAAGATGATAGTCATAATCCTTGAAATATTCTGCCGCCTGTGACCATACGCTCGTAACAAATTTCTCAGAGCTTGAATATGCAGAAGACCTTGGATAATATCCTGCTCCCGAAGCGCTTGCAGAAGACTTTGTGTCATGATGAATGTTGAGAATTACATACATATCGTTTTTGTAGCAGTAGTCAACTACTTCCTTTACTCTTGCAAGCCATGCTGAGTCGATAGTGTAGTTGTCACCCGATACGTGCTTGCCCCAAGAAACAGGCACTCTCACTGTGTTGAAGCCTAAAGACTTTACCTTGTCTATAAGAGCCTGAGTTGTTTTAGGATTGCTCCACGATGTTTCCGTGTCAAGACCCGAACCGCCTGTTGCGTCAAGAGAGTTGCCCAAATTCCAGCCCAGACCCATATCCTCAAGTATGGCTTCCGTGTCAGCGTTTTTGAGAGTATCTCCCGACAATGCCTGCGCATTTATATCCCCAAGGTCAAGACCAATAAATATGGTCATTGCCATTAAAAGAGATAAAATAAAGCTCAGGTATCTTTTTGATACTGATTTCATTCTTTCCCGTCCTTTCATATATAAAATATTAACCTCATCAGTACCTTTTATTATACCACATCTCTGTTCAAATTAGAATACGCTTATTAAACAAATAACGTACATTCTTTTTGTGTATAAATCTCATATGTTCATATTTTTAATCACTATATGAAAAAGTGTCGATTATTAGAGCTGATATAATTATACAATGTTAAAATTTTAGAGGATATTATCTGCAAAAAAATCAGATCTTGCTATTGAAAATGGAGCAGTATTGTGCTATAATCAAATGTGTTCAAAACTTTAGTCCAAAGAAAGGGAAGGTATATTTTATGAAAGTTAAACAGTGGCTTGCATCATCACTTGCAGTGCTGATGCTTGTTTCGACCGTGGGCTGCGGAGATAATTCCTCAAGCTCAAAGGCTGAAAGCAAATCAAACAACAGCTCTGCCGTTGTTTCGGAAACTGCAATGCCTGAAAAGGATTATGCAACAACGACCGACGGCTCAGCGAAAGTCAAGATCGACGGAACAAAATTCATGGTGGGCGACAAGGAGCTTTGGTTCAATGGAGTGAACGCTCCATGGGATAAGTGGAACGACTTTGGCGGAGGCTTTAATTTTGAGTTCTGGCAGGATCATTTCCAGAAGCTTCACAATTCAGGCGTAAATGCCGCAAGGATCTGGATAATCTGCAACGGCGACGTTGGTATGGCTATCTCAGCAGACGGTACATTTGACGGTGCAACAACAGCTCATTGGGAGGATCTTGACAATCTGTTCTATCTTGCAGAGCAGTATCAGATCTATATAATGGCAACAGTTCAGTCCTTTGATAACTTCAAGGATCAGAACCAGAATTATCAGGCTTGGAGAACGCTCATTCAGGACAGCGACAAGACAGATATGTTTGTAGATAACTATATAGTTCCTCTCGTTCAAAGATATGGCAAGAGCGATTATTTCTGGTCTGTGGACCTTTGTAACGAGCCTGACTGGATAGTTGAAAATGAAGAGTGTGGCAAGCTTGATTGGCTCTATCTGGAGCAGTATTATGCAAAGGCAGCCGCAGCTATCCATGCAAATTCAGACGTTCTCGTAACTGTGGGCATGGGTATGATAAAGTATAACTCCGACAGCCAGCAGGGCAACAAAATATCCGACAGCGAGCTTCAGACCGTTTTGAGCGGTGATAAGTATGACAAGAGCCTTGCCTATGTTGACTTTTATTCAACTCATTGGTACACTTGGATGCAGGGAATGTGGGGATATCCTTTCAGCGAATCTCCAACAGACTTTGGCCTTGACGGTACAAAGCCTTGCGTTATAGGCGAATGCCCAGCCGTTGCAAGCGACAGCGATTTCGACATCACCTCAGCTTATGAGGACGCTTACAATAATGGCTGGAACGGCGTGTTTGCATGGAAAACAAGCGGTCAGGACGACGGCTGCGGTCTGTGGCTGGATATACAGCCTGCTATAGAGAAAATGGCAGGTATCTGCGAGGATAAGATATTCCCTAACGGCAAAAAAGCTGTATAAACAAACTTTGATAAAATAATCACAAAAAGAGCCGACTTTTGCGGCTCTTTTTTGTTGCTCTTTTTTGTGAACAAATTGTGCTGTCTGTTGACTATAGTGCGGCATAATGCTATAATAAGATACGGAAAATCAATGACGATTTGCAGAGAGTAAAATGCTGTAGATCGTTATTTTTACGCATTAACGTCATATAATGGCGGCGTGGAAAGGAAGTAAAATCATGGAAGAATACAGCTACATATTGTTTATTGCACTTATACTGCTTTCGACCAAAATTCTCGGACTTGTAACAAAGAAAATGAAACTGCCGCAGGTAGTCGGTGCGTTGTTGGCGGGTGTAATACTCGGACCTGCCGTTCTTAATGTTGTAAAAGAAACTGAGTTCATCTCAGAACTGTCAGAAATTGGCGTTATCGTGCTGATGTTCACCGCAGGACTTACAACAGACGTTAAGGAGCTTAAAAGGACTGGTAAAGCGTCATTCATAATCGCTCTTCTTGGCGTTATCGTACCACTGTTCGGCGGACTTGGACTTGCCGCTGCAATGGGCGTAGGCAAGGGCGATAAGCTC
This sequence comes from Ruminococcus sp. RTP21198st1_G1_RTP21198_201120, assembly GCF_040924265.1. Lineage (NCBI taxonomy): Bacteria > Bacillati > Bacillota > Clostridia > Eubacteriales > Oscillospiraceae > Ruminococcus > Ruminococcus sp. RTP21198st1_G1_RTP21198_201120. The sequence continues at coordinate 12,085 of NZ_JBCOMH010000013.1, forward strand.
GCCTGCTCACCATTCCTGCAGCATCTCTTCATAGGCGTTGTGCTTACTGCAACATCAGTTTCTATCACAGTAGAAACTCTGAAAGAGCTTGGCAAGCTCTCTACAAGAGCAGGTAATGCCATTCTCGGTGCGGCTATCATAGACGATATCCTTGGTATCATCGCATTGACCCTTATCACAAGCCTTGCAGATACAAGCGTTCACGTTGCAACAGTTCTTATTAAGATAGTAGCGTTCTTTGCAGTGGCTATCGGCTGTACAGTCGTTTACCATGTTGTGTTCACAAAGTGGAGAAAAAGAGATAAAAAAGACCTTAGACGTCACGTTATCATTTCCTTCGTTTTCTGCCTGCTCATGGCGTATGTAGCAGAGCTTTTCGGCGTAGCAGATATCACAGGCGCATTTGTTGCAGGTCTTGCAATTTCAAGCGAAAAGGACGTAAAGTATATCTCAAACAGATTTGAAACACTTTCGTATATGTTCCTTTCACCAGTGTTCTTTGCAAGCATCGGTCTTACAATGAACGGTATCAACATGAGCGGCAAAATGGTGCTGTTTACAGTTTTGCTCCTTGCTGTGGCAATAATCACAAAGATAATAGGCTGCGGACTAGGCGCAAAGGTTTGTAAGTATACAAATCAGGAAAGCTTGCAGATAGCAATGGGTATGATCTCACGAGGCGAGGTCGCACTTATAGTAGCGGCTAAAGGACAGAAGCTTGGACTTATGGGCGACGAAGTTTTCGCACCTATCATCATCATGGTGGTTGCAACAACGATAATCACACCGGTATTCCTGAAGTTTGTGTTTAAGGATAATCATGAAGAACACGTTGAGGACGAGCTTATGAAGTCTGTTGAGGGCTTCTCACAGTATGAACAGGAGCTGCAGGAACTCTCAAGAAAAGAAAAGTAATGAAAAAAAAGCAAAGAGCGGAGCAAAAAACTCCGCTCTTTTTTTGTACAAAAAAATCCGCTACCACGAATGATAGCGGATATGGGTGCAGGGGCACGCCCCTGCTTAAAGATTGAACATGATCTGATTGAGTACGCTCTCCAGATATTCCTGTCTGCCGCTAGAAAGTGAGTCAGTAACTTCGCCCTTCTCAACTGCATACTTCTCAAGGCTCTCCATGTCAGCCTTACCTGCAATGATGTCTGCACCAATGCCTGTTGTCCAGCTTGCATATCTGTCATCAACGAACTTGTCAAGTCTGCCGTCCTCAATGATCTTTGCAGCAGCCTTAAGACCAAGTGCAAATGTGTCCATACCTGCAATGTAGCTCAGGAAAATGTCTTCCATTGTGTATGAGCCTCTTCTTGCCTTAGCGTCAAAGTTCAGACCGCCGTTTGTGAAGCCGCCTGCCTTGAGAACTTCGTACATACAAAGTGTAGCGTCATAAGCGTTTGTAGGGAACTGGTCTGTATCCCAACCGAGCAGTGGGTCGCCCTGGTTAGCGTCGATAGAACCGAATACACCGTTATCTCTTGCAACTCTCAGCTCATGCTGGAAAGTGTGCTGGGCAAGTGTAGCGTGGTTAGCCTCGATGTTCATTTTGAAGTCCTTGTCAAGACCATATTTTCTCAGGAATCCAAGAACTGTAGCTGTATCGAAATCATACTGATGCTTTGTAGGCTCCTTTGGCTTTGGCTCGATGTAGAAATCACCAGTGTAGCCCTTTGAACGAGCGTAATCAACTGTCATCTTCATAAGTCTTGCCATGTTGTCAAGCTCCAGACCCATGTTTGTGTTCAGAAGAGTCTCATATCCTTCTCTTCCGCCCCAGAAAACGTAGCCCTTACCGCCAAGCTTGATAGTAGCGTCAACAGCGTTCTTGATCTGAGCAGCCGCATAAGCGAAAACATCAGCAGAAGGTGATGTGCCTGCACCATGCATATATCTTGGGTGATCGAAGCACTTAGCAGTACCCCAAAGAAGCTTCTTAGTAGGGTCAGCAGTCATTTTTTCAGCTATGTAGTCAACTACCTCAGCAAGCTTTGCGTTAGTTGTGCCGAGATCACCGTACTCAGGAGAAAGGTCACGGTCATGGAAGCAGAAATAGTCGATAGAAAGCTTGTCCATTATCTCGAAAGCAACATCGACCTTCTTCTTAGCTCTTGCCTCAGGAGCAGCCTCGCCCCAAGTCTTGTCAGTAGTGCCGCAGCCGAACATATCAGTGCCGTCGCCGCCCATTGTGTGCCACCATGAAAGAGCGAACTTGAGCTGTTCTCTCATAGTCTTGCCCATTACAACCTCATCTGGGTTATAGTACTTAAAAGAGAGGGGATTAGTTGAGTTTACACCCTCATACTTGATCTTTGGAATATCCTTAAAATACTCTGCCATAATTTTGACCTCCGAATATATTATTGTTTGATCTTAACGATTAAACGATTACAATACAATAATACACCAAATCGCACCCGTTTGTCAACTGTTTTTTATCAAAATTGCATATATTGATATATATTAAAATTGTGGGATAACTGCATAGACACACTATTTTTTCTCGTACTTTCATCAATATTTCTGTAATAATTTTGTGTAATAACTGCACAAATTCTGACAACTAAACTTGTGCAAACAAATGATTTATCTTTTAATTTGGCAACATTTCTGCAATTGTTGCATTTTTTATGCAACAAAGCACCCCTTTTTCGGGATAAGTATAAGGGTATTATCCCAAATCGAATATCCTGCAAGGTAGCAGTGTATGAGGAAACATTTTGTCAACGTGAGTTAGGTGAACACGATGAGAGGTTCTGATCGCACAGAAAAGCACTTCCTGCACCTTGTTTGAAGCTTGAAAATAGAATATAAACGGCTGAAACACGAACCCCACGGCAACAAATCTGTAGGGGCGAACACCGTTCGCCCGTCGAAGGAACAAGCCCACAATTACAACACGGTTTGGCAACCGAAAAACTTGCCCATCGTCCCCTACAATTATGGATACTGTTGATACGCATACCTCCATTGAATACATTTATTCCTACCCGAAAATCTGATTTAAGATCTGCAATACTCCACAATGAATTGTACAATATGCTCTCAAAATCATTTTGCGACTTAATAGATATTGTGCAACCCTACAAAAATCACATAAATGACCTTAAATGACTTGAATTTTGCGAAAAAGGTGCTAAAATATAATTAGCACTCAGAAAGACTGAGTGCTAACAATCCGATCGTGAGAGTGCTGAAAACATAGGTACGACCACGAAGGATCCTAATTTAGCATATTAAAAGGTATCATAAAAGGAGGAACTTATCATGGCGATCAAACCATTGCAGGACAGAGTTGTAGTTAAGATGACAGAGGCTGAGGAAACCACAAAGAGCGGTATCATTCTCACAGGCTCAGCTAAGGAAAAGCCTGAGGTCGCAGAGGTAATAGCTGTAGGCCCTGGTAAAAAGGACGTTACTATGGGCGTTAATAAGGGTGACAAGGTGCTTATCTCTAAGTACAGCGGTACTAATGTTAAGCTGGACGGTGAAGAGTTCATTATCGTTAAAATGGACGACATTCTCGCAGTTGTTGACTAATTTCACTGCATTTTAAATAGTATATAAACGGAGGTAATTTACAATGGCTAAGGATATAATTTTTGGCGAAGACGCAAGAAAAGCTTTGCAGAGCGGTATCGACAAGCTCGCAAACACTGTTAAGATAACACTGGGACCTAAGGGCAGAAATGTAGTTCTTGATAAGAAGTACGGTGCTCCTCTTATCACAAACGACGGTGTTACTATAGCTAAGGAGATCGAGCTTGACGACCCATTCGAGAACATGGGCGCACAGCTTGTAAAGGAAGTCGCTACTAAGACTAACGACGCTGCCGGTGACGGTACAACAACAGCTACATTGCTTGCTCAGGCTCTTGTTAGAGAGGGTATGAAGAATATCGCAGCAGGTGCTAATCCAATGGTACTTAAGAAAGGTATGGATCAGGCTGTAGATACTGCTGTTGAAACTATCGTCGCTAACTCAAAGAAGATAGAAGGCTCTGATGAGATAGCTAGAGTAGGTGCTGTTTCTGCCGCTGATGAGAACATTGGTAAGCTTATCGCTGAGGCTATGGAAAAGGTAACTGCTGACGGCGTTATTACTCTTGAGGAGTCAAAGACTGCTGAAACTTACAGCGAAGTCGTTGAGGGTATGCAGTTCGACAGAGGATATATCGCACCTTATATGGTAACAGATACAGATAAAATGGAAGCTGTCCTTGATGACGCTTACATTCTTATCACAGACAAGAAGATCTCTAACATTCAGGAAATTCTTCCACTTCTCGAGCAGATCGTAAAGGCTGGCAAGAAGCTCCTTATCATTGCCGAGGACGTTGAGGGCGAGGCTCTTTCAACTCTTATCGTAAACAAGCTGAGAGGTACTTTCACTTGTGTAGCTGTAAAGGCTCCTGGCTTTGGCGACAGAAGAAAGGAAATGCTCCAGGATATCGCTATCCTCACAGGCGGTCAGGTAATTTCATCTGAACTTGGTCTTGAACTCAGCGAAACAACTATGGAGCAGCTGGGCAGAGCAAGACAGGTAGTCGTTCAGAAAGAGAACACTATCATTGTTGACGGCGCAGGCAACAGCGACGATATCAAGGCAAGAGTTGGTCAGATCAAGTCACAGATCGAGAACACAACTTCTGATTTCGACAGAGAAAAGCTTCAGGAAAGACTTGCTAAGCTTTCAGGCGGCGTAGCTGTTATCAAGGTCGGTGCTGCAACTGAGGTAGAAATGAAAGAGAAGAAGCTGAGGATCGAGGACGCTCTGGCAGCTACAAAGGCAGCTGTTGAAGAGGGTATCGTAGCAGGCGGCGGAACAGCTCTTATCAACGCTATGCCAGCAGTTAAGAAGCTCGTTGACAAGCTCAGCGGTGACGAAAAGACAGGCGCTCAGATCGTTTACAAGGCTCTTGAAGAACCAGTTAGACAGATCGCAGTGAACGCAGGTCTTGAGGGCAGCGTTATCATAGACAAGATAATCCGTTCAAGAAAGGTCGGCTACGGCTTCAACGCTTATACTTCTGAGTATGTTGACATGATACCTGCAGGTATCGTTGACCCTACTAAGGTTACACGTTCAGCTCTCCAGAACGCAGCTTCTGTTGCTTCAATGGTGCTCACTACAGAGAGCCTTGTTGCAGACAAGAAGGACCCACAGGCTGACGCTGCTATGGCAGCCGCAGCAGCAGGTGCAGGCGGAATGGGCGGTATGTACTAATAAGCTCCCATGACTAATATCTGATATAATTTACAGCCTCCGTAGTTATCCTGCGGAGGCTGTTTGTATGGAATGGGTAATATTTTATGACATGGTTTACAAAAATCAAATAATATCCTCAATGCTTTTGTAAGTAAAATCCAAAAGTATTGATTAATTAAATTAAATATATACATATTGTTGCAGACGTCCGCTTAAAATTGAAGCAAATTATGATATTTAATAAAAAATTAAATAAATATTCACACAATGGGTTTGTGAATTTGTTATAATACTTATATCAATTTGAATAATTATTGCCTTTTGTTCAAATTTTCAGAAGTGCGAAAATTTGAAATAATGGGCATGAAAAGAAGTAAATAAACGAAAGGAAGATGAAATATGTCGCTTGGACGAGTATTGGTAGTAGACGATGATAAGAACATCTGCGAGCTGCTCAGGCTTTACCTTGAAAAGGAGGGCTATGGAGTAATACTTGCACATGACGGTGAGGAAGCAGTGGTAAAATTCAACGCTCTTAAGCCTGACATCATACTGCTTGACATTATGCTGCCTGGTATAGACGGCTGGCAGGTATGCCGTGAGATAAGAAAGAAGTCCAACGTGCCTATCATCATGATAACCGCAAAGGTAGAAACATTTGATAAGGTGCTTGGTCTGGAGCTTGGAGCTGACGACTATATCGTAAAGCCTTTCGATACAAAGGAAGTTATCGCAAGAATAAAGGCTGTTTACAGAAGAGTAGGTCAGTCATCAGGCGAAGCTGAGATAAAGGAAGTCAAGTATGACAAGCTTTCAGTTAATATGACAAGATATGAGCTGAGAGTAAACGGTCAGGTGCTTGATACACCGCCGAAGGAGCTTGAGCTTCTGTTCCACCTTGCTTCAAATCCGAACAGAGTTTATACAAGAGATCAGCTCCTTGATGAGGTATGGGGCTTTGAATATTACGGCGATTCGAGAACTATCGACGTTCACGTTAAGCGTCTGCGTGAGAAGCTTGAGGGCGTTTCTGACAAGTGGGCACTTAAAACTGTATGGGGCGTAGGATACAAGTTTGAAGTTGCTGAAACACCGCATGAGTAATCGTAAAAGCATATTCTTTAAATACTTTGTAATTTGTTCAGCAGTAATACTTATAAGCTTTGTGTGCTTAGGAACGGTATTACTGCTGGTTTCTTCAAGGTATTTTATTGATGAAAAAAAGAGCCTGTTGGAGAAAAACACCAAGGCTCTTGCTTTATATACGCAGGAAGAAATGCTGGCTCAGCCTGCCGACTGGAAAAAGTCGGTGACAGATGAGATGATGCAGTATTCAATGGCGTGCAACGCTGATTTTATCTTGTGCGACTCTACGGGAGCAGTGCTTGTGAACTCCAGTAAGGATCCTGTGTGCAGCCCTCATAATATATCTGTCCATGAGCTTGAAGCTTTTTCTGACAATTGCGAGTATGTTTATTCGGATCTCGGAGGAGCTTTCGATGCTATATATCATGTGATAGGTAAGTCGTTCAAAGCGAATGGACCTGAATATTATGTGCTTGCATTCAGCTCAAAGGCGGCTCAGGACGACTATACCTACAACATAATGGAAATATTTATAGTTTCCGCTATAATAGTTCTGGTCATAGTAATGTTTCTGGTATATTTCATGACGCTGAAGCTTACAGAGCCTATAAAAGAGATAGCGGAGGTATCAAAGAAGATAGGAGCAGGAGATTTTTCCGTCACGCTGCCTGATTATTCTACCTCGGAGCTTGAACAGCTCAGCAACGCTTTCAACGATATGGCGGCCAGCCTGAAAAGCTATGACACCATGCGAAATAGCTTCCTTGCGAACGTTTCTCATGAGCTTAGAACGCCTATGACGTCTATAGGCGGTTTTGTGGACGGTCTGCTTGACGGCACCATACCAAAGGAGCAGGAGAGATATTATCTTAAGATAATTTCCTCTGAGGTACACAGACTTGCAAGGCTCGTAAGAAGTATGCTCAATCTTGCAAAGATCGAGGCAGGCGAGCTTAAACCTAATTTGCAGTATTTCTCTGTGCTTGAGCCGATAGTCGATACCCTTGTGACTTTTGAGCCAAGGCTTGAGGAAAAGCAGATAGAGATAAGGGGTCTTGACGTTGACAGAGTGACCCTTTATGCTGATAACGACCTTGTTCATCAGGTCATGTATAACTTGATAGAGAACGCCATAAAGTTCGTTGACAAGGGCGGTTATATAGAGTTTCACTTTGAGCCTGAGGGCAACATGACAAGCATTTCTATCAGAAACAGCGGTGAGGGTCTGTCTGAGGACGAGCTTCCTCTGGTGTTCGACAGATTTTATAAGACCGATAAGTCAAGAGGACTTGACAAGACGGGCGTTGGATTGGGACTTAATATCGTGCGTTCTATCATAAAGCTCCACGGGGGCAAGATAATGGTACGAAGCGTTAAGAACGAGTATACGGAATTTGTGTTTACGCTGCCTAACAAGGCGGAGGGCGACTAGGAGGCTCATATGGAGCAGTTTGAAGAGCAGCCTTGTCTGCATGATGAAAATGAAGATACAGCCCAAGAAACCGGGCATTACAAGCTGCCTGAGGGAGCGGTAGCCGCTCATAAGGTGGACGAAGATTTTTGGTCGGCTGTTGATTCGGCAAAAAAAAGAAGCCGCTACAGAGAGCGTATGCGCCATGCAGTTGCAAGGCTGTGCTTTATGGTGCTTTTTGTAGGTATCGGAATTGCCATATCAATAACCTCTATAAGGGGAAGCGGCTGGGTGAGAAATCTTGTTACAGGGGACGAGAAGATAAGCTTTACGCTTCCTGTGGCTGACAAGCCGAATCTTGATGATGAATTTTATCAGGCTGACGGAAGATACACTGCCGAGGGTATCGCAAAGGGGTTTTCTCCTGCTGTGGTATCTATAGAGGTTTACAAAAATTCGGGTGGATATGTTGCGGCAGGTCAGGGCAGCGGTGTTATAATGTCTGCTGATGGATATATCGTCACAAACGCTCATGTTGTAAATGCGGCGGAGTCGGGCATAAAAGTTGTTCTAAGCGACAATTCGGAGTATGAAGCCAAGGTGGTGGGGCAGGATCCTGCCACGGATATAGCGGTGATAAAGATACAGGCGCAGGGCTTGCAGGCGGCTGAGTTCGGTGATTCAACTCAGGTGAATGCAGGGGAAGAGGTAGTCGCTATCGGCTCACCGGCGGGCTATTACGGCACTGTGACAAAGGGTATCGTGTCAGGTGTGAACCGCAGGATAAGGCTTGAAAACTCGTCAATAATAATGAACTGCATACAGATAGACGCAGCCATAAACCCCGGTAACTCAGGTGGAGCGCTGTTCAATATGTGGGGTCAGGTCATTGGGATAACCTCATCGAAGCTTGCTTCAAGCGATTATGAGGGCATAGGCTTTGCGGTATCCATTGACGAGGCGAAGCCTGTTATTGAGGAGCTTATGGAAAAGGGCTATGTGGCAGGCAGAGTAAAGATAGGTGTGACTTATTATGCTGTCAGCGACACCACTGCTGAGATATACGGCATAAAGCCGGGCATTTGTATTGTGTCCATAAACCCTGATTGTGACGTTGCCAACACAGATCTTGCGGAGGGCGATATCATCACGGAAATAGACGGAAAGTCCACCGCAGGAGAGGTGGATATAGCGTCGCTGTTTTCAGGAAAGCAGGCAGGAGATGAAGTCGTTTGCAAAGTATATCGCAAGACGGACAGCGGTGATGAGAAAGAGTTTGAGATAAAATTCAAGCTTATGGCGGATAACGGCGGTCTGGTGGCAGACAGTCAGGCGGAATAGCTAACAAAAGTGGATAAAAAAGAAAAAAGCTGTGGTAAGAAAGGGTACCACGGCTTTTTTCTTAGGGGATTAATAAAATATGTGATGATATTATAGAATTACTATAATACTATTATTATATATTCCCCTTAGTTTCATGTCAACATAAAAGTGTGACAGCTATTTTAAAAAATCTGTCACACTTTTTGTCACTTGAAAAATGTATAAAAATACAAAAGAGCAGACCATATTGCGGTCTGCTCTTAGTTTTCATGAAAAATTATTCAGAAAGGCCCTCGATAGAGAATGTAATCTCAAGGCTGTCCTCAAATGCAAGATTGTCCTTGTCGATAGGAGAATCCTTAGCTGTATCGCCGTAATCGTTGTAGATTTCGATTCTGTAGCAGTTGTTGTTGTCCTCGATGTTGCCATACTTGATCTTAGCTTTATCGAATGCAACTTCCTGACCGTCAGCCTTGATAGACTTAAGTTCTACCTTGAGATCGTCAGCGTTGTACTTACCTGGAGTTTCCTTATCAGTCTTAGGATCGCCTGTGCCCTTGAGTTTTTCGCCGTTAAGAAGACCGATGATATCAACGCACATTACTACGCAACCCTGAGCGCCAACAGCATAGTCGCCGTCAAGAGCGATCTGTGGGTTGATACCCTCGTCCGGATCGTCATAAGAGATAGAAGCGTTTGTGATAGAAACTGTGTACTCACCGTCGCCTGTTATGTCAGCGTCAACGCCGAATGCTTTAGTAGCTTCAGGTTCGCCCTGACCTTCCCAGTTGCCCCAGAGCCACTCTCCGTCACCGAACATAAGGAATGCATCATAGCCCTCGAATGTCTTTACAGGTGTGTAATCAGAGTCACCGCCTGTTGTCTTTGAGTCAGCTGTGCTGTCTGCTGCTACAGCAGAGTCGCCTGCTCCGCCGCCTGTTGCAGCAGAATCCTCTGTAGCAGCTGTTGTAGTTGTTGCAGCTGTAGTTGTAGTAGCAGCTGTAGTTGTTGTTACGGCAGCAGTAGAGCTTGAAGAATCAGCTGAATCGCCGCATGATGCGAATACTACTGTTGTCAGAGAAAGAGCTGTGACAGCAGCAAGAATTTTTTTAGCTTTCATTATAATAACCTCCTGAAAAATAATGGCAGTTACACTACCCCTAAGATAGAATATCTCTAATGAATATGATACAAAATTTTCGCATTTTTTTCAAGATACTATTTTAACAAATTTCCCTATGATAAATCGTTTACATTATACAAAACTTGTTGAAACTATATAAAAATATTAACCTTACAGCAACATATTGAACAAATCATGCGAAAATCGTGCACTTAAAATATGAATAACCTGAGCTTTATGTGGCACAATACTGGCAGTCAGAAACAAAAAAGGAGCGAGAACAAAATGGATATAAATTTGAGCAAGGCACAATACAGCGAGATGTACAAAGAGGCGTCAAAGGGGACAAAGTGGTGGGTGACCATACCGAAGGCGTTTTTATTTGGCGGACTTATATGCGTTATTGGGCAATCGCTTATGGATATGTATTTATATTTAGGTTTATCCAAAGATAACGCCTCAATGTCGGTATCAATAACTTTGATATTTTTATCGGCCCTTCTCACAGGTCTTGGCTGGTATGACCGCATAGCGAAGCACGCAGGTGCAGGTACGCTTGTACCCATAACAGGTTTTGCGAACTCTGTGGCGGCGCCTGCTCTTGAGTTCAAGACGGAGGGATATATTCTTGGGCTTGGGGCGAAGATCTTCATTATCAGCGGACCTGTTATTCTTTACGGCACTTTGGCTAGTGTGCTTTACGGACTTATTTATTATTTGTTTTTGAGGTAACAAGCAGCGAGGTCTGTTTGTAAAAAAAATGATGTTGGTGGGCTACCGAAAAATAATATCAGCGGGCGACCTCAGGTCGCCTCTACATAGAAACACTGCACTGGATATGTTTTAGGCAGAATAAAAGGGCAGCGAATTTGCTGCCCTTTTTATCATACAAGTGTATCTTTATATTTCTTGCCCTCTACCACCAATATTGGATAGCCGTCAAGATACGGTTTCACGGCTTCCGGATTTTCGTCTGCATACTCAAATATCTGATCTGCCAGCTCGTTAGCCGTTTTCGTCAGCTCCTTTATGGACTTTTCATTCATAGTAGGACAGACCGGCGACAATGTTATTACTTTAGTTTCGTTAAGCGCCATTACTCTCAGTGGCCATATCCTGCAGTCGAACGGTTTGTCGTCGCCTAATATACAGCCCTTCTCGTTATCCAGCATCGGGCAATAATACAGGTCTGCATTCTGTTCCTTATCCATTTTGAACAAGAAATGGTTTTCCTTCTTTATAAATTCCTGCTTAGGGGCATACTCCTGCAATATCTTGCTTGCAAGCGTTTGTGAGATATATGGTGTTTCCCATATATCATAGCTGTCAAAGCAGCAGCATATCCTGCACTTTGCACATTCCTCTTTTGACAATATTTTTGAAAGCATTTTTTCTGTCATGCCTGCCGTTTGCAGGCATTTCCCCCTTTCACTTCTATGGTATGTTAGCCACACTTTTGTGGATTGTATGTTTTTACTAATTATAACACGTTTCTTTGATAAAATCAATAGTGGCTTGCTTTTTTCTACATAGGGAGCTATCTGTTTTATGTGAATTAACAAACTATTTACATTTGCTCTGCCGTATTGGTGATATTCTCTTTACGGAAGGTCTTATTTGCGGCAAAGCCTATGCCGAGCATCACAGCCATGCCTGCCCACACAAGGGGTTCGCTTATCATGATGCCGAAATATCCCATGCGTGGGGCGAGTATCATTGCCACTGCGAACTTGCCCAAAAGCTCTATTATGCTTGAAGCTATAGGTGTTATCTTATCTCCTACGCCCTGAAGTGCGTTTCTGAAAACTATTACTATGCCGAGGATAAAGTAAAATGCTGTGTTTATTTTCATGTATTTTTCCACTGTACCCACTATCTCAGGGTCGCTGATACCTGTGATAAGGTGTGCGAAAAATGGTGTGAAAAGCCATGTTGCGGCTATTACGATAACAGACCAGCCCCATGTTATGAGGGTCGCTTTTTTCACGCCCTCTTTTACTCTGTCTATCCTGCCTGCACCGTAGTTCTGGCTTGAAAAGGTTGCTGAAGCTGCACCGAAAACTGATATAGGAAGCATATAGATCTCAGATATTTTTCTTGCGGTGGTGTGGGCGACTATTATGTCAGTGCCGAAGATATTTATTGCGCCCTGCATTATAACAGTGCCGATACCAACGAGAGATATCATAAGTCCCATTGAAACTCCTGTTGCATACATATCTCCTGCGAGCTTGAAGTTAAAGCGGAAGTCGCTTTTTGATGGGATAAGGAATTTGTGTTTTTTAATGATGTATATTACACAAAGCACAACTGAGATACCCTGTGCGATAAGGGTGGCATATGCCGCGCCCTCAACACCCATTTTAAAGCCAAGGATAAAGAGAAGGTCAAGCCCGATATTAGCGATAGTTGATATTATAAGGAAGATAAGTGGCGAAACAGTGTCGCCCACTGCACGGAGGACACCTGCGCAGATGTTATAGAACATTGATATTATCATTCCTGCAAGGATTATGACTATGTAGGTTTTTGCCTGCTTAAAGATGTTGTCAGGCGTGTTCAACGCTTTCAGCAGTGGGTCGATAAAGGCAAGGCTGAGGGCGGTGAGGGCTATTGCCGTTGCGATACCTAGGGTAAGGGCGTGGGCGACGGACTTTTTCAGGCGGTCAAACTCTTTTGCACCGAAAAAGCGTGCTGTCACAAGGGCAAAGCCGTTTGTAAGACCGTTCAGAAAGCCTATTATGACGGTGTTCACTGATGAAGTTGCACCAAGGGCGGCTATGGCGTTTTTGCCTAGGGTCTGACCCACAATACGGGTGTCGGCAAGATTATAAAAAAGCTGAAAAATGTTGCCAAGCAGAAGGGGCAGGGAAAACATCAATATCAGCTTTGTGATATTTCCTTTCGTTAGGTCTTTCATAATTCTTTCTCCTATTTATGTCTTATATTTATTCCTAAAACCATATTATTTTAGCACAAACAGAGTTTCAATTGGTTATATTACTGTGAACATTTATTGTACATACTATACAATTTGCGGCGACTTTATTTGTGTGCAATAACGAAAACGTTTTAGCAAAAAAACGCCCGACAGAAATTTATCCGTCGGGTGCTAAAGGGGAAATTTGGTGTAATGCTATTTAACTATGGCTACACTGTCTACGGGTTTTGAGAGATCGTCATAGCTGTATGAGCGTATCTGTCTGTCGGAGAAGATATAAATATATCCGTCCTGAACGAATGCACTGCGGTAACGATCTCTCTGGTCATTGTCGTTGACCATAGCCGTGATCTCGTCTTCGCTAGCCTGATCGAAATAATCGTCAAAATAATCTGTATATTCGTCAAGCTTTATAGTTCCATACTCGCTGAAGGTTTTGGTTTCTATGTTATATTTCATTACCAGAATTTTTTCAATAGTTTTTTCATAATAGGTATATTCCCAATTGTCGCCGTCATCGGTCTTGCCTACTGTGGTTATGTCATAGAATGGTATGGCTATATATTCGTTTTCGTTGTCTGTTATTATGGAGTTTGAAGAAACAGTGCTTGCGGATCTTTGGGTCATATCCTTTCCGTCAACTGTTGTTTCCATTTCTTTCTCGTGATATTTGTATTCCTGTATAGTCTTGAAGAAGTTGAATTTCTTTACTACCTTTGTGTCATAAACCTGCACCTGATCCACTGTGCCGTTAGCATTCGCTATGCCCTTGCCGCTTGAGCCGTATAAAAGCGTTTCTTGCTTTTCTGTTTTGCTCTTGTCGAGTATCTTTACGCTGAAAGAGTCAAATGACGTGCTGTCGGTGCGCACTGCGATATCGTCATTATAGTTCGTCAGTCCATAATGGAAAATGTTGTTTGCCGTTGACACTGCTATCACTTTATCATCAGGGGTCACCTGAGTTATCTTGTTAGGGTCTGAGAAATCATATACTTCATCAAGCTGGATATTGTTCGCTTGCTGATAAGTGTCATCATTGTTATATGCGGAAGAATAATCTCTGTAAACATACAGCATAGAATGATAGAACGTGTTATATCTTACGCTCTCGAAGTCGATATCCTCGTATGTGAGGGTCTTTTTCACAGGGACGCCAAGGTCATTGTCAAAAAGCCACAGGGTGCAGATATTAATGCCGCTATAATAGATATTGTGTGTGCTGATATCGTAAATGTTTGCAGAGTCGTTTGAGAACAGCGACAATCTGCCGTTATACTCATCTCCTGATATGGCGTGGCTTATATGCTCGGCGTCTGCGCCTGTGACGGTCTGAGTTTTGTTAAGCTCCATGTCGCCGCCACCGTAGTTTATTCTTGTAATAAGCGCTCTTGTTGGCACTGTGCTGTAATCATCGTCTGTTTTTTCAAAGCCATATGCTCTTAAAATATAAATGTTGTCTGTTCCCATTAAGATGCTGCTTTCACCGCAGGCGATAAGCTTTGAAGCCATGTATGAGCCTTGATTTTTTCCGTCAAAGGACGAAAGCAGGATCATGGACGGTGTATTATCTCTGGCTGTGATATACATTTCACTTTCTTCAAAAAGCTGTTTTTCACCATTGATGTATCGCACTGGTGCGATATCCTCGGGCTTTTGGTCATCTAAGAGCAGTGAAGCCGCTCGGGTGTAGCGTGACACGATGAAAAATTTTCCGTCAACTTTTCTTATGCCCTCCAGCACGCCGGGCTGTTCAAACTCGCTTATGAGCTTGATATTCTCAGGGTCGCTCACGTCAAACACGCACATTCCGCAGTATTCGATATCGAGGTTTTTCTTTCCTGCCTTCACGGGTAAGATAAAGTCGAAGAAAGCGTAAAGCTCGTTATTATCCAAATACATTGCAACAACGCTTGGAGCAAACTTACAGCCGTACTGTTCGTATTCGGCAATGTCAACAAGACCTTTTTTAAGGAAGGTTTCCGCAAAGATATCCTGTTCTGACTTTGTGATATTTCCGTTTTGGGTAATATAAACGTCGATACCGCCATTGTCAGTAATGAAATGGGCGTTTCCGTAGGTTATGTTTGTTTCCAGCTCATCTATGCTGGTTGTGGGGGTGATATCCACGCCTGAGCGAGTGAGCTGTATATCAGCGGGGTTAGGGGTGAGCTGGTGATCTCTGAGCGCCTGCTTATACAAAGCCACATAGTCATCGTCATCAACAGACAAAGCGTCGATATTTTTGAATATATAGCTATTGTCAACTATAAAGTCCTCTATGTTTTTGCTGTTGCTATTTATATAGTTGTAAAGACCCTTATAGGTCGTTCCACGGAGGCCGTCAAGACCTGAGGCGTCAGCGGACTGTGAAGAAGCGGAACTGGGGTATTTTTTGACGAACTGGGTATTGCTGAACCTAAGCACAGCAAATCCGCCTACCACAAGGACGAAAGCCGCCACCACAGCCAGACATCTCAGGGCGTTGCTTCTGCCGCTGTTTATTTTTATCTCTGCACTATTTGGAGTATTTTCGATAACGGGTCTGAAGCCTGCCACGTCCAGCATATCTTTTATTTCCTGGGGCATGAGCTTATCAGGAATTTTGTTTGCCTGTTCCATTTGTCTGATAAGCTTTCTGCGTTTTCTTAAATTTCTCATCATGTCACCTCCTTTCCAAACAGCTTACTGCGTATTTTTGCTTTACCTCTGGATATATGGGAACGGACTGTCGTATCTTTAATACCTGTTATCTCCATTATCTCCCTGCCTTTGTAGCCTGCTATACAGTGAAGTGATATACAGAGTCTTTCCGCTTCACTGAGATCAGCAAACTCTTCTAAGATCTCGCACCGCTCGAATCCGTTTTCGTCCTTGATTATTGCGTCGCTTTCATTAATATAATCGAGGTTAGAGCGTCTTTGGGCGTATTCCTTTTGTTTTTGTTTGATCTTGGCGACCAGAATTTTGAACATCCAGCTATCGAAAGCTTCGCTTTTCCGCAGCGAGGAGATGCTCATATAGCCGTCCAGCACAGCGTCCTGCACTGCATCGGCGGCGTCCTCGGCATTTTGCAGGTTAGCGAGGGCGTAATAATAAAGCTCCTTATATATCTCTCCATAGAGCTTAGAAAAGGCGTCCGTATCGCCGTTCACCGCAAGTTCTGCGAGCTTTTTTCTTCCCTTTTTGTCCAATCTGATCCCCCCTGTCGTCCGTCATAATATAAGTGTATATTTTTCACTGAAATGTTGCAGTGAAAAAAATTTTTTGAATAAAAAAATCGGGGACGAGGTGGTCGTCCCTGATGATATTTGTTTATCAAACTGTGTAGGGGCTGGCGTCCTCGACAGCCCATTTCCTATTTGCCTGTACGAGCTTGCGTTATCCGCACAAAGTTCGGCGCAACAATTCACAACATTGTCTGCTTCTTTTCATTCGTGAAAATTCCAAGCTTAGCCGCTTCGATATCGGGCTGTCGAGGGCGCCAGCCCCTACACCAAAGTTCTACCGCTGCAAAATCGCTTAGCTCGGTGCTGAGGGGGTAACTTTGGTCTGCTATGCTAATTCCTCATTCCTCATTTTTTCACACCGCATACCCATTCCTGTTCAACAATTTTATGACCTTATCATAATTAAGTCCCTTTACAGTATGATAGTCTGTACTCTCCGAATTGGTATAAACTCTCACGGCACAAGTATGGCTTATCTTCTGAAACGGATTTTGCATGACAGTTACCATTGACACTCTGTCAAGTGCGGCTATTGATTTATGAAAGCTATACCATTTACAATATGACAATGTACAATGCCCGTTTTCAAAGCCTATTGATGTTGTGAACGCTGCCGCCGCCTTGACTATCACGAGCCACAGCAATGGTATGGTAGTTAGTATAACAAGTATGGTTATTTCTCTTTTCCAGTTAGGAAAAAAGTAAAGCGTTCCTCTTCCTGATACGATGGGTATAAACGTGCATATGAGCGGTATCGTTATAAATCTGCCAAGGTCGGCTTTTCCTGTGGAGATGTCGCTTTTCACCGGCGGTATTTTCGGCATGAGCATCTTCAGGGAGCGGTCAACCTGTCCGTTTGTCGTTATCGGTATAAGGGCTGATATTTCAAGCCGTCTTTTTCCGTATCCTGTACAGTGGGCAGACACAGAGGTTATTTTGCATATCTTCATAAGCAATGATTGTCTTAGGTCGATATAGTTTACTCTATCTCTATAGAGGACGTGTCTGCGTCTTGTGCCTATCCCGCTTCTGATTATGAAAAGGTCGGCACAGCGTGTGCAGGAAAAATTCCAGTGGCGCATAAGATTCGACAGAAATGATATGAGCCAGCCTCCTGCCAGCACACCGCCTGCGATAAGGATATATTCAGGCACTTCTGCAAGCACCGGAACTTTTGCTATCTCCGTATTCACTCTGCGGAGTATTTGTTCCTCCGCCTCTCTTCCTACTATCCTATATGCTTCGTAAAGTACCGACAGCACGATTATCATGCCTGACAGAGTTGATGAAAAGATGAGAGAGAATATAACGAGCAGGCTTTTCTTTGAGTTGTAGACATATTTAGGTTTGTTTTTGCATTTGGCAGTGGCAAAATGATAAAGCTCAAAGGCTCGTTTTTTTGTAAGGGTGAGCATTATATCTGCATTTTGCAGTGATTTTGCATCGGTGTCTATGTATACGGCACAGGAATGTATAAGTCTGGAAATATATCCTTGTGACAGTGACAATGAGCTTATCTCGGCAAAATAGACCTTAGTTCGTGTTATGCCGAAATAGCCTGTGTGGGCTATGATGCAATCTTCTTCAAGCTCATAGTAGACAAATATCCAGCGCAGGAAAGCGTAGCCGAAGATAAATGTGATAGTGAGGATATCAACCCAATGTGCCTGAAACCAGCTTTGAAAGTTGAATTTTGCGGCTATGAGATACTTGGCAAGAGGGATAGCAAGAAGCCACATATATTTAGTTGTATAAGATAATATCATTATAGGGTGCTGGCGGTGGGCGAAGAAATTCTTCAGCCAGCTTCTTTTTTCTTTGATAGTTTCTCTGCGGCTCATTTAAACCTTTCCTGTCTTTGGTATCTAGTCTTCTTTGCGTTCTCTGTTTCGTATGGAGCTGTTTACTATGGCGGATATTTCCATGGCGTCACGGCGGCTCATAAAAGGTATAAGAAGTCTTGCGCCCAAGGCGTTTAAGACAACGAAGTTAAGTCCTGTTATACTGCCTAGTGGGGTTATGATAGTTGTGACGGATTTTATTGCCGAGGTGGGCATAAAATGCCGCATGGTAAAGAAAAGCCCTGTAAAGGCGGTGACTTCTTTTGAGCTGACGGTGAAATAAGATCTGATGAAATAAAATGGAAGCACCAACAGGCAAAAAAGTGCGGCGATTATCCACATTGGCATAAGGATATAATTCACGGAAAATGGGATAAGTTTTTCTATGAGATTGACCGCATAGCGGATAAGAAACAATATTACCGCAAGGATAGCCCAGAAGATAAAAAGCGGTATTTTTGAGGGCTTATATCTGTGCATTTGAGGACGTTCACCTCGCTGTTTGTTTTTTTGCGTATTTGTATGTATGGTTATCTCAGTTTTCAAGAATTAATCTCCCTTTTATATCATATCATTTATAAGGCAATTATTTGCACGAAAAAAGTGTTTTCGGGGGAAAGCTATGGAACTTACGGCTATAATAAACAAGATAAATTCGTTTTTGTGGGGCGTTCCGCTTTTGGTACTTTTGCTTGGGGGCGGAATATATCTGAGCATAAAGCTTGGATTTCCACAGATACACATTTTAAAAATAATGAAGAAAACGGTTTTTATGCTGTTTAAAAAAGAAAGCTCCGAAAGCGATTCTCTCTCGCAGTTTCAGACATTTTCCACGGCGCTTGCGGCAACTGTAGGAACAGGCTCGGTGGTGGGCGTGGGGGAATGTATCAGGATAGGGGGCGCAGGCTCGGTATTCTGGATGTGGGTGTCTGCATTTTTCGGAATGGGGCTTGCTTACTGCGAAAACTATCTGGGAGTGAGATGCTCTGACGGAAAGCTTTGCGGTGCGGCGTCTTATCTCGAAAAGATAGGCAGAACGAAGCTCACGGCTGTTTTGTTTGCAGTTTTTACGGTGGGTGCGTCCCTTGGAATGGGCAACATGGTGCAGACGGGTTCGGCGGCTGCGGCTGCCCGAGAGGGGTTTGGGATACCCTCATATATATTTGCACTTGTGGTGCTTATTTTCGTATTTTTAGTAGCTGTGGGAAAAAACTCAGCAGCTTGTCTTTGCGAAAAGCTTGTGCCGATAATGGCGGTACTTTTCATAGGCGGCAGTTTGGGAGTGATAATATTTCACCCATTAAAAGCCGCAGGAGCGATATCAATGATAGTAAAAAACGCCTTTTGCCCCACAGCCTGCATAACAGGCTCGGTGGCAGGGACGATAATATTTTCCATGGTGGAGGGGTTAAAGCGTGGAGCGTTTTCAAACGAAGCAGGCTTAGGTTCGACGGTGGCAGTACACAGCTCATGCGAGATAAAGTCGCCTGAATTGCAGGGAACATGGGCAATGGCTGAGGTTTTTATAGATACCTTTGTCATATGCACTCTGACGGCTGTGGTGATAATAATAAGCGGCACTGACCTCACGGGGGAGGATATGGCAGTGCGGGCTTACAATGCTGCTCTTGGTGGAGCGGGGAAGTATTTCATGTCAGGTTCGCTGATACTTTTTGCATTAGCGACAGTGGCAGGGTGGTTTTTCATTGGAGAGAGGGCTTGGAGATACCTTTTCCCTCGAAATGATATGATCTATAGGATCATGGCGATAGCTTGTGGGTGCATTGGAACGATGTGGAGCATGGAGCTTGTGTGGGGAGTGTCGGATATTTTCAATGGACTTATGGCAGTGCCGAATGTTATCGGGGTGTTGGTGTTGTGGAGAAAAGAGGTAGAAATGAGGAATGAGGAGTGAGAAGTGAGAAATGAGGAATGAGGAATGAGGAATGAGAAATGAGGAGTGAGGAGTGAGGAATTGGCAAAGCTGACCAGAGTTGTGCACAAGCACAAAGTAAAAGTTAGCACCGAGCGAAGCGAGAGGTAAAACGCAGGCACAAGCCCGGCGTCAGAGGGCTTGCAGGGTCAAGGGACAGAGTCCCTTGCGGAGTTTGAGGCAGAGCCTCATTCGGCATAAGCCGACTAGGTGCAGATTTAATGAGAAAAAAGCACATGAAAGTCCGATATTAAACAAAGGTGATATCGGAGCAAAAATCTGCACCGTTTTCCCTATCCCTTAGCAAATGTAAATCCGCAAAGAGCGGAGCGATTTTGCGGCGGAAGAACTTGCCCGAATAAGATGTAGGAGCTTGTTTGATGAATAATAAGATGTGCGTGCTGTGGAAAAGGCGGGTGAACACTGTTCGTCTCCACATTATGCCCTCATATCTCTCCGCTTGCGTGTCTTGTCACATGACAGCCTACGTTCACTGACACCGGCAGGCCTGCGATATGGGTCGGTGCTTCTTCTATATTTACTGCAAGGCAGGTCTGTGTGCCGCCAAAGCCTTGTGGTCCTATGCCAAGGAGATTTATCTTCTCCAGCATTTTCGCTTCAAGCTTTGCATAACGTTCCTTTGGATTTCTCTTTGATACGCTTCTGCACAGTGCTTTCTTTGCAAGGTATGCGCACTTCTCAAAGTCGCCGCCTATGCCTACGCCTATGACTATTGGCGGACATGGGTTAGAACCTGCTTTTGCACATACTGACACTACCCAATCCACTATCTCGTCCTCGGTAACTGACGGGGTCATCATTTTAAGCTGTGACATATTTTCGCTGCCAAAGCCCTTTGGTGCCACCATTATTTCTACCTTTTCGCCCTCTGCTATTTTAAGATGCACAACAGGCGGTGTATTATCCCCTGTGTTTACTCTTTCCAATGGGTCGGATACTATAGAACAGCGCAGTCTGCCCTCTGTATAGCCTCTTGCTACGCCTTTATTTATGGCTTCATTCAGAGAACCGCCTACAAAATGCACGTCCTGTCCTATGGTCATGAAGATAACTGCCATGCCTGTGTCCTGACAGATAGGGATAGTTTCTTCTCTTGCTACTCTCATATTGTCAAGGATATCAGCAAAGACGTTCTTTCCCACCGGGGACTGCTCTTCCCTGGCGTTGCACTCTATACAGCTTTCCATATCCTCAGGAAGATACAGATTGGCTTTTATGCACAGATCTCTTACAAGTTCTTCTACTTCTGAAACGTTTATCTCTCTCATTTTTATTTATCCTTTCGCTCTGTATTTGCTACCTTTTCACGGTCGCTGAGCTTTATTACTTTTTCGCTGTCAAGGACATAGCATGGCTTGCCCTCCAGAAGAAATTCTCCTTTTAGAAAATCTGCGCAGGCTTCTTCGTTGACGTTTGGGGCTTTACACAGCTTATCCTCGGGGATATCCGTGAAGCCTGTTACGCTGTCGCACAAAAGCCCTACGGAAACTTCTTCGCCCATTGTGATTATTATGCAATCTCTGTCGGAGATCTCTTTTGGCTCATAGTGGAAACGTCTGCGCAGGTCTATGACAGGCACTACCTCGCCCTCGTTCACCACTGTTCCCGGCACATAGTCGGGAAAATCAGGCACGGGAGTTGGGGTCTGCGCCGCTATGATTATTTTTATATCTTCAAAGGGCAGTGAAAAGCTTCGCCCTGCTGAGGTGAAAATGAGATATCTGCTGTTTTCCACAGCTATCCCTCCTTGTTATATTTTATCATAAGCCGCTGTCGATGCGATAATGTATCTCCTGTGCTATCTTGTCAAGTGGACACTGCTTTGACACTGAGCCGTTTTCATATGCGGCTTTGGGCATACCATAGACTATGGAGCTTTCTGCGTCCTGTCCGATATTATATGCTCCCATTTTCTTCATGTTGAGCATACCCTTTGCACCGTCACAGCCCATGCCGGTGAGGATAACGCCTATAGCGTTACGCTTTGCGCTGTATGCCACAGAGTCAAAAAGCACGTCAACTGACGGACAGTGACCTGAAACCTTTATACCTGCTTCAGAGGTGACAAAATAGCCTTTTTTATCCTTGAACAATCTAAGGTGCTGACCGCCCTGCGCTATTACCACCATGCCTTGGCTGAGATACAGACCGCTTTTGGCTTCCACAACGTTGTGACCGGTTTCGGTGCATAGCTGTTCGGCATATATCCTTGTATAGCCTGCAGGCATATGCAGGACTGCCACTATAGGGGGCAGGTCGTGGCGGAGGTCTTTAAGGATAGCTTTCAGGGCTTCCGTTGAGCCTGTTGAACCGCCTATGGCTATTATTCTGGAGGTATTTATGGCAGGTATATGCACAACAGAATTAGCTCTTGCTTTTTCAAGGCGCTGTATGCTTTCGGCAAAGCGTTTCTGAAAACGCTCGTTATCAGACGGAGTGCCGTCAGGTTTATATACGACGTCTATGGCACCTGCCTGCATCATGGGATATTTATTGTTATGCTGAATGGTAAGATAGATTATAGGCACAGAATATCGTGGGGCAAGGCTTATGATGTAGTCGTCCATATTGTCTTGGCAATCACCGTCGAGAAGAACATAGTCGGGAGAAAGGGCGGTGACGCTTTTTCTGCCGTTGCTAAGGCAGGCTGAGGCGAGCTTTGAGCTTTGGAAGCCTGCGTTTGTAAGGGCCTTTCTGCAAAGCTGTGCAAAGGCTTTGTTTTCGGTTATCACAAGAAAGAGAGGCGTCATTTTTTATCCCCTCCCAGCTTGCGGTATATTGCAGGGGCAACTTTTACAAAAGGCATATACTTCGGCACTGATTCTGCGTGACCGATATAGAAATAGCCGCCCTCCTCCATTGCATCATAGAATTTTCTGCATATCTCGGCTTTTGTATCGTCGTCAAAATATATCATGACGTTACGGCAGACGATAAGGTCGAATTTCTTTTTGAAAGTGAAATCATCCATAAGATTGTGGTAGCGAAACTCAACATTCTGCCTTATTGTATCGCTGACCTGCCAGAGATCCTTTGTGTTTGAATATGGGTGAAAATATTTTTTACGCCAATCTTCGGGGATATTCTTTATGGACATACTGGTATAAATGCCGTTTTTGGCAGAACGCAGTGCGTTAAGGGAGATATCCGTGGCAAGTATTTTCAAGTCCCAGAAACGGCGATCAAAGCCGAAATAATCGTCCATACACATGGCAAGATTATATGGCTCGTTGCCGAATGAGCAGCCTGCACTCCATATACGCATATCATGATCGAGGACGTTTTTTTCGGCATAGGGGAGAAATTTCTCCATGAAGTGTTGGAAATGGTCCGTTTCACGCATGAAATATGTATGGTTGGTAGTAAGGCGGTTTATAAGGTTGGCAGTTTCTCTGCCTGTTTCATCGCTGTAGACGGCGCTGAGATATTCTGAAAAGCTGTTGAAACCGCAGTCCAATACATAGTTGCTCAGCCTGCTTTCAACGATAGACTTTTTCCTTGCAAGGTCAAGACCGTATTTTTCTTTTATGAATGCAGTAAGCTCGTCAAAGTCTGACTGAGAGATCTCAAGACGTGACAGCATTCCTCTTCCTCCTTGTTATTATGTTTTACCTGTTTGTTCTGACCAGAATATCAGGGTCAAGCAGGGATATGTTTTTGTTGTTTGCGTTTATAAAGCATTTTACAAGGCTGTTTTTTACGGGCGACACGGCGGTCTGCTGGGGGAGGATATCCTCAACGTCCAAGACCTTATCGCATATTATGCCAGCCTGATTTGAGCCGACTTCTATCACTATGGTACTGCTTCTGTTGTCATACTCCCCTTCGGGCAGTCCAAGGCGCAGGCGGAGATCTATCACGGGAACGGCTTTTCCTCGCAGATTTATAACGCCTTTTATGAACTTTGGTGTTTTCGGGAGCCTTGTGACGGGGAGAAGCCCTATTATATCGGTGACATCTTTTACCTCAAAGGCGTAATATTTTTCATCAGAAACAAAGGAGAGTATTTTTCCGCCCTTCTGACAAAATTCGTTTATATCCTGTTCTGACATCTTTATTCACCCTTTCGGAAGTCATAATTGCCGAGAAATTCTTTCATATCCAGTATTATGGTTATACTGCCGTCACCGAGGACCGAACAGCCTGCCATGCCTGATTCTTTGAGGGGATAGGCGTCAAGGAGTGGTGAGAACGGTTTTACTACCACCTGCTGGTCAACTGTTATCCTGTCTGCCATGAGGACGGCTTCCTTGCCACCGTCTTTACAACAGAGCATTATGCCCTTTGTTACGTCCTTTTCGGCATTTGGTATATCAAAATGGTCGCTCATTCTGATAAGAGGCAGACATTTTTCACGGAGCATTATAAACTCGTTGCCCTCGGGGTCGGTGATAAAGCTTTCGGCTTTGCAGGAGAAAGCTTCGGAAACTGCGGAAACAGGCAGAGAGAAATTCTCGCCCCCTACGTCAACGCTTAAAACGTCAAGGATAGACAGAGAAAGTGGTATCCTTATAGTAAAGACAGAGCCTTCGCCAAACTTGGAGTCAACATAGAGCTTTCCGCCGACTTTCTCAAGGTTTTTCTTTACAACGTCCATTCCCACGCCTCTGCCTGAATATTCGGTTATTTTATCATTGGTGGAAAAGCCTGCGGCCACAACAAAATTGAATATCTCTTTGTCGGTATATTCATTCTCAGGCTTTGTGAGCATACCGTTTTTCTTGGCTTTCGCCATAAGCTTTGCGGTATCCATTCCTGCACCGTTGTCACGGCAGGAGATGACCACTTCGTTGGAGTCATAGCCTGCGCTTAGAGTAACTGTGGCAGGCTCAGTCTTGCCTGCTTTTGCACGGACTTCGGGGTCTTCTATGCCGTGGTCAACTGCGTTTCTCACAATGTGCATAAGGGGGTCATTGAGGATATCTACGATAGATTTATCCACTTCCGTTTCCTGCCCTTCAAACACAAGAGTAACGTTCTTTTTGAGCTTTTGGTTCATATCCCTGACAACACGGTTCATCTTCTGAAATGCTGTGGAAACAGGCACCATTCGTATGGACATTACAACGTCCTGAAGCTCATCGGTAAGCTTTTTCAGCTCACGGGAGGATTTATTGAAGCGGTCAAGGTTTATCTCGGCTTTTTTTAGGTCTGGAGAGGAGATAACAGAACCTTCGGTTATAACGATCTCAGCCACAAGGTCAAGAAGTCTGTTGAGCTTATCGAGCTTGACGGATATCATGGACTGCTCATGCTTTTCGGCATGCTTTTTGGGGACTGCATTTGCAGGCTGAGCAGGCTTTGGGGCTGACTTTTCTGGAGCAGACTTTTGGGCAGGCTGAGGTTTTTTGGCTGCGTTAGCAGGTTGCTCAGGCTTTTTCACCTGCTCGGCTTTGTCAACGTTCACGGCGTTTTTCATAAGGTCAAGAACGCCATTCGGGTCATCGGTGATAAGCTTTATGTAAAGTCCCTTTTTGGATATCTCGTCCCCTGCATTGTCGGCGTCAAGATCCTCAGGGAAAGTTTTTATTACCTCGCACATTTTACCTAAAGCACGCAAAAGCACCAATGCACGCATATCAGGCATTGCACAGCTTTCGGAATATGTGACCTTATAGGTGAGAACGCCCTCTTTTTCATCATCAGGGAAAAGTCCCTCATAGGTGTCGGTATCGGCTGAGGAAGTATCGGAACTATCTGTGGCAGGCTGACCTTTCATGGTGGCAGCAAAGGCGTGTATCTTATTTTCAAGCTCTGAAAAATCGGTGAGCGGTGCGTCGTCATAGAGTGAATCAAGCTCAGATTTAAGATTATCAGAAGCCGAGAAAAGAAGCTCATAGAGAGCAGGCTTGTCATATTTCACAGTAGGGTCTTCACGGATAATGTAGAAGAGATCCTCAACTGAGTGGGCAAGGGTAGACATATTGTGCATACTCATCATGGCGGCAGAGCCTTTAATAGTGTGCATGGTACGGAATATCTCGTTGATATCATCGGAGGAGATAGAGTCTTCCTGCTCGGTGCGCATAAGGATCTCGTCCAACTTTTCCAGAAGGTCGCCTGTTTCAAAGACGAACATATCCGCCATATTTTCCATACCGCTTTCAAATTTCGGCAAAAAAGTCACTCCCTTTCGGTGCTGTTGAAGCATACGGATATAATCAATAATATTATAGCAAATTTTTTGATATTTTTCAAGCATTTTTGTGCATTTTAAGTAAAAGAAACGATCAAGTGAGGAGTTAGGAATTAGGAATGAGGAATTAGGAATGAGGAATGAGCAAAGCTGCCCCCAAGCACCGAGCGAAGCGAGAGATAAAGCGCACGCTCAAGCTCGGCGCTGGAGGGCTTGTGGGGTCTAGGGGCAAAGCCCCTAGCGGAGTATGAGGCAGAGCCTCATTCGGCGATAGCCGACTAGGTGCAGATTGTAGTATTAAAAGCATATAGAAATAAGATATCAGACAAAAGAAATATCGGAGTAACACAATCTGCACCGCTATTCTATCCCAAAGCAAAACGTATATCCGCAAAGAGCGGAGCGATTTTGCGGCGCAGAAACTTGCCCGAATACCTGTAGGGGAGCAGCGCAATTTCTGCTTTGCAGAAATACGACGTCCCGTTTCGAGGAGTTGCGGGGGTTGAATTTGTACAAACCATGTAGGCGAATAAAGGCGGGCGAACGCTGTTCGCCCCTACCGCCATTTGTGGGGTTATCGGGGTTTGTGCAATAATTTTTAGTGGTTATGTTTCGCAATATTGTGTATATGTGTCGTATGGCATTTTGAAACAACGTGCCGAACTTTGTATGGTTACCGCAGGATTGGACAGGCAAACAGGTGCGGGCTGTCGAGGGCGCCAGCCCCTACATGGTTAAAAAAATGATAAATTGCGGATACCGCAAATAAAAAATGCGAAACGAAAACCGTTCCGCATTGGTATCATATCAAATTATTTTTCCACCGCATATCACCATGTCAGGTGATACCATTACATCAAGGGGGTCGCCGCTGAATAGGGTGAGGTCTGCGTCAAGCCCTGTCTTTACAGAGCCTACCCGGTCGGATATGCCTGCTATCTCTGCCGCTGTGCAGGTGATAGCTTCTATGCCCTTTTCATAGTCAAGACCGTTTTTTACTGCAATAGCCGCTGACAAGGGCAGATATTCTATCGGCACTTCTGCGTGGTCGGTGCAGATTGCTACCTTTATGCCGTGAGAAGAAAGTATGCCTGCGTTTGCCGGGGTAAGATTTGCCATTTCAGGCTTGCACCTGTCGCATATTACAGGACCTATCACACAGCTTGCTTCTTCCTCTGCAAGCTCGTCAGCTATGATATGACCGTCAGTGCAGTGTATAAGCACATAGTCAAGCTCAAATTCTTTCGCTATCCTTATGGCGGTGAAAATATCGTCCGCCCTGTGACAGTGAAAATGCGCCTTGACTTCACCTCTGAGAACAGGGAGCAGAGCCTCCGACTTCATGTCAAACTCCGGCATATCCTCCTCGCTTCCCATTGCACGCTCGACCGCTTCACCGTATTTCTGCGCCTTTATAAGTGCTTCTCTTATTATGCCTGCCACTGCCATTCGGGTGTAGGGGGCGTCCTCTTTGTCAGAATAGGTGAGTTTAGGGTTTTCACCCATTGAGAATTTCATTCCAACTGTGCCTACAAGCATTTTATCTATTCGCTTGCCATAGGTTTTTACTGCCGCAATACTGCCTGCAACAGGGTTTGCTGAGCCTGGGGATACAAGACAGCATGTTACGCCTGCTTTTCTTGCAAGCTCAAAGGAATAGTCGATGGGGTTTATGCCGTCAACAATGCGGATATGTGCTGTGCATGGTTCAGATTCCTCGTTGAAATCCTCGCCCTCCATGCCTACGCCGCTTGTGGATAGTCCAAGATGTGTGTGAATGTCGATAAAACCAGGGTAAACTGTTCTGCCGTTGCCGTCTATGTCTTCGGCTGTGACAGCTTCGGGAGAGCCACTTTCTACAGCGGAAATAATGCCGTCTGTTATCTCCACCCAGCCGTTTTCAATAACACGTCTGTCGCTGTCCATGGTCTTTATTTTAACGTTGTAAATTTTCATATGCAGTTTTCACCATTCTTATTTGCCTGTTGAGCCAAAGCCGCCTGCGCCACGTTCTGTATCGGAAAGCTCTGTTACTTCCTCTACTTCGGGAGTGAAAACAGGGGTTATCACAAGCTGTGCGATCCTGTCGCCACTGT
The DNA here is from genome assembly GCF_040924265.1 of Ruminococcus sp. RTP21198st1_G1_RTP21198_201120. Classification (NCBI taxonomy): domain Bacteria; kingdom Bacillati; phylum Bacillota; class Clostridia; order Eubacteriales; family Oscillospiraceae; genus Ruminococcus; species Ruminococcus sp. RTP21198st1_G1_RTP21198_201120. The sequence continues at coordinate 40,438 of NZ_JBCOMH010000013.1, forward strand.
TTATGGTGTAGTCCTTGTCTGAACTGTTGTGGAGAGCGCAGATTATCTCGCCTCTGTAGTCCCAATCAACAACGCCAACGCAGTTTGCAGGGGCAATGCCGAACTTTGATGCCAGTGAGCTTCTTGCATAGATAAGAAGAACGCAGTTTTTCTCACCCTGAACCTCGGCTGATATGCCTGTGTGTATTTTCTCGGTCTGACCTGCTTTTATGGTTACGGGTGCGTCTGTGCAGGCACAAAGGTCATAGCCTGCGCTAAATTCTGTTTGTCTTGCAGGGATAACTGCATTTTCCTTAAGCTTTTTTATAAGTAATCTCATTTTATAAAACTCCTCTGTAGTATAATCCGTTGGTGGCGTTTTCAGGCTTTGCGCCCCTTTCGCCACTGTAGGCTTTTATTATTTCGTTTATCCTGTGGGCGTTCTCCTCATAGAAGTGAAGCTCCATATAGTCGGCATTGTCAAAATCCGTCAGCTTGTCTGCAAGATACAAAATATCGGAATTTAGTATCTCTGCGCAATCTCTGCCCTTTGGACATCTCACCGGAAACTCTCTGCCTGTGCGGTCAAAAAGCTTGCCCTTGCAGTTTTTACAGCCTATATCGTTTCTTATAGGACAGTTTGCTGTGAGCATAAGGGGAAGTCTGCCGTATGCCACAAAGCCTATCTCGATGGGCTTCTTTAACTTTTCTATCTGCGACGCTTTAAGCTCAAAGGACACTGTGCAGTCTTTTGCACCAAGTTTTTTTACCTCGTCCAATGCGGCTGAGTTGCAGAGATTGAATGAATAGCCTGCGTGAAGCTCAAAGCCAAGGTCATTCGCAATAAGGCAGTGGCCGATATTCATGGCGAGCATTTTTGTTATGCCTGCTTCTTTTGCGGCTGAAAGCTTTTCACATAGGGCTTTCTCGTCGAATGTGAAGCGTGGCATTATTATCATAAGCTTGCTTTTGTCGGACACGATCTTTACCGCTTCTGACGCTATCTCTATTGGCACGCCCACAAGCTCTGCTTTGTCAAGGTCAACACCCTCAAGCTGAGAGAGCTTTGAGAGCATTATGCGGATCTTTTTGTGTTCATAGGCTTTTGGCAGGGTAGGAAGATCGGCAAGTGCTTTGTCGGTAAAATCGGCGGTATGGGTGAAAAAGTCTATACGCTTCTGGTCAAGCTTTTCTACCGCCTGCCGTCTTAGGTCATTAAGTGCGGAAGCTGGATAGGCAAGGTCTTTGCCTATGGCGGCTTCAAGTCCTCCGAACTCGTATATGGTGTCCCCAAGCTTGGAGAGCTGTTTTTTTACATAGTCGCTGTCGCATGCCTTTTTCAAGGCTTTTTGTGGTATATCGCCGTAAACGGTCACGGTGTTTCCCTCGCTGTCACGGAGAGAAAGCTCCGCCGGAGAACTTTCCTGAAGCTTTATGGTGAAAAAGGCTTTTGTGCGCTTTTCACATCTGCGGTAAAGCTCATGAAGTTCGGGAAGAATTTTGGCGGTGGCGGAAACGTCCTCTTTCTGCCTTGTGCCAAACATTTCTCTGCCTAATCTGCCATTGTAATATCCGTCTGTAAAGCCACCGCGGGAAAAGACAGCTTCAAGGACTTTCAGGTCATAAGGCTTGTTTTCGAGAGAATTTTTACAGCAGTTCACTGCCGCCGCAACATATTCGGGGCGCTTCATTCTGCCCTCTATTTTAAGAGAGGAAACTCCGTCCTTTTCGAGTCTTTGGAGCTTATCAACATAGGACATATCTTTCAGAGAGAGGGCGTAACGCTCCTGCCCCTTTGTTATCTTATCCCCTTGCGCGGGAAGTCTGCACGCTTGTGCACAAAGTCCCCTGTTGGCACTTCTCGAACCTATCAACGCACTCATATAGCACTGACCTGACACGGACATACAAAGTGCGCCGTGTACAAAGACCTCTGTTTCGATGCCAAGGGCGGTGAGGTCTTTTATGGTATGCTCGGGAAGCTCTCTTGACAGGACGGCTCTTGAAAAGCCGAGCTTTTTAGCCATTTTCACACCGCTTTCGCTGTGAATGGTCATTTGGGTGGAGGCGTGATATTCAAGGTCGGGGCAACATTCACGGCATATTTTCACAAGGGCCAGGTCTTGGGTGATAAGTCCGTCAACGCCAATTTCTGCGGCAAATTTGACGGCTTTTTTGCACTCTTCGAGCTGTTCGTCAAAGACAACAGTGTTTATCGCCTGATAGACCTTTACACCTCGCAGGTGACAGAGCCTTACGGCTTCTTTTAGCTGTTCATCTGTGAAATTGGCGGCATTTTGTCTGGCGGAGAATTTCTCTCCCCCGAGATAAACTGCGTCACAGCCGCTTCTAAGGGCGGCTTCGAGAGTTTCAAAAGAACCGCAGGGGGCAAGTATCTCAGCTTTGTGAGCCATTAATGGCTTCCTCCCTCGGGTCTGTAATTCACTGTGCCGACAAAATTGCCGTTGTTAGGCTGATTAGGGTGGACAGGTCTTTCGATAGCGTTCTTTATCTCCTGCGAAAGAAGCTCGTTTGCGTTTATAACTTCGTCCTCAGGCTCTCTTTTTACAACTGTGCGTGCTTCGAGCTGTTCTTCAAGGTCATGGACTTTTGCCTGAAGCTCTCTTATTTCTTTCTGAGCTTCGTCAGCCTGGCTTCTTGCTCTGCCTGCGTCGTCAACATAGTCCTTTATCTGGGTGCGGATATTTTCGATATTCTGATTTGCCTTGCTAAGCTCGTCAAGACAATCAAGTGCTGTCAGCACTGCGGCGTCCTGAACGGAAAGGCTCGGGATAGCTTTCATCATGCCTTTTATCTTTGAATTTATCACCAACGCAAGTTTATTGGTATACTCCTGCGACTCTTCGGAAAGCAGATTGTATGTACGGTTATAAATATTTACTTTAAGCTTGTTTTTCATAGCTTTTGACCTCCCTTTATTTTCTTTACTGTGAACTTGTATACTTAATTGTATTATACACTACTTTTTGAGAAAAATAAAGAGGGTAAAAAGAAGTTTTTTGTAAATACGCCCTTTGCGGTGGTTTTTGCTTGACATTTTTACAAATATGATATATAATTAATCATAGATTTTCTATAGGATTTATGAAAGGATCTGACGCTGATGAAAATATCCACAAAGGGAAGATATGCACTGAGGCTTATGCTTGACCTTGCTTTACATGAGCAGAGCGGATATGTGCCTATCAAAGTGATCGCTGAAAGACAAGACATCAGCGACAAGTATCTTGAACAGATAATATCCATTCTTGCAAGAGCGGGCTTTGTAAAGAGCGTTCGTGGTGCAGGGGGCGGATACAAGCTGGCAAAAACGCCTGCGGAATACACTGTGGGAATGATACTTCGGCTCACAGAGGGAAGTCTTGCTCCTGTGGCTTGTCTGGAGGGGGAAGAAAATACCTGTCCACGTCAGGACTGCTGTGCAACGCTGACGGTATGGAAAAAGCTTTACGGTGCTATAAATGGTGTTGTTGACGGCATTACCTTGCAGGACCTTGTAAATCAGGAAAATGCAAGGATAGATGATTACGTTATCTAGGTATTAGGGCTTGTGATTTCTCGGTAACATTTAAGGGAAAAGAAGTATCGGGACGTCGGGGGCGCCGTCCCCTACAATTTGATGATTTATGTTTTGCAAAGTGGAGTGGTCTTGACTATGACCGCTCTTTTTTTACGCCTTTTTATCTTCTACCTATAGCACAAAAGAAAGCCTATATGACAGCTTGGTTTTGTGCATAATTGATTTTGTCATGTTATTGTAAAATTATTGTGGGATATTGTATTGCTTTGATGCACAAATGTGATGTTGGGATAGGACTTTTGGATTGTGCAAAAGATACAATCTACGGTGGAAAAAGTGCGAAACTGAGGCATTTGCAAATCATAGTCTGGAGGTATAAAATAAGGATAGAAATTAAATTGGAGTGATAATAATGAGTACAACAGTTCAGGTAAAAAATTCAACAAAGCATATTCAGCTTATTTGTGTGACAGGTCTTTTTGCGGCAATGATATATGTTCTTACGGCATGGCTTCACATTCCTACGGGTGCAGGCTACACACACGCAGGTGACGGACTTATTTATCTTGCGGCTTCGATGCTTCCTACACCTTATGCAATGGCGGCAGGCGCTATCGGAGCAGGTCTTGCAGACGGACTTTCAGGATTTGTGGTATGGCTCCCTGGAACTATCGTTATAAAGGCTATAACTGCCCTTTGCTTTTCAAGAAAGACAGAGAAAATAATCTGCGTGAGAAATCTGCTTGGAATTATCCCTGCACTTGTTATATGCGTGGTATGCTACAGTCTTTATGAGGGAATTTTTATGGCAGGCGGTTTTTCAAAGAGCGCAATAATCTCGGCTTTCGGTCAGACTCCTGCTTACTGCATACAGGTGCTTGCAAGCTCGATACTTTATATAGTGCTTGGTCTTGGTTTTGACAAGGCTGGGCTTAAAAAGAAGTTTTCACATTTGTTTGGTTAAAGTAGACGTCATAGCGGTGAAACAAAGCGGGCGACCTCAGGTCGCCCCTACACATTATTTGCAAAAGAAAAAAAGGCTCAAACAAGCGTGACGCCTCAATTTCCTACAAACGACGTAAATACGCTGTTTGTATGTAGGGGCGAACAGTGTTCGCCCGTTGATTTGACATTTTGGCAAAAGAAAAAGGGACGGAAGTCAAATTCCGTCCCTTTAACGTTATTTTTATGGAGAATGAAGTTACAAGCTATATCTTTGAATAGCCGAAGCTGTTTACCAAAGCGTCGACCTTCTGTCCTGATTTGCACATTGGGCATTCTGATGATGTATATGTCATGTAATCAGGCAGATCCTTTTCTGTGAAAAGGGCGTGGATAGCAGTGCCGTTGTTCTCTTTGATAGCGGAGAATATGGAAGCTATTCCTACAAGGTTGCCGTTATAGTATTTCAGACAGTCCATTGCTCTGTTTATGCTCTTTCCAGTTGAAACGGAAGCGATAAGCAGAAGCACCTGTTTGCCCCATATCTTCTTCTGAGTGTTATCTCTGAATATCATCTGATTTACAGCGTTTAGCTCAGGCGTTACTACATTTACGTCTGCACCGCTGTTTATGCCGCTTTCGCCAAGGCTTTCAGCGAGAAAGGCACCGATGATCTCTGTGCCTTCAAGGCATATGATAGTGTCGATATGTGTTGAAACATAGGTGGCTGCCAATGCCTTTGCGGCTTCCTTTGCCATTTTATAACCAGTTTTAAGAGATGTTATATCTACATAATAATTGATATGCGAGTGGTTAGTTGCATAGTGACCCGGTATAACGCCTATCTGTATCTTGCTGTTGCCTGCTGCCTGTATAATTTGCATACGTTCTTCCAAAATAAAGACCTCCTTACAAGTAAAGTGTGAACAGTATGTTGCTATTCGTTATTATATCACATATGAACAAGATTTTCAATGCTATTTTTGATGAATTTTGCTATATATTTTTGTGACAATACACAATTAATAAACTGATAAATCAAAATTTACAGCGATTTATTTGTAATTCGTGAGGTGTTGTGTATATTGTTGTGTAAACGAATGTATGATTTGTACAAAATTCTGCTTGTAATTTTATTGGAAAATGTGTATAATTGAATGAGGAAAACTTTGAGCAGCTCTGTGATAAAGCTTTGCTGTTGATAAATGGCGTATCGGAGGAGGTCTTTTTATATGAGGACAAGAAAGCTTTTGTCGGGGCTTGGAGCGGCTGTGATGTCGCTTATGATGATAATACCGTGGGCGGTGTATGCGGACAGCCCTCAGACGGAGGACAGCTCCATTGTGACGGAAAGCTCTGCGGCGGAGGCTATGGCGGAGCAGGAGGTTATCAAGGCGCAGAAAAACTCCACCCAGAACACTGAGACCGATTGGGTGCTTTTCGGCTGTATCGGCGGCGGTGCGGTGGTAGTGCTTATAATGATAGGGCTTATGGCTAAGAAAAAATAATACATATTAGGGCGGCGTGGGCTGCCCTTTTTTTGTTGGGGTGATTTGTTACAATCTGTATTGGTGAATGCTGTTTGCACCGAGAGTGTTTAAAAACATCAGGTGCCTCTGCGGGATAGTACGAGAAATTTTTTTTGTTTGCAACTTTTTTTGTTATTGCACGTCTTTATAGATGAGGGAAATTCTTATGAGTTTCTTAAAACAACGTCTTTTTTTATTGACTTGTATTCTTTTTATGGTATTATTGACGCTATTCGGCATTAGTATCCCTTAGTGGTCATTAAGAGACATTTAGAACTCTATTTTACGTCACTTTTTGAGGTAGAAATCTCAGAAACCGCGCTATTTCGTCAAACTCAAAAATCTACCTGATTTAAGATTTTGGGTAGAAACTTGGTAGATACCTACCGCCGTCAAGGTTGGTAGAAAGTTGGTAGAAACCCTAAAACAAACGGTAGAAAGCCTGTTGACAAAGCAAATTGAATAATGGACAATAGCGGACGGTGTTTCATAACAGAAGTGCTGTCCGCTATTTTTATGCCTAAAAATTGAATATTGCACATCGCTTCTCACTGAGCCTGTACACAAACAGGATGATGAGGAGCTTTTTTATTTCAGATGAAACTTGTCAAGGAGGTCTTTCTATGCCGAACCCTACTGAGATCAATCTGCTCAATTACCATTTTGAAGCCAAAGCCTGTGACGAACTGCTGACGGCTATGCTTAACCATTCAGACTTTGACTACGTTACGGTCGATGAGCTTCGCCATTACAGTGAGCTTTCGCAGTTCACTTTCGATGAGCTTCGTACCGCTGTGTATGAGCTGTGCAAGAGAGGTTTCCTCCTTGTGGTGCAGAAGCCGTATGGTCATGTCTATGCGGTCAACAAGCTGCGAATATCCAATATGGAATTTGTGTACGGAGCGTAAGCCGAGGTGAGAGAAATGGACAAGATGAAAAAAGCAAAAAAGACAATACCAGATACGATCTGCCGGGTACATAGGTCAGGCGGCTATGCCGTTCTAAGCAACTGCTTTGTGCGTTCAACCAATATCGGCTGTGATTCGATAGGACTGCTCGGTAAGATCAATGACTTGCCGCCTTCATGGAATTTCACGATAGCCGGACTTGTGGCTATCTGTGAGGACGGGGAAACAGCGATCAAGTCTCAGCTTGCTGAACTGGAGCAATGGGGATATGTCAAAAAGACCTTGCTGATGCCAAATGAGTCCCCTACGGGCAGGATCAGCTATCTCTATGATTTCTATGAATACTCTGAACTGGACGACTCTATCCCGAAGTATGACATAGAAATGGAGACTTTCACAGCAGATAACGCTACCCTGAACCGTGTAAAGAAGGACAGTAATTTCACCATTATCAGTGCAAAGCTCATCAGGAGCAATAAGATCAGAAACAAACTGATCGGCTTTATGATGAAGGTTCTTTCTCTGCCGAATAGCTGGAATTTCTCTATGTCAGGACTGAAAGCTATCTGCAAAGAGGGCAAGACTGCCGTGCATAACGCTGTGAACAAACTGATTGACTTGGGCTATCTGGTTCGTACAAAGCTCCTGTCTAACGAGAGCGTTCATAATTGCTTTGAATATGTGTACAGCTTTTTTGATGTTCCTGTCAGCAAGGAAGAAGCTGACGAGCTTGAAGCCGAGACCAGACGCAAGGCTATCACGATTCGTGAGGGCGGCAAGGCAAAAGCTGCTGTTTCTTCTGCGGACGAAAAACAGGGGGTGGAAAACCCGTATCTGGACAATCCACCTGCTGAAACTCCGCTGTCTGAAAATCAGGGACAATATAATACTTACAATTCAATACAAAAAAATCAATTACTGAGTGATAAATCCTCTATCATTCCTGCGGCGGCAAAGCCAACTTTCAACATTTCGGGTGTTGAAAAATCTGCTGAGAGAGTGACCGACGGATATAACGCAGAAGAAGTTGAGTATTACACGGAAGTTATCAGGGAGAATCTCGACTACTGGCATCTTGGTGACTGGCTCTGTCAGGACGGTCGGGACGGTTATGCAGAAGCAGATGAAATCGTTGGCTTTATCGTTGATGAGATATGTTCACCTCTGCCCTATACCACGCTCAGAGGTACAGCATTCCCCAGAACCGTTATTCAGTCAAAGATGCTTAAAGCCAATATCTACATGGTCGAAAGTGTCATTGAAAAAATGGCTTTGATTGACGATATTAAGGACTTCCGCAGATATTTCATTAGTTCCCTCTACAACGAGGTACTGACTTATCATTTTAACGAAGGTTGTGAGAGCCGTAACATTGACGAACAGATCAGGCGTGATTTCGGCTATGGCGTGGCTGTCTGACCGAGAAAGGAGGTGTTTTTATGGCTGCAAAGAAGAAGGCGGACAATCCTGCTTTTACGGGCAGAAACGTCGCTCTTACCGAGATTGCACAGACAAGCGGTATCAGTGTCGCTGCGCTCAAGCAGGGACTCCGTGAGGGTGCGCTCGACTTCGGTTATGCTATCCCCTGCGGTGAGGGCAAGATGTATCGCTATTACTGTCCCGACAAGCAAGTATGGGAAAAGCTCGGTTATTATAAGCAGGACGCAGATCCCGAAGCCGCCTGAAAGTCTGTAAACGACCTGTTTTACAGCTTTCACAGCGAATTTGAAGCGATCGTCATGGATATGCTCGGTGACAGGATAGACAGAAAAACGCTTGACACCGTGTTTTCTTCTTTTGACGAGCTTCAGGAGGAATATCACAACAAGCTCTATGAGCTTTTACGGGAGGTGAAAAATCATGGCTAAGAATATCCTGACACAGAGTAACGATATTATCAACTACGATAACCTGATCGCAGTCAGCGTGGAAATCTGCCCCATTGACTATGCGGAGGATCGTGTTGTTGACGAACCCTGTATTGTCGCTATGGACGTTAACGGCGGACAAACAATTCTTTTCCATTCCCCGAACGAAGATGAGGTCTGTGCGGCAATGAGCGACTTTATCCGCTGGCTCCAGAACGAAGCGTTCAGCACGTTTGAGATGCCCGAAGGAAACGAAGGCGGTGATGCGTAATGCCGTCCGACTACGAAAGCGGTGCGAAGAAAACCATCGACATTTCGATCAAGGCGGAGAAAATGACCGCCGATGTGCTGAAATCGGCATTGCAGGAGTTTATGTCGGGTAAGGCAGAGAAAAAGGGACGAATGACCTACAAGCAGTTGCAGGCAAAGTCTCCGTCAAAGCTCGACAGCATTGAGGTTTCAGACCGGAATATCGGGGATTTTCTGAAAACCGCACGAAAATACGATGTAGATTTTGCCCTGAAAAGAGATAAAAGCACCTCGCCGCCTACCTATCATGTTTTCTTTTCCGCTGCCAAAACAGAGGATTTCAAGAGAGCATTTTCAGAGTATGTCGGCAAGGGACAGGGCAAGACACAGAAGCGTGGTGAGTTCACCCGTGAGCAGATGCAGCAGCAGGCGCAGAAGCTCAGGAGCAAGCCCCGCAAACAGAAACAGAGAGAGAAAACAAGGGAGAACAGACGGTGATCTATAACCACTTCCAGCCTGCACCCGTTCCACGGGCAAGGGGCGATGATACTTTTACGGCGATTTTTGATGCCGATACTGTGAGAAAGGATAAGACTGCTGATTGCAGCTTAACACCAGGAAGCTCAAAAAGCTGATCATCAAGGCTGTTCCCTATGCAGTTTTCTCTTATGTGGGCAACCTGATCGGCTTTGCATACCGTACCGCTGAGGGCGAGGGATTTCAGGAAAAAATCCTGCCTTTCATGAGCAATCTCGGTGTGGCATTTGCACGAATCTTTCCCAGTTTACACCCGTCGGATATTTTATTCGGGTTGGTACTGGCGGGTGTCATGAGACTTGTTCTCTATATCAAATCGAAAAACAAAAAGAAGTTCCGCCAGGGTGAGGAATATGGCTCTGCCGTATGGGGCGGTGAAAAGGATATTGAGCCATATATGGACTTATCCTGCCCCGAAAACAATGTCATTCTCACACGGACGGAATCTCTTACAATGGGCAAGCCCTCTGCACCAAAATTCGCCCGAAACAAGAACATTCTTGTGATCGGTGGTTCAGGTTCAGGTAAGACACGATTTTTCGTGAAGCCGAACCTGATGCAGATGCACTCCTCTTATGTAGTGACCGACCCGAAGGGTACGGTGCTTGTGGAATGCGGAAGAATGCTCCAAAGGGGCCGCCCGAAACGAGTTGACGGGAAAGTTGTGTACCGCAGGGATGATAAGGGAAACTATCTCAAAGACAAAAAAGGCAGATATATCCCTGTTTATGAGCCTTACAAGATCAAGGTGTTCAATACCATTGATTTTGCGAAGTCGATGCACTACAATCCGTTTGCATACATCAGCAAGAAAAACCGTGAGAAGGACATTCTCAAATTCGTGGAAGTCCTTATCAAGAATACTACTTCTTCTCAGCAGCCGTCCGGCGATGACTTTTGGGTAAAAGCTGAAAAGCTCCTATACACGGCATATATCGCTCTGATTTTCGCTATGTATCCCGAAGATCAATGGAATTTTGAAACGCTGATCGACATGATCAACAATTCGGAGTGCCGTGAGGACGATGAGGAGTTTAAGAACTGTATCGACCTTGAATTTGAGATCGTGGAGTGCTGGCTGAACGGCACAAAGCACGAAGATCCCGAAGTCATGGCTGATTACGGTGACATCTTTGAAACGAAACCCGATGCCGAACAACGGCGCTTGGGTGCATTTGCACTCAAACAATTCAAGGCTTACAAGTTGGCAGCAGGCAAGACGGCAAAATCTATCCTGATTTCCTGTTCCACAAGACTCGCGCCTTTTGCAATAGATGAGGTCTTGGAGATCACCTCCTACGATGAGCTGCACCTCGACAAGCTCGGTGACGAGCTGAGTGCGCTTTTCATAATCATCTCCGATACAGACGCTACATTCAACTTCCTTGTGGCGATCATGTATTCCCAGCTTTTCAACCTACTCTGCACAAAAGCAGATAATTCACCGGGCGGAAAGCTGGACTATCATGTACGCTGTTTGTTAGACGAGTTCGCCAATAGTGTGACACGTTCCGTACTGAAAAGGTGCGGCACGTAACAATAAAATAGTTACGTAGAACTATTATTCTGATGAATCGAATGAGGGAGTAACGCCCGGAAAGGTTCACGTTAAAACTACGGACGGCTATGCAGTGTGAAATGCAGAGGTCGTAAGCCCGTGGAAGTCGTGCGAGAGCAGTCCTAACGGAGAAATTTATTTCAGACGAGGAAAGCGCCGCAGAGGTGCGGTGTACTGCCTATAGGGCGGACGGCGGTGCAATATGGTTAGAATGACTTGAAATACAGTCCGACAAAAATCCGAGTGTACGGTTCTAAACGAATGACCGATAGAAATGTCGGGGTGCAAAATGCACGCAGGCGGGGTGGAGTAAAAGTTGTTAGTATGAAACTCCCTGTGCTGTTACAGGCGGCACGTATCCTGAGAATATCGAGGATAATGCTTGCAGGACTAAAGGATTGACCTAAGTTGTACCAATGCTAAGAATAATGGAACGTGGAAAGCAGTCCAGTCGGTGAAATTCACATTTCTATACTGATGTTCAGACGAAAGCGGAGCAATCCGTATAAGCTGATTCAGGACTGTGAGAGTAGTGCCACAGTACCAATGAAACGGTGATAATAAGCCGTGGAGGGATAGGCACAAGTCATTTTCAGAATATTCAATATGTATATGTAGTAATCACAAGGTGATTTCATAGCTTCGGGTATGAGAAAGAAAAAACACGCTGAAAGGCGGTGGTTACTATGACGAAGGAAACTGTAAACAAATCAGAAAAGAATATGTATCGGTACGGCTTGCAAGAGAAGCTCTGCAATTTATATGAGCAAAGCAGGCAGGGAAAGCAGTTCAGACATCTGATGAAGCTGATTGTTTCAGAAGAAAATGTGGTGCTTGCGTACCGGAACATCTGCAAGAACAAAGGCAGTTTTACTGCCGGAGTTGACGGAAAAATCATCACAGATATACAGAAATATCCGATTCAGAAAGTCGTAGAAAAGGTCAGAAATAAACTGCAATTTTATCAGCCGAAACAAGTACGCCGAGTCTATATTGATAAAGGGAACGGCAAACAGCGTCCGCTTGGTATTCCGAGCATATGGGACAGGCTGATACAGCAATGCGTGTTACAGGTTTTAGAGCCTATCTGTGAAGCAAAATTTCATGAGCGGAGCAATGGGTTTCGACCGTACAGGTCTGCACAGAATGCAATCGCACAATGCTATAAAATGATTCAATTACAGAATCTGCATTATGTTGTAGATGTTGACATCAAGGGATTTTTCGACAACATCAACCACGCAAAGCTGATACGGCAAATCTGGTCAATGGGCATTCAGGATTTGAAAGTCCTTGCAATCATCAAAGCAATGTTAAAGGCGGATATATTGTTCAATGACATTGTAACAAGCCCCGAAACAGGAACACCGCAGGGCGGTATTTTATCGCCGCTGCTGTCCAATATCGTGCTGAATGAACTGGACTGGTGGATTGCCAGTCAATGGGAAACGATGCCGACAAAAGTCAACAGGGAGTACAGCAAGACCGATAAAAAGGGAAATACTGTCACAGACAGGTCGCAAAAATGGACGATGCTTCGGGGAAAAAGCAAGCTGAAAGAAATTTATATCGTCAGATATGCAGATGATTTCAAAATCTTCTGCCGGGATTATCAAACAGCAAAGAAAACCTATACAGCTGTTGTCAACTGGCTGAAAAAACGGCTTTCTCTGGAAATCAGCGAGGAAAAATCCGGAATCACCTATCTGAAAAAGAATTACATGGAATTTCTGGGCTTAAAAATCCGAGCTGTGCCAAAAGGGAAGAAATATGCGGTAAAATCGCATATGACCGACAAGGCGAAAACCAGAGCCAAAAAGAAAGTCGCTGAAAGCACAAAACGTATATTGAACCATAATGACCAGAAGTCACTTGATAAAAATATCAGTCTGCATAATTCGTTGATAAGCGGACTGCACAACTATTATAAAATGGCGACGCACGTCAGTGCGGATTTTGCCGAAATCGGCTATCCGATTCAAAAAATGCTAAGTGGTGCAAATCACAACAGCAGGCAATGTTCGGTAGAAAAATCAGGTGAAATACGGTCAAGGTTCATCGCAGACAACTACGGAAAATCCAAGCAAATGCGTTGGATTCATGACAGACCTATTATTCCTGTTGCGTATGGCAGAAATTTAAGCTACAAAATCAAATTACAGTAACAGGGCTACATATGCACTAAAAATATTCTGAAAATGATGGAACGCCGTGTGACGGGAAACTGTCACGCACGGTGTGGAGTGGGGGAAAATCTGGTGATTATATCAAAGGATTACCTATCACTATTTGGCGAAATACCGCAGTTTGAGAAGCTCATTGCGACTATTCGAAGCCGTGAAATATCGGCAAGTATCATCTTGCAAGCTAAGAGCCAGCTAAAGGCTATTTATAAAGATAATGCAGATACGATCGAAGGCAACTGTGATACGATGCTGTTTTTGGGCGGTAAGGAGAAGTCAACATTAAAGGAGATCAGTGAAAGTCTCGGCAAAGAGACAATCGACTCCTTTAATACCTCTACGAACAGAGGTCAGAGCGAGAGCTACGGTATGAACTATCAGAAGCTCGGAAAAGAGCTGAAAAGTCAAGACGAACTGGCGGTCATGGACGGCGGTAAATGTATCTTACAGGTGCGAGGAGTGCGTCCGTTCTTCTCGGACAAGTTTGACATTACCCGTCATAAGCAATATCCAATGCTTTTGGACGATAATCCTGAGATGGGGTTCAACATCGAAAAATATGTGAGTGACCAAAAGGCGATGCGTTTGAGACTGTCTCAACAGGAGAAGTTCACGGGGTATGGTGTTGATATGACGGCCGCCGGACAGGAAGTTACAACAGTATCAGCAACAGAAACAGAAACCGCTGATACTCAAAATTCTGAGGAAACCGACGAAAAAGAGATATATGTCGGATTTTAACTCGGACAGTGAAGAAACCGAACAAAGAGATAATCGGTTGAAGCTGCGGACATTCTTTACTTTATTTTTTGAGGGAGACTTTTTACCTATGAACGAACTGAATATTTCTGCGGTCGATGCTACCGCTATGGAGACAGCAACCACTACCTCTGCACCTAAGCACAAGTGGCTCTCTAAGCTCACCCGTGGTGCAAAGAAGGCAACGATGTTCTGCACTGTTGCAGGCATCATGGCATCTACCTGTGCAACTCAGGCATTCGCAGCAGGCACAGGCGAGGTCGATACCTCGTCCTTCATCACTACTGCCTGCACCGTACTCAAAAGCGTCATCTGCCTGATCGGCGGCGGTGTTTCGCTTTGGGGCGTCGTAAACCTCCTTGAAGGTTACGGCAACGATAACCCCGGTGCGAATGCTTATGTTTAGTAAAGAAGCAAAACCAAAATACAAGCATAGACAGTAGCCTACCACTATTCCGCAGCCTAAAAGAACTTGCAAAAATATGCTATAATTTTCAAAACAGCCGCACATTTGATGTGGCTAAACCGTTATACATAATGAAAGGAGGTCTTGAACGCTATGGATTTGGAAGAACAATATGACAAAATATACCGCTACTGTTATTTCAAAGTCCGCCATTGTCAAACGGCAGAGGATATAACGCAGGAAACATTTCTGCGATTTTTCAATAAGCAGTTAAGCCTTAACAGCGACAAAGAACTTCCTTATCTCTACACGATTGCCCGTAATTTATGTATTGAAGAATACCGAAAAGGAAGCAAAGAAAAATCATGTGAGATAAACGAGGAATTGAGCTATGACCCAACACAGGAGTGGATAGACAGCATTGCAATAAAAAACCTCATTTACAAACTTCCGCAGGACGAACAGGAATTGTTGCTGCTTCGATATGCAAATGATGTTCCCATAGCTTCGATATGCAAGATTACAGGACTTTCCCGTTTTGCCATATACCGAAAAACCGCAAGGATATTAAAATATCTCAAAACGGAGTTACAGAAAGGAGGCTTTTCAGATGAATAGAGAACTAAAAAAACAGATTGCTAAAGCGTTTGACGCACCTACGCCGGGTCGCAAGGTTCAGTTTATCCATTCGCTGCCCCGCCCGCATATCAGTACCAAAACATTTATATGCAGCCAAATTCCCTTTATCAAGAAAAGCGTATGGCTAATGTCTATATTGATACTTTTGCCCGTAGCATGGGCGGCTTCTTTTGCAAGTGAAAATACGGTATGGATTGTATCTGCATTTACCCCTTTTCTTGCATTGCTGCTTATTGCAGAAAGCACAAAATCTGCCATATACGGAATGAATGAGTTAGAAATGTCTGCCCGGTTTTCCTTAAAGAGTGTTGTTTTGGCAAGGTTGATTATTTTAGGTGTTTTCAACTTTGGGATTTTTTGTATCATAATTCCGGTCTGCCATGTTGCAAACAGTATTTCCTTTATGCAGACAGGTGTATATTTGTTTGTTCCGTATCTATTGACAACAAGTATCAGCCTATATCTTGTGCGACGTTTCCGTAATAAAGAAGTCATTTATGGGTGCATGGCGGTAGCTGTTTTTGTAAGCGGGGTAAATATGACGCTTCGCTATATGGCAGACTTTTTATTCCAGACAAATTACTTGGTATGGTGGATAGTAGCAGCTTTATTCCTGTTTGGAATTACTGCAAAAGAATTTTACCATACATTCAAAAAAACGGAGGGATTTATATGGAACTTTGCATTGACAGACTGACAAAACAGTATGAAAACAAAATAGCCGTTGACCGGGTAAGCCTACAACTGACAAACGGTGTCTATGGTCTGCTTGGGGCAAACGGCGCAGGGAAAACTACTTTTATGCGTATGCTTTGCGGTATTTTGAAACCCACAAGCGGTACGGTTACTTTTGACGGAATGGACGTATCTTCCGAGGAATACCGGGCGGAATTGGGATATCTTCCGCAGGACTTCGGTTATTACCCGGATTTTAACGGCATGGATTTTCTCTTATATATGGCTTCATTAAAAGGACTGACAAAGACAGAAGCAAAACGAAAATCAAAAAAACTTCTGGAATTGGTGAGCCTTTCCGACGTAGCCAAAAAGAAAATTGCGACCTATTCCGGCGGCATGAAGCAAAGGCTTGGTATTGCACAGGCACTTTTGAATGACCCAAAGATTATTATTTTAGACGAGCCTACCGCTGGGCTTGACCCGAAAGAACGTGTGCGCTTCCGTAATCTGATTAAAGAATTGGGTACGGAAAGCATTGTTTTACTGTCTACCCATATCGTATCAGATATTGAGCATATCGCAGATACGGTGCTTATGATGAAAGCAGGACAGATTGTATTTAATGGCTCTGCTGATGAAATCGACGACTTGGAGAAATTTTATCTTGATGAATTTGAGGAGGAGTGATTATGCTTACGCTATATAAGTTTGAACTGCGAAAGATTATCAGCAGAAAAATTGTTTGGATTACAGGCGGCGTCCTGCTTGTAGGACTTGTTATTTGGGGTATAGCAAGTGCTGTACTTCCGCAAAATAGGGAATATTCCGACAGTTCCCTAAATGGATATGCAGCAAATCGGGCAGAACAGGAAGCCGCAGAGCAGATCTCCGGCAGAGCGATAGACCAAAAACTGATTGACGAAATGCGCCCTGCGTATGAGGATTTTATTTTTAACGGAAATTACAAAGAAGCACTCCCGTACTTAGATGTATATAATTTCATTGGCAGAACATTGGGGACACAAGCAGGCGCGGAAATATTAGTATGTGATAGCGAAGCATTTTATGAAAAATTAAATGCACAGTTAGAAGCAAATACCCCGGCAGGGCTGACCGAAAGTATTTCATTTGACGAGCCGATTGTTTATCACGGATATTTTGACGGTTGGCGGCAAATTGCAGATATGATGAAATTGATTACCTGTATGGAAATCATGTTTATTGCAATCTGTCTTTCAACGGTATTTACCGTGGAGCATACCCGAAAAACAGACCAGGTAATCCTTTGTACCCGCCTTGGGAAGAAGAAATTATATGCAGCGAAAACCCTTGCGGGATTGACGGTAGGTGTAGGTTTTACGCTGCTTCTTTCTCTGCTCATGTTCGGAATAATTGCTTTTTTATATGGATTTGACGGATATGATACGATACTGCAATTTGTTCTGTTGCGCCCGTTTAATCTTACCGTGGGACAGGCAGCTTTGATTTTAGTTGGATTGTCCTTTGCCGGAGCTGCATTGATTAGCATATTTACCATGATGTTATCAGAGGTAACGAAAAATAGCATTGCTACCATTGGAATTATAACGGGTGTTCTCCTTGTTACAATGTTCATTATGGAAATGCCCGCAAACCTCAAACTGCTTTCTGAAATTTGGTATCTGCTTCCGAGTAATCTTGTTTCGCTTAACGGGGCATTTCGTTATTCTATGTTTCATGTGGGCGGCAGTCCTTTAGCAGCTTATCAGTATGCGCCGATTGTATATTTGGTGTTGGCTGTCATTTTCGCTTTGATTGGAAAACTGACATACAATCGCTATCAGATTAACGGTAGATAAATGTAACTCCGTAACGGGTAGCGCAACCAGGCGAAGCAGTCAACGGCAAACTTAACGGGCATAAATGCCCGCCGTTGACAGCCCCGCCCGTCTTTGCAGGAGGGTAATCAAGGGGCGACAGCAAGGAGTGCTGCCGCCCCCTATGATTATAATACAGCCCGTCAACCATGCACAGCCCATTGTGGAGGAAAGGGGGATTTTCTATGACCTGCACAGAAGAATACAAGGAGCATATCGAGTACACGTTCCATGCCTTTTGCGTTGTCGTTATCCGCAACGCCAAGTACACCGCCTTGCGGGATTGGAGCCGGAAATACAAAAGAGAAATATCCCTTGAATACCTCACAGAAGAAAAGCACCACCCATTAGGCACAAATGATAAATGTTTTCAAGCCCCGGAGCCGGACGAGGAATACATACTGAACCTTTGCGGTGATACAGTTATCTTAAACAACGGGCTGCTGGTACAAGCCCTCTCCCGTCTACCGGTTGAGGAACAGGAAATGCTTTACCTGTCCTTTTACCACCGTCTTTCACAGGAGAAAATCGGGAAACGGTACGGGCGCAGCCGCAGCGCCACCGGCTACCATATCCGCAAATCCCTACGGCGGCTTTATGAGGAAATGGAGGGAATGACGCATGAGGAATAGCAGACTTCTCCCCTATGAAACAATCGTGCAGGCCGCCAGCGGCGAGCCGGAGGCGGTCAATACCATTTTGCAGCATTACCGGCGGCACATATATTTCTCCGCTTTCGTAAACGGGCAGTTTAACCCGGACGCAGAGGACTACATCACACAAACGCTGCTTGCCGCAATCTTCAAATTCCGTTTTAGAGAATGACGGCACAGCCCACAACTGAATACCCCACCGTCACCGGCGGCAGCGAA
This sequence comes from Ruminococcus sp. RTP21198st1_G1_RTP21198_201120, assembly GCF_040924265.1. Taxonomy (NCBI): domain Bacteria; kingdom Bacillati; phylum Bacillota; class Clostridia; order Eubacteriales; family Oscillospiraceae; genus Ruminococcus; species Ruminococcus sp. RTP21198st1_G1_RTP21198_201120. The sequence continues at coordinate 58,942 of NZ_JBCOMH010000013.1, forward strand.
AAGCAGTAAGTCTGAAAAAGATTTGCTGCTTTTTTCTTTGTCCGTTTGGCAAAATCGCAATCCGTCCGTAGTAGGTAGGTGAAGCCGGAAATAAAAAATTTTCTGCGGCGGTAGCCAAATCTGCATTTCCTGTATTTCTAAGGTAAAGGAAAATTTGAGAAATTCCCGGCAAGCGGGTAGCTGGCGGCCTTTGAAATGTATCTTTAGCGGAAAGAAAGAACTGCGGGTAAAACTCGCTCCACGCCGTAAGATTTTTGCAGAAATCCAGCCAAAACGGGCGGCGGCTATACGAGTAGTAAGTGCAAGGGGAAATCTGCGGCTTACTTAGAGCAAGATTCTACCGCAGTACCAAAATTCGCTTATCGCTCATTTTGCCCCTGCGGGAATCTTGTTGGGGAGTGCCTTCCCCAAACCCTGCCATGCGGCTTACGCCGCTTATCCCGCCGCAGCCATGCGGCAGTCGAAAGGAGGTTTTACCATGCGAAAACGATACAACACACCGCACCGCAGCCGGGTAGTCAAGACACGCATGACCGAGGAAGAATATGCCGAGTTTGCGGAAAGGCTTTCTGCCTGCAACATGAGCCAATCCGAGTTTATCCGGCAAGCCATAACCGGGGCAGCCATACGCCCCATCATAACTGTTTCCCCCGTCAATGACGAGCTGCTTGCCGCTGTTGGGAAGCTGACCGCCGAATACGGCAGGATCGGCGGCAACTTAAACCAGATAGCCCGGACGCTGAACGAGTGGCACAGCCCCTACCCGCAGCTTGCCGGGGAGGTACGGGCGGCGGTTTCCGACCTTGCTGCCCTAAAGTTTGAAATCTTGCAGAAAGTGGGTGACGCGGTTGGCAACATTCAAACATATCAGCTCTAAAAATGCAGACTATGGCGCAGCGGAAGCCTACCTCACATTTGAGCATGACGAGTTTACCATGAAGCCCACCCTTGATGAAAACGGGCGGCTGATACCGAGGGAGGATTACCGCATTTCTTCCCTTAACTGCGGGGGCGAGGATTTCGCTGTTGCCTGTATGCGGGCTAATCTCCGCTATGAGAAAAACCAAAAACGGGAAGATGTGAAAAGCCACCACTATATCATAAGCTTTGACCCACGGGACGGGACAGACAACGGCTTGACCGTAGACCGGGCGCAGGAGTTGGGCGAGCAGTTCTGCAAGGCACATTTCCCCGGACACCAAGCCCTAATCTGCACCCACCCGGACGGGCATAACCACAGCGGCAATATCCATGTGCATATCGTCATCAACTCCCTGCGGATTTATGAAGTCCCGCTTCTGCCCTACATGGACAGACCAGCCGATACACGGGAGGGCTGCAAGCACCGCTGCACCAACGCCGCTATGGAATATTTCAAGAGTGAAGTCATGGAGATGTGCCACCGGGAGGGGCTTTACCAAATCGACCTCCTAAGCGGCAGCAAGGAACGGATAACGGAACGGGAATACTGGGCGGCAAAGAAAGGGCAGCTTGCCCTTGATAAAGAGAACGCCGCCAGAGAAGCCACCGGACAGCCAACCAAGCCCACCAAGTTTGAAACGGACAAGGCGAAGCTGCGCCGGACGATACGGCAGGCACTTTCCCAAGCTGGTAGCTTTGACGAGTTTTCTTCCCTTTTGCTGCGGGAGGGTGTGACCGTCAAGGAGAGCCGGGGGCGGCTTTCCTACCTCACGCCGGACAGGACAAAGCCTATCACAGCCCGGAAGCTGGGGGACGATTTTGACAAGGCTGCTGTCCTTGCCCTGCTTACACAGAACGCCCGCAGAGCCGCAGAACAGACCAAAGCCATACCCGAATACCCTGTCGCAGTTAAAAAGCCGTCACAAGGGGAAAAAACCACAAAAACCACCCCGGCAGACAACACCTTGCAGCGCATGGTTGACCGGGAAGCCAAGCGAGCCGAGGGCAAGGGCGTGGGCTATGACCGCTGGGCGGCAAAGCACAATCTAAAGCAAATGGCGGCTACCGTTACCGCCTACCAGCAGTACGGCTTTTCTTCCCCGGAGGAACTGGACGAAGCCTGTTCTGCCGCCTATACCGCCATGCGAGAAAGCCTTACGGAGCTGAAGCAGGTGGAAAAGACGCTGGACGGGAAAAAGGAGCTGCAACGGCAGGTGCTTGCCTATTCCAAGACCCGCCCTGTCCGGGACGGGCTGAAACAGCAGAAAAACGCCAAAGCAAAAGCAGCCTACCGACAGAAGCACGAAAGCGACTTTATCATAGCAGACGCAGCCGCCCGCTATTTCAGGGAGAACGGCATTTCCAAGCTGCCGAGCCATAAAGCCCTGCAAGCAGAGATTGAAAGCCTTATCAAAGAGAAAAACAGCGGCTACAACGATTACCGGGCAAAACGGGAGGAATACCGCCGCTTACAGACTGTCAAGGGCAATATCGACCAGATTTTACGCCGGGAACGCAAGCCTGTGAAAAGGCAGGAACAGGAGCGATAAAAACCACCCCAAAATGTACCCGAACCCATACCGAACAAGGGGGCTGCCCCGTACCCTATCCGGCAATACCAAAGGATTTTTTAACGGGCTTACAGGGCAGAAAAATCCCGAAAATGATACCGAGATGATACAGAATTATCGCCGATACCGCCACACCAGCGGAAACGGCAGAAAGGAGCGCACCCATGCCAAGAATGAGCAAGAAACGGCGGCTGGAATGGTCTTTTTTCCTGCGGCAAGTAAAAGTCGGGAATACCACCTGCGACCGTATCACATACAACGACCTCTGCCGGGGCTGTACCCATAGCTGCAAGCAGAGCTTCCGGGCGGTTATCATACTCTGCCCCCGCTACTACTCCAAACGCCGGAAAAAGGAGGACAGGGACAATGGCAGATAACCGCAAGTATTACTACCTCAAGCTGAAAGAGAACTTTTTTGACAGCGACTCCATTGTGCTGCTGGAAGATATGAAAGACGGGATTTTATATTCCAATATCCTCTTGAAGCTGTACTTAAAATCGCTGAAAAACGGCGGGAAATTGCAGCTTGACGAGCATATCCCCTACACAGCACAGATGATAGCGACACTGACCCGCCACCAGATAGGGACAGTTGAGAGGGCTTTAGAGATTTTCCGGCAGTTGGGGCTTGTGGAGCAGCTTGACAGCGGGGCTTTCTATATGACCGACATTGAGCTGATGATAGGACAGTCCTCTACCGAAGCCGAGCGAAAACGGGCTGCAAGGCTGGAAAACAAGGCACTTTTACCGCCCCGGACAAAAGGCGGACATTTGTCCGACATTCGTCCACCAGAGATAGAGATAGAGTTAGAGAAAGAGATAGAGATAGAAAAAGAGAGAGAGGGAAAAACGGGGCACCCCGCCCCCGCCGCTTATGGCAGATACAACAATGTGATACTGACCGATACAGAGCTTTCCGGGCTGAAAACAGAGCTGCCCGACAAGTGGGAGTATTATATTGACCGGCTTTCCTGCCATATCGCTTCCACCGGGAAGCAGTACCACAGCCATGCAGCCACCATTTACAAGTGGGCGCAGGAGGACGCTGCCAAAGGCAAGGCTGCCCCGAAACAGGGCATACCCGATTATTCATGCAAGGAGGGCGAGAGCTTATGAAAAACGAGATTGAAGCTATGATTACGGACATTACAGCCACTACCGCCGAAGCGGAGGACTACACAGGCGAGGACGGGCTTTTATACTGCGGCAAGTGCCATACGCCCAAAGAAGCCTATTTTTCAAAAGAAACCGCCCAATGGTTAGGGCATGACCGACACCCGGCAGAGTGCGACTGCCACCGGGCAGCCCGTGAAAAACGGGAAGCCGCTGAAAGCCGACAGAAGCACCTTGAAAAAGTGGAGGACTTGAAACGCCGGGGCTTTACCGACCCCGCTATGCAAAACTGGACATTTGAGCATGACAACGGCAGAAACCCACAGACCGAAACCGCCCGCTTTTATGTGGAGAGCTGGGAAACCATGCAGGCTGAAAATATCGGCTACCTGTTTTGGGGCGGCGTGGGGACAGGAAAAAGCTACCTCGCTGCCTGTATCGCCAACGCCCTTATGGAGAAAGAAGTTGCCGTCTGCATGACAAACTTTGCAACGATACTGGGTGACCTTGCCGCCAGCTTTGAGGGCAGGAACGAATATATTTCCAGCCTTTGCAGCTATCCTCTACTGATACTTGATGATTTCGGTATGGAGCGAGGGACAGAGTACGGGCTGGAACAGGTTTACAGCGTGATTGACAGCCGTTACCGAAGCGGCAAGCCGCTGATCGCCACGACCAACCTCACGCTGGAGGAATTGCAGCACCCGCAGGACACGCCCCACGCCCGTATCTATGACAGGCTGACTTCCATGTGCGCCCCCGTCCGCTTCACGGGCAGCAACTTCCGAAAGGAAACCGCACAGGAAAAGCTGGAACGCTTAAAGCAACTGATGAAGCAGCGAAAGGAGAGCCTATGACAGAAACGAAACAGACAAGCACCACCAAAACAGACCGCCGCCCGGACTGTGTGACGGAAATCCGCATGGGCAACTCCGTCCTTACCGTTTCCGGCTTCTTCAAGCAGGGCGCAACCGATACCGCAGCCGACAAGATGATGAAAGTGCTGGAAGCGGAAGCTGCTACACAAAAAATGGCGATTTGACCGACCATAAAGAAGCAGATTTGACGCTTTTGCCGCTATACAGACAGCCACCCCATGTGGTACAATCAAGGTACGGAATAGTGGGGCTGGCTGTCGGAAACGGAGGATTTTATGTTAAGACAGACCAACCAACAACCAATTACCGCCCTTTACCCAAGACTTTCCCATGAGGACGAGCTGCAAGGCGAGAGCAATTCCATTTCCAATCAGAAGCGTATCCTTGAAACCTATGCGAAGCAGAACGGCTTTTCCAATCTGCGCTGGTACACGGACGACGGTTATTCTGGTGCGAACTTTCAAAGACCCGGTTTTCAAGCCATGCTTGCGGACATTGAAGCCGGAAAAGTCGGGACAGTTATCGTAAAGGATATGTCGAGGTTAGGGCGAAACTACCTGCAAGTGGGAATGTACACGGAAATGATTTTCCCACAGAAAGGCGTCCGCTTCATCGCTATCAATGACGGAGTGGACAGCGCACAGGGCGACAATGACTTTGCCCCGCTGCGGAATATCTTTAACGAATGGCTGGTGAGAGATACGAGCAAGAAAATACGGGCGGTAAAACGCTCAAAAGGCATGAGTGGCAAGCCCATCACAAGCAAGCCTGTGTATGGCTACCTCATGGACGAGGACGAAAATTTCATCATTGACGAGGAAGCTGCACCCGTAGTCAAGCAGATATACAACCTCTGTCTTGCCGGGAATGGTCCGACCAAGATAGCCCGTATGCTCACAGAGCAGCAAATCCCCACGCCGGGAACGCTTGAATACCGCAGGACGGGCAGCACCCGCCGCTACCACCCCGGCTATGAGTGCAAGTGGGCGACCAATACCGTAGTGCATATCCTTGAAAACCGGGAATACACAGGCTGTCTGGTAAATTTCAAGACAGAAAAACTTTCTTACAAAGTCAAGCACAGTGTAGAAAATCCCCCGGAAAAGCAAGTGATTTTCGAGAACCACCACGAGCCTATCATAGACACCCAAACATGGGAACGGGTGCAGGAGCTTCGCAAACAGCGCAAACGCCCAAACCGCTATGATGAAGTGGGCTTGTTCTCCGGCATACTGTTCTGTGCGGACTGCGGTAGTGTCATGTATCAGCAGCGATACCAGACGGACAAGCGCAAGCAGGACTGTTATATCTGCGGCAACTACAAGAAACGCACCCATGACTGTACGGCGCACTTTATCCGCACCGACCTCTTGACCGCTGGCGTACTCTCCAATCTGCGGAAAGTGACAAGCTATGCGGCAAAGCATGAAGCCCGGTTTATGAAGCTCTTGATTGAGCAGAACGAGGACGGGGGCAAGCGCAGGAACGCCGCCAAGAAAAAGGAGCTGGAAGCCACCGAGAAACGCATAGCCGAGTTATCCGCTATTTTCAAGCGGCTGTATGAGGACAGCGTGACCGGGCGCATATCAGACGAGCGTTTCACAGAGCTGTCGGCAGACTATGAAGCAGAACAACGGGAGCTGAAAGAAAGAGCCGCTGCTATCCAAGCGGAGCTTTCCAAAGCACAGGAAGCCACCGTGAACGCAGAAAAGTTTATGAATGTTGTTCGGCGGCATACCAGCTTTGAAGAACTTACCCCTACTCTGTTGCGGGAGTTTGTAGAGAAAATCGTTGTGCATGAGTGCAGCTATGACGAGAACAAGACCCGTAGGCAGGACATTGAGATTTATTATTCTTTTGTTGGCAAGGTGGACTTGCCCGAATAACCGCCCGACCTATCCGACATACCTCATGTGCCGGATAGGAACGGCAAAATTTTTTACACTTCTATTACTTCTTTATCACACATCAGTAAAGTCTCAGGGCATGAAGCAGCTTATGGCTGGTCTTGGTCTGATCCTGCTTGCTATCATTCTCGTTCCCGTACTTGAGGGTATGATGACGGGTGCAGTGTAATCTGACACACGGCTAATCAAGAAAAGAGACAAGCGTAAACCTCGGCTGAACGCTATATAAATAATGCCGTTCCAATAGAATTATGAAAGGTCGCTCAGCGGTGGGTTGTGGTGGGTATGAGCGATAAGACAGAATGGGAATAAACATCGGTTATCTGACAGCTAACCGAACAAGTGCAGGAGATGAGGTCTACACACCATTTTATGCGGTAGAACCGTTACTGGAGTTTCTTCCGAAAGATAAGAAGATATGGTGTCCGTTCGATGAGGAATGGAGTGCTTTCTATCAGTTTCTTTCGGAAAAAGGCTATGAAGTGGAGCGAAGCAGCTTGAAGGAGGGACAGGACTTTTTCAGGTATGAACCCGAATATTGGGACATTCTTGTGTCCAATCCCCCATTCAGCAAAAAGAATGAAGTCTTAAAAAGAGCTTTTTCTTTTCAGAAGCCCTTCGCTCTGCTCCTGCCCGTGAACAGTATTCAAGGCAAGGCGAGATATAAGATTTTCAACAACGAAATTCAGATGCTCTCCTTTGACGGGCGTGTGGACTACCATACACGGCAGAACATGGAATGTACCACTAAGGGCAATCACTTCGGCTCTGCTTATTTCTGCCGTGACCTTCTGCACTCCAAACTGGAGCTTCGGCAGCTTGTCAAATATGACAGACCTTTAGTCACTCCCACGATTGGAGGTGATGAATAATGGGAATTATCAGCGATGCGATCGATGCACTGGAAGATTGGTGTAAAGACCTGTTCAAAGACGGTATAACAAGCCAATTCGACGGCATTTCCGACCTCCTGTCCGATACGTTCTCGCAGACAACAGGAACGGGCGGCAGCGGCGGACTTGTCAATGACTTCGTAACTCAGCACCCGTCACAGTTTACTGGCGGCGGTACTGGCGGAACAACGATCTGGACAACGATCGAAACGCTTTGCAACAATGTCGTAGTGCCTATCGGCGGTTTCATTCTGACAGTTATCCTGCTGAATGAACTGATACAGATGGTACTGCGAGGAAATAACTTCAAAGACTTTGATGATTCTATTTTTATAAAATGGATCATAAAAGCACTTTGCGGTGTAATTTTGGTCGCCAACACCTATTACATCGCTTCGGCACTATTCTCGTTTGGCACAACGGTATGCTCCAACGGGCTTGCCACACTATTCGGCAGCGGAGATTATCTCTCCGAGACGCTCTCCATCAACAGGACGGCTCTCAGCGGTCTGAGCTTGGGCGAGCTGATGACGGTGTGGTTTATTTCCCTGATCGTTCATCTTGGGGTGCTGATACTGATAGTCGCTATCGTTATCACACTTGCAAGCCGTATCATCGAGGTGTTTATGTATCTCAGCATTGCACCGATCCCTATGGCTACAATGATGGACAGCGGTGAATGGGCTTCTATCGGTAAGAACTGGATCAAACAGCTTCTCGCTCTTTCTTTCCAGGGGTTCTTTATCGTAGTGGCACTCGGTATTTTCAAGACGCTTTTCTCCAATGCAATCGTTGCTCTGAATGCAAGTACAGACGGCGTTATCCTGCAAATGGGACTGCTTCTCGGCTATACCGCAGCACTTATCTTCACGATTCTCCGCACAGGAGCTATCTCAAAATCTGTGTTTAGCGCACATTGAGAACAAGATCGGAGGTTTTATGGCACATTATGTACCGATCCCAAAGGACTTGAACGACATCAAAGAGAAGTTCATCATGGGATTTACAAAAAGACAGGTAATATGCTTCGGTATCGGTCTTGTTCTTGGTGCGCCTGTGTACTTTCTCACAAGAGCGTCTATCGGAATGTCGGGAGCGATCTTCGCTATGGGTGCGGTCGCCGCACCTGCGATACTCTGCGGCATTTACAAGAAAAACGGGGTGTTCTTGGAGAAACAGGTGAAGTTCATGCGTGAATACTTCACAAGACCGAGAAAGCGATATTACCGAACAACAAACATTTTCGTTTCTATCGAAAGACAGATCGAATACAACAGAATCAAGAAGAAGCTGAGAGATGCCGAAAGAAAAGGCTGATACGGCTCTTATATATAATAGTATAACTTTCGGTGTCTCCGCTTTGAAATAAACGGAGGTCACAATGGGCTTTAGAAAGAGAAATGCCAAGTTAAGTGATAATAAGTCGAAGTCGGCTGTTATCATGGGCAAGCCTGCCTCACAGCTTACAAAAGAGGAGAAAAAGATACTCTCCGCACGAATGGCGGAGATCAGGAGTGAAAACGGCGGTAAGAATACTGTGCAGAACACGATACCGTTTCTTTGTATGTACAAGGACGGTGTGTGTCAGGTCAGCGAAAACTTCTTTTCCCTGACGGTGCAGTTTTACGATGCCAACTACTCCATTGCAGAGTTTGATGAGCAGAACAATATCTTTTCCAAGTATTGCGATGTGATCAATCTCTTTGACAATACGATCAAATTTCAGCTTACCTTTGAAAATCAGAACAGATCAAAGGCAAAGCTCGTCAAAACGGTGCAGATACCCGAACACGACGATGATTTCAACTCTATCCGCAAGGAATACAGCGAAATGCTTACCGACAAGCTCCTGAAAGGCAGCAACGGTCAGTCAGCTCGTAAGTTCCTGACATTCGGTATCGAATCCACATCATACAAGGCGGCAAGGGCAAAGCTCATGAGCATTAAGAACGATGTTATCAAGGGCTTCAAAGCCTTTGGTGTCGAAGCGGAACTGCTTGACGGCAGACAGCGGCTTGAAGCTCTGTATTATGCCCTGAACCCTTACAGAAATTCCCCATTCATTTTCGATTGGGGCGAAATGCTGAGGGCAGGAATGGACACAAAGGATTTCATCTGTCCGCCCTCGCTCAAATTCAATAAGAGCGATTTTGAGATCGGCAATGCCTACGGCGCTGTGTGGGGTATGAATATCCTCGCCGGAGAGCTGCCCGATGAAATTCTCAAGGACTTCCTTGAAATGCAGAATCTGTTCTGCGTGAACATTCATGTCGAACCGCTGGACCAGATAGATGCCCTGAAATTCGTCAAGAAGAAGCTCACCAATGTGGAGCAGATGAAGATCGACGAACAGAAAAAAGCATCACAGTCCGGCTACGATCCCGACATTCTGCCCCCTGCGATCAAGATGTATATCGAGGATATAGAAAAACTCCTCGGTGATCTGAACAGCAAAAATGAGCGATTGTTCCATATCAGCATTTCGCTGAGGGCATACGCAAAATCGAAGAAAGAGCTGAAACTGCTTTCTGAGATGCTTAAAAGAACTTGCCAGAAGAACAACTGCATGATGTTTCCTTATGACTATCGGCAGGAGCAGACGCTCCTTTCCACACTTCCGCTGTGCTATAACGAGATCCCCGTCCGCCGTGAGATGCACACCAGCGGCATCGCTATTTTCGTACCATTTACAACAAAGGAACTTTTCCAGGACGGACAGGCTACCTACTACGGTATCAATATGCTGTCGGGCAATATGATCCGTGCCAACAGATCAAGGCTCAAAAACCCGAACGGACTTATCCTCGGAACACCGGGCGCAGGCAAGAGCTTCAGCGTTAAGCGTGAGATCCTCGACTGCTTTTTGACGACTCCCGATGATATTATCATCTGCGATCCCGAAGGTGAGTATTATCCGCTTGTTTCAGCTTTGCAAGGACAGCTTATCCGCATTGCTTCAAACAGTGAACAGCATATCAATCCAATGGATATAACCATTGATGATTATCTTTTCAGCAATCCTATGGAAGTTATCGCCAATAAGTCCGATTTTCTGATTTCTCTTTGTGAGATCATTGTCGGCGGTCGTTACGGTCTGTCTGCGGAAGAACGCTCGGTCATTGACAAGTGCGTACAGCGTATTTACAAGGACTTTGTTCAGAATGAACCTACGGTCGAAAAGATGCCGCTGTTGTCTGATTTGCAGGAACAGCTTCATAACGAGGGTGAGGTCGCTCTGCGTGTGGCAAACTCCCTTGAAATGTTTGTCAACGGCTCTCAGAATTTGTTCAACCACAGGACAAATATTGATATGACAAACAGAATTATTTGCTTTGACATTAAGGAGCTGGGCAATCAACTAAAAAAGGTCGGTATGCTTATCGTGCAGGATACGGTATGGAACAGGGTTTCTGCGAACCGTGAAAAAAAGAAGATTACTCGCTATTATATTGATGAATTTCATCTCCTGCTGAAAGAGGAGCAGACGGCGAAATATTCTGCTGAAATATGGAAGCGTTTCCGTAAATGGGGCGGAGTGCCGACAGGTATCACCCAAAATGTCAAGGACTTGCTTTCTTCTCAGGAGGTCGAGAACATCTTTGATAACTCGGACTTCGTGTATATGCTGAATCAAGCCGCAGGCGACCGTGATATTTTAGCGGAAAAACTGCACATTTCCAAAGAGCAGATGAAGTATGTCACGAACAGCGGTCCGGGCGAAGGACTTATCCGCTATGATAAGGTGCTTCTGCCGTTTACGGATAAGTTCCCGACTGATACGCAGATGTACCGCTTAATGACAACCAAAGTTGGTGACGTATAAACTGCGCAGAATGGAGGATTTATGAGCTTACAGAGAAAAGAAAATAACCTCCGCAAAGCGCAGGCACGTTTCGATAAAGTCAGCAGACGGTCGAAGCTGTTTCAGATAGACTTCCGCCGTGAAGCAAACAGCCGAGGTCGATTTCATACCCGTGCATATATCGTCCGTGGCGAGAAGATGCACCACGGCGGCAGGGGTATCATTCACAAGGTCGCTAATGCAAAATACCGTATCACTGGCGATAAGCCCTCGGTCACACGGACAATAAAATCATGGCAGCCCAAGACCATGAAGGGCAAGCTGTTCAAGGCAAATGCCCGTGCTGTGAATTTCACAGTTCACGATGTTACGCAGACGGCAGTCGATACGGCACTCGCTGCGGAGACTGTCGCTATGAAAACATCGGAGACTGCCCAGCGTGAAGTTCGCAACAAGCTCAAACAGAAGTACACCCGTGAAGCGGTGGACGATTATCACCGTGGTGTATTTCTCATGGGCCGCACGGCGGTCGATGCTGTCAAGGGTATGCATCACCACCTGAAAACAAAGAAGCAGTACAAACTTGAAAGGGCGAAGTTTCAGCTAAAGAGAGCCGATAACAGGCTCTACAAGGCGAAAACAGGCAAGCCGAAAATGGCAGCAACTAAGACTGCCCTGAAACAAGCGAAAGCTGAATACAAGGCAAAGGTCAAGCCTGCCCACGGAAATAAGCTCCGAAAGGCTATGAACAAGCGCCGATTACAGGCGTATCAGCAGACAAAGCGTGAGCTGAAATTTGAGCGCAAACAGCTCAGGACTGAAAACAAGTTCCGCACCAAAGAACTGAGAAATCAGCGTAAGATCACAAAGCTCAGTAGTCCGGGACTGCTTGCATTTAAGCCTGCCACCTATACCGCAGGCAGAATGAAAGCGTCCGCTTGGCAAAAGGCGGTCAACGAAGATCAGGACAACGATTTTCTTCACGCTATCGACTCTGCAAAAAGGCGTGTGGTAGAGCCGACTGCACAAAAGGTCAGCAAGCCCCAGCGTTTGCAGAAAAAGGAAAAACAGCGTGACCGTCTGAATGACAAGAAATCGAAGTCCAATAACCGCCTGAGCCGTCAGGAAAGCAAGCTGAAAGACAAACATGACAGCTACAAGAAGCGGAAAAAGCCGAAGCCGAAAAAGAAGAAAAGGGCAAAGGACACGATCTCCGCAGCACTAAAAGCTGCTTGGAAATTCGTGAAGAATGTCTATGAGAGCGAGGTCAAGAAGTTCTTTCTTTGTCTGGCGATACCTGTCATTGTGATACTGCTTGCATTTGCAGTATTTACGATGATATTCTCTGCAACTTCCTCGCACAGCGGTTTCACCCTCGGCACTTATGCGGCTCAGGACTATGACCTCTCCGAAGCTGAGAAATACTACACGGAGCTTGCCTATAACCTCAATCAGAAGATACGCAAGGTCGGCAGTTCTGCTGACTGGCAAAACGGTCTTGCGGCTTTCGGCGCAAACACTGGCGACCTCACCGACACACCTGATGAATGGGTGTGGGGACGTTCCTCGGTCTATGACTATGATCCTGTGTATGACTTCGACACCTACAAGCTGTGGTCGTTCCTCTGTGCCTATTATTATGATTTCGATGCCGATAACGATGATATTTACTATTGGGAATTTGACGGCGATACAGAAGATCTGCTTGAAGAAATCTTCAATGAGGAATATGAGTTCGTCTATTGGTATGATAATCAGTCCCGTTGGGAGGAGCTTTCCCCATACAACTATTGGGGTGGCGGTAATGCTTCATCGGGAACATATTACAGAGCTGAGAAAGATGCCTACATCTATGACGGGCAGCCGTACAGATACCGTTTCAAGCCGATTGCGATAACCTCGGAATTATCGCAGTATGAGGACGATGACGGTTATCTTTGCATTACAGACGGCTATCGTGTGCTTGATGCACAGAACGATTACAGAGAAACAGGCTTCTTTATCATGGATCACCGCTGGTATTCCGGCACAAGCCACCCATTCTACTACATTGATAATGCGACAAATACATTCTTCTTTATGCAAGGCTCAGAGCGCCACGACCGCAGTTTTTGGGGTTGGGACGGCACAGATGCTTGGTTCTTGGTATCGCCTACTGATACTCATATCTGGAACAGCAGTCTGAACGATGTTTGTATGTACGGCTACTATGAGAAATACAAGTGGAAAACGGAGTGCAAGCTCTACTATAACGTAAAGCAGAACAAGACCTTTGATGAGGTCATTGCCGATAAGCTGAGTAGTATGTCCCACAGTGATGAACGCTTACAGTATTACGCCCTGTTGGTCGGCGCAGAGGATTCCGCAACGATGTACGGCAATCATCAGACGCTACACAATCTTCTGCCGGGTGCTACTATCCGTGATTACTCGTTGAAACGTGAGTTCGGTTATGAAATGACGGAGTGGAACACCGACAGCGACGGATTGTATCAGGGTATCAAGGTGTACTGCAATAACGGCGATACACTCAAAGCTCCGTTCAAGGGCAAGATCACCGATGTGAATACCGATGATAACAAGATCACGATACGCAAGGACGATGCGGAGTATTGGTATGACGGCAGCGGCGGTACGGAGCGTGACACGGAAGTTACCATTGCAAATGCTGTGCTGTTAAGCGGCTTCACCGAGGGCGATACGATCAATGACGGACAGGAGTTCGCAAAAACAACAGCAGGAAATGTGAATTTCCACATTTATATAGACACCGACGGCTACGGCTGGGACTATATTGATCCTCGGCTCGTGCTGTATTAACGGAGGTACATAATGGCTTTATATGATGCAAAAATAGAGAAATTCAGCAAAAAGGCAGAGCAGCTTGAAAGAAATATCAAGCGGGATACAGAGGAACGCAGACGGCTTCTCTCCGAAATCACAAGGCTGCGTTACCTCTCACTCTGCGAAAAGCTGAATTGTGATGGAGAGGAATTAGAAACCGTGCTTGCCAGAGAACATGAGCAGATTCAGAATATGAAGGCTCGTGGTCTGACCGATGATGAGATAGACGATCTCGGCAAAGGCGGCAAATATGAAGAACAAATGAGATTTTACTCTGAGGAGGACGATGATGAAAACAAGAATGATTAGTGCTGTGATGGCTGCTTTCATGCTTGCAGCAGCAAGTGTTGGCGGTATTACCGCTTCTGCCGAAGAAGGAACAGCAGAGACTACGGAAACAACCGCTTCTGAGCCTGCGGACGAAAGCTCCGATGATATGGAAAAGTTCCGTGAGGTCATGAGTGAGCTTGCCGAGGCAGAGACAAACGATGTTGCCCCCGACTATGACGGTGATCCCTACTATGATACAGACGGCAACGCTACTCTTATCAAGTCAGAACAAATCATTTACAACACAGAGGAAATGCAGTTCATCGCTGTGACCACAAAGGACGGTCACGTTTTCTATGTGCTTATAAATTACACGGCAGGCAATGGCGAGGACAACGTGTATTTCCTGAACAAAGTTGACGATTATGACCTGTATGCTCTGCTTTACGCAGGAGATGAGGACGATGATGAAAAGGACAAGATCACTCCCGAACAGGCAGCTCAGGAAGCGGAAAAGGCTAACGGCAGAGTGCAGTCCGGCGACAGTAACGATGTTGACTATGCCGAAGATACCGCAGAGGACGGCGAGGAATCATCTGAGTCAGCAGCTCAGGCAAAGTCTGTTCCTATGAACAAGAATAGTATGATTCTTGTTTTCGGTGTGGTTGCTCTGATCGGTGTCGGTGTCGCAGGCTTCTTCCTGATGAAGAAAAAGAAAGGCGGCAATAAGACAGCGGTTCAGTTTGAGCCTGAGTATGACGATGATACAGAGATCACCGAAGAATCTGAGGACGATATGAGGTTCTACGATAATCAGGACGATGAAGAATAAGAAAGAGAGGGCAAAAGAATGGAAAAGATGAAGAAGATCTGTTTATGTGCGGCAGCGGTGGCAGGGACCGCCGGAATTGCAGGCATTTCTGCTAAGGCAGTTGAGGGCGTGAGAAAGAAGTGGTTTCTCCGTGGCTTTGAAGCAGGACAGTTCATCGGCAATCTGACCGCTGCGGAGAACTTCGCTCAGGAAAAGACCGTAATCCAGCAGAAGTATGACAAGCTCTGCGAGGAGTTTGAGGAGCTTCAGGAGAACTACAACGATCTTTTGAGGACTACTACGAAGAATAATCAACTTTGAACCCAGTGGATTCAAAGTTCCCGACAACAAAACAAACAACATAAGACAATGAGAAAAGAGAGAGAATTTGTCTAATGAAGGTACTCAGCTTATTTGACGGTATCTCCTGCGGTATGCTGGCTCTGCAAAGGGCTGGCATTCCCGTGGAATGCTATGATGCGTTTGAGATCGACAAGTATGCCGTCACGGTCTCAAAGCGTAATTTCCCCGTAATCGTTCATCACGGGAATGTATATGACGGTGATTTCACGCAGTTCAAAGGATATGACCTTTTGCTCGGCGGTTCGCCCTGCACCTATTGGTCTATCGCCAAAAAGGACAGAGAGGTAGACTGCAACGGTGAGGGATTCAGGCTCTTTAAGGAGTATGTGAGAGCCTTAGAGGAATCGGGCTGTAAGTATTTCCTCTACGAAAACAACTATTCCGTACATCAGAACATCAAGGACGAGATCACAAGGGTTCTCGGTGTAGAACCTATCATGATAAACTCTGCACTTGTATCGGCACAAAATAGAAAGCGCTGTTACTGGACGAATATACCTTTTACTTCTTTCCCGGAAGATAAGGGCATTTTACTGAAAGATGTACTTGAAAGCGGTGTTGCGTGGCAGGACAAGTCCTACTGTATGACCGCTTCTTATGACGGTGCTGTGCTGTATAACACCCTTGAACGTAAGCAGCGGACTATGGTCGCAGAACCTATACCGAACAATACATATCAGGGTACGGACAAGTCCCGTACCGTCATGGCAGGCTATCATAAGTACGGTGAAGCAACGATCATCAAAAATTCAGGCTTCAACGGCAGTACTACTTCGGTTGCTATGCCTATGGGAGCCGCCCAGCGTGGACGATATGTTGACGGCGAAAAGACAGAACAGCATATCGAAGTGCGTGAGGACGGCAAGTCCAACTGCCTGACCACTGTTCAGAAAGATTCGCTTGTATGCTCTCCCGTTCGTATCGGACAGTATGGCAAGGGCGGACAGGGACAACGTATTTACTCCGTTGTCGGCAAGTCTGTTACGCTCTCAGCCAATGGCGGCGGTCAGGGTGCAAAAACAGGTCTGTATAAGATTGATCTCCCTGACGGTGACTACGTTATCCGCAAGCTCACCCCCATTGAAGCGGAGCGTTTGCAGACTCTTCCCGACAACTATACCGCAGGCATTTCCAATACCCAGCGGTACAAGTGTATTGGCAACGGGTGGACGGTCGATGTGATCACACACATCTTGGGAGGGCTTCACGATGCTTGATGAAGCCCTGACCAAGTGCGCCGATAACAATAACTACACCATTTACACAAGTATGTGCAAGGCACAACGCATACTGATGCGGTCTTATTATCCTGTGTGCAGTATAAGCGGCGGTTCTGACAGCGATATTGTCCTTGACCTGATTCATAAGGTCGATGAGGACGGCAAGGTCAAGTATTTCTGGATAGATACGGGGCTTGAATACTCCGCTACAAAGGAGCATTTAGACTATCTTGAACAGAAATACGGCATTACCATTGAGCGTGTCAAACCCGATAAGCCTATCCCTACCTGTGTGAAGCAGTATGGTGTTCCTTTTCTGTCGAAATATGTTTCCGAACAGATGATGCGTTTGCAGGCTCACGGATTTCAGTGGGAGGACGAACCGCTTGAAGTGCTGTTGCAAAGATACCCTCGGTGTAAGACGGCTCTGCAATGGTGGTGCGGAGAGCGATACTCTGACGAGGACGGTGTTCAGAAAATCAGCAGATTTTCAATTTACCGCAACCGTTTCCTAAAAGAGTTTATCATGCAGAATCCGCCGGATTTCCCCATATCCAACAAGTGCTGTGAATATGCGAAAAAGAAGCCTGCAAAGCGTATCGTCAAGGAACATGATGCAGACTTGGATATAACAGGTATCCGACAGGCTGAGGGCGGTATCCGTTCGGCAGCTTTCAAGACTTGTTTTTCTGAGTGCAAGTCTAAGGGGTGCAACACCTTCCGTCCGGTATTTTGGTACACGGACGGCGATAAAAAAGACTATGAGCAGATGTTCGATGTTCAGCACTCCCGATGCTATACGGAATACGGGTTACGGCGAACCGGCTGTGTAGGCTGTCCATTCAGCAAACATATCAATGAGGAGCTTGCAATCATCGAGGAACATGAGCCGAATCTTTACAAGGCAGCGGTAAATATCTTTGGCAAGTCCTATGAATATACAGCGAAATACCGTGCTTTCGTCAAGGAAATGAAAGCCAAAGAGAAAGAGGAGAAGAAACGTGATAGACTATATGGCTCTGACGGAGTATATCCCTGTGTTACTGGTGGTGACAGCGGTGCTTGCACTTCTGATCGGAGTGCCGTACCTGCTGACTACAACGCTCCTGAAATCGGAAAAGGAGCGTGATAACGATGTTCGATCCTGAATTTCAGAGGAAAGCACTGAGCCTTGTAATGGGCTTTATTATGGAGTTTTCAGGAGTATCTTCCGAACCTGAACCGATCGAGCTGACAGCGGATAACCTAAATGTATCGACAATATCTGTTTCCTGCCTGAAAGTCACTTGGGATGGCGATACTGACCGTGACTACACTGTGAGCTGCACGGCTCATGATGAAGATTACGCTTATGCGGACAATATGTATTTTGAGTTCAAATCCAATGAGCTTTGCTACATAACAGGTCTGCGTGAGGGTACGGAGTACACGGTAACGGTCGAGCCTGTTCTTTCAGATGATGAAAAGGACGGATATTCCGCAGTTTCCGCAAGTGCTGACGGAAAGACGGAAACGGTAGAGGTTATCTACGAATTTCCCGATGAAGAAGGCTGGGATTCGTGCTACTGTGGGGAACGCAGTTCTGGGCTTACAAGGTCACCATCATGGGACGCTATTCAAGGCTGTTCTGTGGACACTATTACAGGCACTGGAATAATGCGTGATGAGTACGGAGATTACTGCTGTGCTATGGGCGTATGGTACGGATATTGCGGTGACAGATTTCTCGTCACCAACGAGGCAGGACAACAGTTTACCGTCAAGATTTGCGACAGTAAAGGTTATGCTGATGATGGTGAGGGTAAATACCATTGGTTTGGCGGTGCAGGCAACGGAAAGTGTATCATAGAGTTTATTTATGATGATAATTCACTTCCGTCCTGCGTGGCATTCAGCGGAAGTTGGGGCTACTATAATTGGAACGGGCTTGACCTGAGTTCCAATATCACAAGTATTAAAAAGATCAACTACGGCGAACCCGTAGAATACTAAATTTGGAGGTTTCTATTATGAACGTAAAGAAGATCATCAAGGGTATTATCGGACTCGGTGCGATCGGCGGTGTTGCCTACGCTGCTTACAAGCTCGGTGAGTGCAGCGGTGAGATGAACGAGAGGATTCACGCTATGGCTGACATTGAGGACGGTGACGGCGAGCATTCCGAGGACGATGATGAAGATCATCATCTGATGGTGTTTGATGAGCCAGACGATGGCTGTCTTGCTCCCGTCAAAGAAGCTGTCACATCTTCTGACAGCAGAAAGGGGCTTACCACCAATAATGATGCTCCCGACGAGATGAACGATGCACCGTCCGAAATGGAAAAGCCTTTACCGCAGGAAGATAGTCCAAAGACTGCGGTAAAAGCGGTCACAGTTCCTGTCAGGAAGTACGCTCCTTTGAGCAGTATTAAAATTCGTGGTATTTCCCGAAGTGAAATAGAAATGCTGCTGATTTGGATGATACGTCATAGAGCGTTTTATAAGGTTGATTTAACCTATGTGATCAATGCAGGCTCAACGAAAGTCAACCAAGTCTGTGATGCGTTTCTCAAAGCAGGATATATCCGCAAGGAGGAAAATAGCAAAAAGACATACTGTAATCTTACAAAAGAGGACTATTACAGGCTGTTGTTAGAAGAATAAAAGCACACTTCCCATGATGGGAAATGTGCTTTGGTAGATGTGTTATGCCGGAACGTTTTTCATTTCTTCTTCAAGCTCGTTGATCGCTTCAATAGGAAGTTTAGTGGCTTTTGCAATATCTTCCTTAGAAACTGTGCCTAACTGCAATAAATTATAGGCAATTCTGAGCTTTTCTTCGGTAATTCTTTCTTCCATTGCCTTGCACATATAATCCACTCCTTCCGGTGTTTCTTTGAAAAATCTGGTACGGTCTGCTAACGGTGATAATAACATTTCGTCTGCCTTACTGCACCTGAAATCATGTATCAGCTTGGCAAGATCGGAGTTATCGTCCTTGTTTTCGTATGCGCCGTTTATATAAAGAATATGTTCTCCGTCATTAAACGGCTCACCCGTGGCAAGGTTCATACGCTCTATTGGATAAACAGCTTTTCCTTTGCCGAAGAAATCATTTTCGGTAATGAATATCACATAAGTGTTGGGCAACTTTTCAAACTGCTGTTTCTCCCTGAGATTATCAACGTCCATCGCACTTGAATGGTATCTTGCCCTTTGAGGAGATGCCCCCTTATCCTGCCTCTGCACTTCAATGTCATATTGCTGATTTTCATCATCAACACCAAATACATCAAGGCAAATAGAGCGTTCCCCAAAAAGATGCTGTAGATCGTACTGTGTTTCTTCTTTGGTGAGCTTCAGATCGGGCTTTCCGATGATAATACGAAGCACATACTGAGCAAGTTCAAGATTATTCCTGAAAAGCTCACGCATGAAATCATCGTCAAGAGGACGATATTTGGCAAGCTGTTCAAGGTTTTGCTGACGTTCTTCTTCGGGCGTAAGTATTGGTTTGATCTTAGCCAATGGTATGCACCTCTTATATAGTATTCTTATTCAATACTATTATATCACATCTGCCCCGAAAAATCAATAACAAATTTATTACGAAAGGACGTGTTTTAGCATGATTCTTATCATCGGCGAAAAGCCGAGTGTTTCAAGAGCCATATCCGCCGTTGTCGGAGCTTCTTCCGCACACAAAGGCTACACCGAGGGAAACGGCTATATCGTTTCTTGGTGTGTCGGACATCTTGTCGGGCTGAAATATCCGAATGACTACGGCAACGGCTGGGACCGGAAGTGGAGCTTTTCACAGCTCCCTATGATACCCGACAAGTGGCAGTTTCAGGTCACGGACAGCACAAAGGCGCAGTACAATCTCCTGAAAAGCCTTATAAACAGGGACGATATTTCGGAGATCATCTGTGCAACAGACGCTGACCGTGAGGGCGAATGTATTTTCCGCTATGTCTATAATATGGCGAACTGCAAAAAAAACGTGAAGCGTTTGTGGGTTTCTTCTCTTGAAGAATCAGCTATCCGCAAGGCTCTTACAGCGATGAAGCCTATGTCTGCATATGATAATCTGTTTTCAGCAGGCTATGCCCGTGCAAGGGCTGACTGGCTTGTGGGAATGAACGGTTCTCGGCTGTTTTCCGTTCGCTACGGCGGTAAGCTCAACATCGGGCGTGTTCAGACACCGACACTTGCAATGATCGTTCAGCGTGATGCCGAGGTAAACGGCTTTGTGAAGCAGAAGTATTTTACTGTTGACCTGAACTGCGGAGACTTTATTCTTTCTTCTGCGAGAATTGATGATGAAAATGCCGCTGATACACTTGTTTCTGCCTGTGACGGCAACACGGTCACTATCAGTTCGGTCAAGCGTGAGGTCAAGACCGATAAAGCTCCGAAGCTCTATGACCTGACCACGCTTCAAAGAGAAGCAAACAAGGCTTTCGGCTATACGGCACAGCAGACACTCGACTATACGCAGTCGCTCTATGAGGGAAAGCTCGTCACTTATCCTCGTACTGACAGCCAGTATCTCAGCGATGATATGGCGCAGACGGCACTTGATGTGGCAAAGCTCTGTGATACCAATTTCGGGTTTGGCATTTCGCATACTCCCGATATTTCTAAGGTTATCAACAATACTAAGGTATCGGGGCATCATGCAATTATCCCCACAAGCGGTATCGCTACGGCTGACCTTTCTTCTCTGCCGTCGGGTGAAAAGAATGTCCTTACGCTGATCGCAACAAAGCTGATCTGTGCAACGGCTCCGGCGCACAAGTATGAAGCGGTCCAGTTCACAGGTATCTGCAACGGTACGAAGTTCACGGCAGCAGGCCGCACGGTGCTTGAAATGGGTTGGAAAGCCTATGAAAAGCAGACCGACAAGAAGAATGAGGAAAAGGCTCTGCCTGCGGTATCTGAGGGACAGACTTTCACGGTTGCTGCAAGCAAGGGCGAACACTTCACTTCTCCTCCGAAGCCCTATACCGAGGACACACTTCTCTCCGCTATGGAGAGAGCCGGAAATGAGAACTATGACGAGGACACGGAGAAAAAGGGACTCGGCACTCCTGCCACAAGGGCCGCTACGATCGAAGCACTTGTAAAGAATGGCTATGTGGAGCGTGTCGGCAAACAGCTCAGGGCAACGGATAAGGGCAAGGAGCTTGTGACGGTCGTTCCCGATGAAGTCAAGTCTGCAAAGCTGACCGCTGAATGGGAATCGAAGTTACAGCAGATCGAACACGGCAGTCTGCCCGAAGCAGTCTTTATGTCGGGCATTACGCAGTTCATCACTGAAATGTGCGGTAAATATGGCTCAGTGGATAAGTCTGTTTCACTTTCTGACGGCAGTAATGAGCCTATCGGGAAATGCCCGAAGTGCGGTGCAGATGTAGTCAAGGGTAAGTTTGGCTTCTACTGCAAGGGCAAGTGCGGTATGAATATCGCAAAGGTGTACGGTGTGGAGCTTTCCGATACCCAGGTCAAGGGACTACTGAACGGTAAATCGACTTCCTATACATCTAAGGGCAAAAAGACCATTGTGCGCCCTGAGCTCGTGGAGAATCCGTACAATGGGAAGATGTATTATCAGTGGAAAACGGAGAGGGGTATATAAAAACAGCAAGGGTGTCCTTGCTGTTTGGTGATAGCTATATAAAGCAGAATAATGCTACACAGGAACATCACCATTAATTGGAATAGCATCTGTATTTTTTGTTGACCAAAGAATCAACTGTTCAACGAATTTCGGAGTGATGATTTCCGGAATATGAAACGGAAGAAAATATCTGTTCCATCGTCCATTTGTTTTTTTCGCCTGAAACATTCTGCCTTTGCTTATTATATATTCCTTCTCAGTTTGAAGCGGACAAGCCAGAATATAGGATTTATCATCTGATACTATATTCAGAATATTGTACGGAGATTCATCGTCTAAAGCAACATACCATAAATATGTTTGACTATCGACAATTATTTTACGTCTACCTTTGGAACGTATGCTCATAGAATATCACCTTTGCAAATTCTGAATAATCGGAAGGACGCTCTTAACTACTTTATTATATCAAACTACCGCTGAAAAGTCAATTATTTGGCTTAAAGCAGAAAGGATAATCTTTATGAACAATAACCAGCTTACGGAAGTCGCAAAGATCCTCGGTGTCTCCGAGGACAGCGTTTCAGCTATGGACGATGAGATCAAAAACAGTATGACAGCGGTTTTTGAACAGGTCGCCGTGAAAAACGATGAGGACAAAAAGGCTGTCTTTGAAGCCCTCGACAATCTGTGGCAGAAAGGCTCAATCTATATTGAGTTGAGTGAAGTCGCAAAGTCCACGGGTATCACCACCGAAACGCTCCGCAGCCTTGACTATGAGACTCAGCAGACTATCGTCTATGAGTTCATGATGGACAGCTCTCAGACCGCCCGTTTTTATGACCTTGTGAACAAGGCTCTTGCGGTCGCAGACCTCCCGAATGTGGCAAAGCTCATCGGTACTCCCGTTCGTGCGCTGAGGTCGCTCCCTCGCCGTATTCAGGAGAATATCTGCGGTGCGTATGCTATGGAGTACGATGCCGACAGCACGAATATGGAGCTTATCGACAACATCAGGGAGATGATCGCACCGTGACAGATTTCCCGTATATCGGCGGTATCGAAGTTTCCACTATCAAAAACCGTGAGTTTATCAGCATTGAAACGGACAAGGCTCAGGCTATCGTGGTGGCACTCGACAAGAGCAATATTCCTTTTTCTGCCCGATTTGGCGATGCCGAAATGGTGCTGACCTATGACGGCAGCTACAAGGAACAGGTCGAGGAGATCATCGCAAAGGCACAGTCCGGCGACTATGAAGCATTGCTCCGTGAGCTGCAAGTTTACGGAGTGCCTGACGGCTATTATCGACTGCTCGGTGAAGTTGCGGAGCTTCTGAATACAACAGTAAGTTTCTTGCAGTCCCGTCCCAATGAAGTTCAGCTATTGCTCTGCAAGACATACACGGACTTTTGGCTGTGTGACGATGCAACGATTCAGCGCGAGCTTGACCGTATCATCACAGTCAACGGCAGAACGCTCTCGGATATTTCGGAGTATGAACGCAAGAAGCAACAGGAGAAAACTCCTGCCGAACCTGTGCAGACGGCGGATAAAGTTCGTTCATTCACGGAGCTTTATGATGCTTACCAGCGCCGTCATGCCAATGACCACTTTACAAGAGAAGCCCATAAACATCTGGCTGAGATCGCCCGACGCAGACAGCGTGACGAACAGGAGCGAGCCACACAGACAGAAGAAAGAGAAAGGAAGAACAGACCATGAAGAAGTTTATCATCATCGGAAGTGCCGTTGTTACGGCTGTGACCGCAGCGGTTATCATCATCGTGAGAAAGAGAAAGTGAGGTAGCCTATGCCCGTACAAGATAATGACGATAAGAGAACCGCCGACCAGCCTGCGGTCGATGCGGAGGAGGAAATTAGAAGAAAACAGGCGCAGGCGCAGGAACAGCAGCAGGAAGAGTCCGGCGCTCAGAAGTCGGGCAAACTTCTTCCTTTTCTGAACGCAAAGGCGGAGCATCATCAGAGCCGTATCGACTCCCTTGACGAGAAGATCGCCAATCAGACGGACAAGATCGACCGCAACAAGGCGAAGATCGAAGCACTCTCCGCAAAGGCTGACAAGCTCGAAGATACGAACCGTATGCTGAAAGCGACTATCGGCAATCTGCCGGGTATCCGCACTCTCATCGCAAATAACGAGAAGCGTATTCAGGCTATCCGTGAGGTCAAGATCCCGAAGCGGCAGGAAAAGATAGATCAGGGTTGGAAGAAGATCGACACCCTGACCGCAAAGCGTGACCGTATCGAACACAAGCTGAACCGTGTGATCGCACTCAATGACACGATCAGGAGTTTCGGTATTCACTTCAACAAGGAGCGCCGTGAAGCATTTGCAGATGCTATGACAAGGCTGAACAGCTCGACCGTGGACTGCCTGAGCGACAAGAAAGCAACGCTTGAAGCGAAAAGGCAGGATATTCTTGACACTTATAACGCTCCTGAAACGAGTGCCGTTGACAAGCTCAAACTCGGTGAACAGCTCAAGGGCGTGAATGAGCGTATCGGCGCACTGGAAAGCAAGATCATGAAGCTCGCCCGTCCCGAAACCCACTACGAGAAGCAGACCAATGACCAGCTCGATGCTTCTATGGTTCTCACAGGCGACAAGCTCGGTGAAATGGTGCAGAACGGCACTATGGATATGCCTTCTCTTGCTGAGGGTGCTGTGCAGGCGGCGCAGGAGGTCGAAACGCTTGACAGATCACAGGTCGCTTCGATCGCTGACAAGCTCGTTGACCAGCCGCTTGCAAGTGCGGAAATGCAGATGGAAGATGATTATAACATGATCGACGGTATCATCAACAACGGCAGCAAGGAGGACATCGACAAGGCAAGAGCTGAACTTCGTGAGGGTATCAAGAATATGGAGAGCCTTGCGGAAAATCCCTTTGTTCCCCAGGAGATGAGGGAGAATGCGACTTCGGAGCTTGAAAAGATGCGGAAACAGCTTGAACTGCTTGACAGCGCCGATGAGATCGAGGTCGAGTCATGGCTCATGACTATGGTGGATAACGGCGATGCAGTCCTCACCGATGACGGCGGTTTCAAGGTCAACCCCGATTATTACAAGGAGTTGCCCCGTGGTGATCGTCATGTGGAGACTATGACGGAGGTTCAGGCGGTCGAGGTCATGTCCGCATTGACTGCCGCAGGCGTGGCATATTCCGTTGCTACTAAGGGCGAGGATAAGGTCGGCATTACTGTTTCTAAAGCTGATGTTCCTGCCCTGAATGATGTGATGTACGCTTCTATCGGCAAGATCGCCCATACAGAAGCCGCAAAGGAAAACGGCGGTAAGGGCGAAAAGGGCAAGTATCAGACGATCAATCCCGAATACTATGCATCGCTCGGCAAGGACGAAAAGCACACTCGTGTTGAGCCTATCGGCACAGCACGGAAGATCGTGGCAGAGCTGCAAAAGCAGAATATCCCGTATTCTGCGGTAGTCCGCAAGAATGACACGGTGGCAGTCACAGTCTCTAAGGCGAATGCTCAGGCATATAAGCAGATCGAGAGTGCTGTCAAGGGCGAAAGAGCCGTGGAGTATGTCAATCCCGACTTTTTCAAGGCACTCCCGAAGCAGGAGCGTTTTACGCAGCGTATGGACGAGGGGCAGGCTCGGAAGAAGTCGGCAGAGCTGACCGCAAAGGGCGTGGAACACTCTGCGGTGTTCGGCGGTGAGAAGTCCGCTGTCACAGTCGCAAAGAAGGACTCGCAGAGAGCTTTCTTCTCCCGTGGCAGAATGCAGCGTGACGCACAGCGTATCAGTGGTCGAGGACAGCAGAAGTCTCAGCAGAGAGAACAGACACCCAAAAAGAGAAAGAATCAGGGGCTTGAATAAATGCGTGTAACAGATGAACAGAAAGAAAGGGCGGCATTTGTCAATCTTCCTCAGTTCCTCATGGCTCACGGCTTTGACCTGAAAAAAGTCGGCAGAGAGTATGTGTGGAAGGATCACGATAGCCTGCACATCAAGGATAACGGTCCAGGTGAGCGTGGTGCTTGGTTCAGGTTCAGCGAGGACAAGGGCGGCGATAACATCGGATTCCTGCGTGAATACATGGGAATGTCTTTCGTTGATGCGGTCGAAGCTCTCACGGGCGAACACATCGACCGCACTTATACTCCGTCCCGCACATACGAACAGAAGCCGAAAACAGTAACGGCAAGGGAGCTTTCCCTTGCCGAAGCTGACAATGCAAGGCGTGTGTTTGCGTACCTGTGCAAAATAAGAGGGCTTGACTATGATATGGTATCGGCTCTTGTCCGTGGTGGAAGTATCGCCCAGGAAGAAAAGACAGGCAATGTGCTTTTCAAATACTATGACGATCAGGGCAAAGTGATCGGTGCTGAAAAGGTCGGCACATCAACAGAACACAAATTCAAAGGAATTGCAACAGGCTCGGCAGCAGGACACGGCTTTGAAGTAGTCCGTGGCACAGGAGAAAAGGCTTTTTTCTTTGAGTCGGCTATTGATATGCTCTCCTATCTGCAAATGCACGATAAAGAGCTGACCGATTGCAGGCTCGTTTCCATGATGGGCGTGAAGCCGAATATCGTGCTTGATACAATGCTCAGGCACAATATCTCTCCTGAGAATGTATTGTTATGCTCCGACAATGATACCGCAGGCAATGATTTTGCCCAGCGTTTGCAGGAGCAGTATCCCGACATGAAGCGTGTTATCACTCCCGATACATATAAAGACTGGAATGATATGCTTCGTGGTATCCCAAAAGCAGTAGAACATGAGACTGAGAAAAAGGAGGTTCAGCAGACAGATATGCAAAGATACGGCAATGAAATGTGGCACAAGGCGACAGATAACAGAGACAAGAGCCTTGTGACGATTCAGGCTGCTGATTTTGCAAGATTGCAGGAACAGCTTGACAGATCGGGCATCAACTATTATGCCTATGCCCGTGATAATTCCGTCATTATGGCGATCAATGACAAAGATGTGGAGTGGTTCAAGCGTATCGCAGGCACTCCCGACCTTGTTCCCACCAAATCCAACAGACCATACTCTCCGCCCGAAAAAAACATCTTCGGTTCTGCGGAGTATCGCTATATCCCGCAGAAAGAGTATCTTTCGGCAGATCGTGACCTTGTGCTGAAAATGGCTGAGATCATGGCGAAGCGTGGTATGCAGTTTTCGGGCAGAGTGTATCCGTCCGGCAAGGGTACGCTGACGGTTTCTCACGCTGACCTCTTTGCTGTCCGCAATATCAGGGACTCTGTTATAAATATGCGTAAGCAGTTTGCAAGTCCCGATAAGGCGCAGGAAGTCGGCAACCGTGACTATCGTGCGAACCGTGATACCCATTATTATATGTCAAAGCTCACACCTGAACAGTTCAAGGAGGTCAAGCCTTTCCTTGAAACAAGTGTGAGCTATCACGCTGTTGTCCGTGACGGAAAGGTCGCATTTGCGGTGGATAAGGAGAACGCTCCTGCATTTCACCGTGCGCTTGAAAACGCTGTCCGTGAGACAAATATGCTCCGCAAAATGGCTGACCTCGGTTTGCCGATGGAGCAGAATATCGCTCTTTCGCCCGTAGTCCACCGCCTTGCTGTCGAGGATATGCAGCTTGATCTTGCTGATTTCTTTGACAGCAGATACGATGAAGCACAGTTTGGCGAGATGCTCTCGCTTGTGAACGCATATATCGCTCAGGCTCCGGCTGAACGCTACGGCGAAAACAGCAAGCTGACCGATATGCTTGAAGCGAAGTCCAGCTTTGACCGCAGTATCGAGCTTTCGGACTTCTTTTCTCTGCACGATTTCTCCGATGAGCAGAGAGCCGCAATTACGGCTATGTTTGTCGGTGATGTGACGAGAGGACAGATCGACAGCATTGACGAGACTTTCACGGCTGAGGACATTCAGGCATACGATGAAATTCTCCATAATGCTTTGCAGGAATCCGATGTTGCGGACTTCCTGACTGCCCATAAGCAGGCGGTTATTGACCGTGAGAACGCAAACAGAGTTCCCACTGAGGAAGAAGTGCTGTTCCCGAAGGCTGACCTTGCGAAGTTCCTTGCGGAGCGTACTCTTTCTTCTGATGAATGGGAGGATATGGCTTATCCGCTGTTTGAGCGTGGTTATCTTGAAAAGCACAAGCCCAGCGATAAGGCGGCTTTCGGCTATCATCTGAGCGAGCCTGCATTCTATGACCTTGCCCGTCGTTTTCATGACGGTGAGGATATTCGCAAGGAGCTTGCACTCGGTCTTTTAGAAGGCGGCAATTCTGCGGATATTGAGTTCGTTTTTGAACAGGGTGAAATGACCGACCGCACCTATTATTATGCTGAAAACCTCCGCCACTCTCTGCATCTGGAGAGGACTGAGGACGGCTTCAAGTGCAGTTTCGGCGGTATGGAGCGCTTTGTCTCCTTTGAGGAGATCGGACAGGCTTTCATCGACCGTATCCATGAGGAATATGAGGACTTGGCATATTGGGCGGTGCTTGATTTTATCAAGGACGATATTCCCGATATTTCCGATGATACGGTAAAGGAGCTTATCTCTGCATTTGACGGTGCCGCACTCCACGGTTGGGAAAACGGCGATAATATCCCGAAGCTCAACCGTATCAAAAAGGCTCTGTTTGATGTTCTCGGTGACGAGGACCAGACCGAAAAAGCCTTTGCTTGTATCGCAAAGCACAAGTACGATGTGACCTTTGAAGCTGAAAAGCCCGAAAAGCAGCCGGATAGCCTGTCCTTCCATTTTGGCAAGGATAAGGGCGATGAATGGGTTAGCGAGAGCGACATCGTTCACGATTTTGCACTTGCACACCCTGATTGCAGTTTTGCTCTCGGCAATGCTGTCCTTGAATACCTCGATGAGAAGCAGCACTCGGAGCGTAATATCCCTGAGCTGAAAGCAGGCTGGTATAAAAAGACCGATTTCAGTATTACCGCTGTTATCAACGGTGAGGAGTTCAACTATGACGGCCGCTTTGATATTGGCGATGGCAAAGGCACGGGTGGCGGTTCGCTGATCGACCATATCCGCACATATAATGAGGGTATCCTCGGCTATACGCAGCACCCGTTCAATCAGCCGGAATATAAGGAAAGGGCGCAGAGAATGCTTGACATTTTCGTTCCTTTCCTTGAAGCATATTCTGAGCTGACCGCTGAGGAACAGCGTATCTTCGACGATTTCAAGGCACAGTACCCGATCCGCACCTATGATGATGTGGAAAAGGAACAGGGTAAGTTCCAGATCTATCAACTCCCCGGCGGTGAGAAGTATCACGGTGTCCGCTTTGAGGGGCTTGACAGGCTGAAAGCAGAGGGCGTACAGCTCAATAGGGACGATTATGAGCTTGTATATGAGGGCTTAGTCGGTGAGTTCAGAGGAAATGCAACTCTTGAAGGCATTTTCACTCAGTTCAACACCAATCAGCCTGCGGACTTCTCAGGTCACTCCCTTTCGGTTTCCGATGTTATCGTCATTTCAATGGACGATAAGGACACGGCATATTATTGCGACAGCTTCGGCTTTACCGAAATGCCTGAATTTTTCCTTGAAAAAGAAAGGACACAGGAGAAGTCTGTGCCGTCTGTTGCCGATCTTGCTGTCGGTGATATTATCATGTATGACGGCGCTCGCCGTGAGATTGAGGAAATTAGTCCTGACCGTATCAAGATGAAAGACCTTGATGCACCCGATTACGGCGGTATTCTGCTCGGCACTTCCGATGTGCTTGCCTATGACGGCTGGCAGCAGGATATGGAGGAAAAGGGCTTTGAGATTCTGTCTAAGGACGGTCAAGCTGCGGAAAAGACAGAGCCGGAGGACAAAGGACCAGTCTCTCTGCGAAAAGTCGGTGACTTTTACGAGATGTACGGCAAAAATGCGGAGATCGGTGCGGAAGTTCTCGAACTGCATATGACATCAAAAAACGGTCAGCCTATGGTCGGTTTCCCCGATCATGTCAAGGACGAATACTCCGCAAAGCTTCGTGAAGCAGGATATACCGTTCTGATCGAACAGGCATTTGAACTGAATCCTCCGAAGCGTGAAGCGGAAAAGCTCCAGACCTTACAGCAGGTCGTTGACAAGTTCTTCGGAACAGACTGCGAATCTGCGGAAACGGAGCGTGGCACATGGAAACTGGCTATCGCTGACGGCGAAAAGGTCGGTGAACTGTTTTATGGCGGCGATCCCGTCTGCGGTATCTATAACCGTGGCGACAAAATGGAGATCGAGCCTTACCGTGAGCTGACAACATTTCCTGCACTCCTGCGCACAGCTATGATTGAGCATAATCCTGACAAGCCTGTGGAGATCATGGACTTTCAGCGTACATTTGAAACTCCGCTTGACAAGGCAAAGTGGCTTATCAACGATTTCTGTGAAGCTGAGTACCGTGAAGAAGCGGATTTCTCCGATCTGCATAGTGTAGGTCTTGCGTTTACTACGCTGACAGACGATGAGCTGCCTATTCAGGTAACGGCTGACCTTGTTGACTTCAAGATCACTCACGAATTTGACGGTGAGGTATTCGATACAGAGCAGTTTGATAGTATCGAGGATATGATCGAGAATGGTCTGACTGATCTTGATTTCAGCGATCTTGTATCTGTACCCGATGAAGTGATCGAGCGTCACACTGGTAAGGACGAACAGACGGTAGAGCTTATGAGCGATGCCGCCGATGCAGCAGATATTTCTTCTCCTGCCGATGATGTTCCTGCGGTCACTCTGAAATACAAGGGCGATGCCGAGAGCCTTGACGAGATCAAGGACAAGGCACTTTCTCTCGGTGCTACGGTTATCGTGGACAATGCTGAGGGTATCATTTCCATTGACACTTATGCAGACCACACGGCAGAGCTTGACACGCTTGCCTATGAGCTGGGTGTTATGGCGGTCGATGATGCTCCTGCGGTGGCAACTCCTGAACAGGAGACTGCGGATATTGACAAGCCCCTTTTCACCGATACGGCTGTCATTGACGAGATTCAGCGTAATGAAAATGCTGATGTTCCGTTTTGGGAAATGCCCGAAGCACAGGGCGAACAGCTCTCTCTTTTCGGTGATCCTGAACCGCTGACCGCTTCAAAGCCCGCACCTGAAAAGCCAAAGTCTGAATTTGCCAAAGATCCGGTGGTGGACGGTGTTCAGGTCTATGAAGCACTTGCCGCAGAGATCGACCGTGGAACTGGCTTTGTTCACGGCAAGCTCCGTGTGCAGGACTTCTATGAGGAACAGCACCCGACAATTCAGCGGCTTGCCGATTTTTTGAAAAAGGAATACGGAACAGGCGGACACAGCGGTGAGGGTAAGATCTCACTCGTTGACTATAATTCTCAGGGTATCACATTCAGCTTTGAGAACGGCGAAAAGTTCCGTCATTCGTGGTACAATGTCGCAACAATGACAGAATCACGGCTCAGGGACGATACCTACCTTTCTGCTGAACAGAAAGCTGAGAGGGCTGCACTCAAAGCGGAAAAGGCTGAGGAGCAGAGCCACAAGATCGTGGAAGTCGGTGACCGATTTCGTCACAAGATTACTGGCGAGGTTTCTGAGGTTATTTCGCTGACTGGAGCGCTCCCGTTCTATTCGGACGATTGCACCATTCAGCGTGAAAGCAGCGGTTTCGCTGTGACGGAGAATATCTCATACGATAAGCTCCTGAACAGCGGTATGTATGAGTATATCGGCAAGGCTGAACCTGAAAAGGAGCAGTCTGCACCCGTGAAGCCTGAAAAGGCTGAGGGCACACCCGATAATTCTGCGGTCGCTCTCGAAGCAGAAAAGCCCGAAATTCCTACGATCAAGAACCTGTCTCAGCTCAAAAAGGCGATCAAACCAGGAATGATGTTTGAAATCACAGACCATCTCCGTCCTGAGTGCATCGGAGAACGCCGTATCGTAACAGGCGTAAGCACCGTTGATTTTACTTCCCGAAAGCTCGATGAAAACGGCGAACCTACAGGCAAAGACCTCCACATGGAGTTTGACCGTGCGAAGAACTGGACGTTTGACGGCGATGAACTGACTTCACGGCTTGATAACGGCGATATGCTCATGAGCTTTCATTTCATTGACAGCTTGGAGCGTGAGCAGATTGTTCAGGCTGAGAAAGAGCCGGAGGTCACACTTGTTGCTGATGAAGTCGATGTTACTGAAACGGAAGTAACTGCACCCGATAAGGGCGAAAACTTCACCATTACCGATGATGCTCTCGGTGAAGGCGGCGCAAAGGCGAAATTCCGTGCCAATGTTGACGCTATTAAAACGCTGAAAACACTTGAACGGGAGAAGCGTCCTGCGACCGCTGAGGAAAAGGAAACCCTGTCGAAATATGTCGGCTGGGGAGCTTTGGCAAAGGCTTTTGATAAGGACGATCCGAAGTGGGCCGCAGAGTATAAGGAGCTTTCCGAGCTGCTGACTCCGCAGGAGTACGCTCAGGCTCGTTCAACGGTCAATGATGCTTTCTATACTTCTCCTACGGTTATCGACGGCATCTATGAAGCTCTTGGCAATTTCGGATTTGACGGCGGTGCTGTCTTAGAGCCTGCAATAGGTATCGGCAACTTTTTCGGCAGAATGCCCGAAGAAATGCAGTCGCACTCTCAGCTCTACGGCGTGGAGATCGACTCGCTGTCCGGCAGGATTGCTCAGGCTCTCTATCCCGATGCGGATATTGCAATTCAGGGTTTTGAGCAGAACCGTTTTCAGAACGGCTGCTTTGATGTGGCTGTCGGCAATGTTCCGTTCGGTGAGCTTGGTTTCCGTGATACCGTCCACGATACCACGAAACTGCACGATTTCTTCTTTGCAGAAGCACTCGACAAGCTGAAAAACGGCGGAATTATGGCATTCGTGACCTCGGCAGGCACACTCGACAAGCGTGACGAAAGCACTCGCCAGTTGTTGGCTGATAAGGCTGACTTCATCGGTGCTATCCGTCTGCCGGGTGGCAAGAACGGAGCTTTTAAGGATAACGCCGGAACAGAGGTCACAACGGATATTATCTTCCTGAAAAAGCATGAAGGCAAGTCACTTGCCGAAATGTCCGATATTCCCGATTGGGTTCATATCGGTGAAACGGCTGACGGTCTGCCGATCAACAAATACTTTGAACAGCACCCTGATATGGTGCTTGGTACAGTGGTCGAGGGCAACAAGCTCTACGGCAGCGGTACTATGGTTGTCGCTGAGGACGGTTTTGACCTGAGATCGGCGCTCCATGAAGCGGTCGGAAAGCTGTCTGCGGAGATCAGTCATGAGCGTGGCAGAGATGTGTATGCGAAAACGGCTGACGGTGTGCAGGTGCAGATTCCGTCGAAACTGCGTAATTACAGCTTTTTCCTTTCTGACGATCAGGTCTTCTTCAAGAAAAATAATGCTGCCTGTGAGTTCCGTTTTGACAAGGGTACTGCACAGCACAAGCGTTTCAAGGCATTTATTGAGCTTCGTGATCTCACCCGTGAGCTGATCGAAGCAATGGAACTTGACAAGCCTGACAGCGTTATTAAGGATTTGCAGGCAAAGTTGAATGTGGCATACGATGATTTTTATAAGAAGTTCGGGCTTATCCACTCTCAGACCAACAAGCGTTACTTTGCGGAAGATGTTTCGTATAATCTTGTCGCAGGACTGGAAAAGAGCTATGATAAGACTAAGCTCCTTGAAAAGTCCGATATTTTCACAAAGCGGACTATCGTGCCGCCGAAGGCTGTGGAACACGTTGACACGGCACTTGAATCACTCACGCTCTCCATTGCAGAAAAAGCACGGGTTGACTTTGAGTACATGAGCAGTCTGACGGGTATGACCGAGGACGAGCTGAAGCACGACCTGACGGGCAATATCTTCAAGATTCCCCATACGGAGAATGAGTATCAGACGGCGAGTGAGTATCTATCCGGCGATATTCGCAAGAAGCTCCGTGAAGCTGAGGAGATCGCTGAATATGATCCCGACTTCAATATCAATGTATCAGCACTGAAACAGGCTATGCCCGAACCGCTTAAAGCCGGAGATATTGACATTAAGCTCGGTGCCGCTTGGCTTGATCCGAAATACTATGAGCAGTTCATGTATGAGCTGTTGCAGACTCCGGCATATCAGCGGAGTGACAGTCCGTCCGCCCGTTGGAACAAGTCTGCTATCGTGGGAGTGGAATACTCCGTACACGCTAATTCTTTCCATGTCAGCAACAAATCTTCCGACAGGTCGGTGCTTGCTACTCAGAAGTATGGCACTCACAAAATGAACGCTTATGACATCTTTGAGCATCTTCTGAACTTGCAAGAGCCGAAGGTCTATAAGACTATCGAAGTGCCTGACGGCTTGGGCGATACAAAGGAAAAGCGTGTGGTCGATATTGATGCTACTCGTGTGGTACAGCGTAAGGCTGACGATATTCGCAAGGCTTTCAAGGCGTGGATCTTCAAAGATTCTGCCCGCCGTGAAGCTATTGTGGAGCGTTACAATGAGCTGTTCAACAGTATCCGTCCCCGTGAGTTTGACGGCTCGGCTCTTTCTTTCCCGATGATGACTGCGGACATTCATCTGCACGATCATCAGAAAAATGCGATCGCTCACGCTATGTTTGGCGGTAATACGCTGTTTGCTCACTGTGTTGGTGCAGGCAAGACCTTTGAAATGATCGCAACAGCGATGGAATCAAAAAGGCTCGGTCTTTGCACAAAATCGCTTTTTGCCGTTCCGAATCATCTGACAGAGCAGATTGGTGACGATTTTCAGAAGCTCTATCCAGGTGCTAACATTCTTGTTGCGACAAAAAAGGACTTCAAGAAAGAGAACCGACAGCAGTTATTTGCTAAGATCGCTACTGGCAACTATGATGCGGTTATCATCGGTCACTCTCAGCTCGGTAAGATTCCTGTTTCTAAGGAGAGACAGGTCATGACGATCCAGAGCCAGATCGATGATATTCTTCGTGGTATCGAGGAGCTTAAAAAGAGCGAAGGCTCTAAGTTTCAGATCAAGGCTATGGAGCGTACCCGTAAAAGTCTGCAAAAGCAGCTTGATAAGCTCGAAAAGGCTAATCAGGACGATACTCTGACCTTTGAACAGCTCGGTATCGACCGTCTGTTCGTCGATGAAGCCCACGAGTTCAAAAACCTGTTCGTCGCCACAAAATTGCAGAATGTAGCCGGAATTTCCAATTCGGCTTCACAGAAAGCACTCGATCTTTTCCTCAAATGCAGATACCTCGATGAAAAGACTGGCGGCAAGGGCGTTATCTTTGCAACTGGCACACCTCTGAGCAATTCTATCACGGAATTGCACACTATGATGCGTTACTTGGAGTATGACTTCCTGCGTGATCACGGCTTACAGCACTTCGACAACTGGGTTGCGGTCTTTGGCGACCAGAAAACCGATTGGGAGCTAAAGCCTGCGGGCAATGGCTTCAAGGAGCGCACCCGTATCGCAAACTATACAGGTCTGCCCGAATTGATGAGTATGTTCAAGCAGGTCGCTGACATTCGTACTGCGGATACGCTGAAACTCGATGTACCTGATTGTGATTATCAGGTG
Source organism: Ruminococcus sp. RTP21198st1_G1_RTP21198_201120 (assembly GCF_040924265.1). Lineage (NCBI taxonomy): Bacteria > Bacillati > Bacillota > Clostridia > Eubacteriales > Oscillospiraceae > Ruminococcus > Ruminococcus sp. RTP21198st1_G1_RTP21198_201120. Next base: position 94,706 of record NZ_JBCOMH010000013.1, read on the forward strand.
GTCCAGGTCGAAGCTACTCCCTTTCAGCGGGAACTTGTTCAGGAGCTTGCCGACAGAGCTGACGCTATCAATGCAGGAAATGTTGATCCTACGATCGACAATATGCTCAAAATTACGTCGGACGGAAGAAAGCTCGGTCTTGATCCGAGACTGATTGATCCGTCCTTTGAGGATAACCCTGATACGAAGCTGAACAGGTGCGTTGAGAACGTAGCCCGTATCCACGCTGAAACGGCTGAGGACAGGCTTACGCAGATCATCTTCTGTGATTTGGGTGTTCCACACAAGGCAGCAGAAGCAGCGGTCGAGGGCGAAGATGCCGATGATGCTAAGGATAAGAAGTCTATTGCTGAGGTCGAATCTCTTGAAGAAGAATGCGACTTCTGCGTGTATGACGATATTCGTGACAAACTGATCGCAAGGGGTATCCCTGCGGAGGAGATCGCATATATCCACGATGCGAAAACCGAACAGCAGAAAGCTGACCTCTTTGATAAAGTCCGCAGCGGAGAGATCCGTGTCTTGCTCGGTTCAACTGCAAAAATGGGTACAGGTACTAACGTACAGAAACGGCTTATTGCAGTCCATGACCTCGATATTCCGTGGCGACCTGCCGACCTTGAACAGCGCGCCGGACGTATCATCAGACAAGGCAATGAAAACAAGAATGTTCAGATCTTCCGTTATGTCACCAAAGGCACGTTCGACGCTTATTCCTACCAGACATTGGAGAACAAGCAGAGGTTTATCTCTCAGATCATGACGAGTAAGACTCCCGCGAGAAAGTGCGAAGATGTAGACCAGCAGGCACTCACTTATTCCGAGATCAAGGCACTTTGTACTGGCGATGACCGTATCAAAGAGAAGTTGATGCTTGAAAATGAAGTGAAGGAACTGAGGATACTGGCTGCGGAACACCGCAACACAGTATTTGAAATGGAGGACAAGATCGCTCGTTTCCCCGAACAGGAGCAGAAACTTACAGCTATTCTTGCTGATCTCCATACAGACCGTGAAGCACTCCGCAAGCTCCCGATCGATCCTGAGCGAAAACTGCCCGTATTCAAAATCACCATTGGTGAGACTGAGTACACCGACAGAAAAGAAGCAGCTAAGGCTTTGGAAGATGCGGTGCTTGCTATCAAGTATGCGGATACTCCTGTTAAGGTCGGCTCGTTCCAGGGCTTTGACCTGAGCGTGACGGTAAACAGCAATATGATGGGCGGCGGTATGTCCGCTTGTCTGCAAGGTGCTACTTCACATACCACGAAGCTGATCGAGAGCTTTGCCCATAACCTGAACCGTCTTGAAGCTGCCCTCTACAACATCGACGGCAGAATCGAAAGGACACAGGATAACCTTGCGAAGCTCAGGCTTGACCACGCAGAAGCACAGAAGATCGTAGCAGAGCCGTTCCCTCAGCAGGAGGAGCTTGATACTAAGGAGCAAAGGCTGAAAGTCGTGACTGATGAGCTGAATCAGGCGGCTATCGAAGCGAAGAAGAACGCTCCGAAGCGTGAAAAGACTTGCTACTTTGAACGAGCTAAGATGAAACGTGATGCCGCAAGGCTCGCTAAAAAGCCGAAAACGCCGAAGGACAAGGCTAAGAGCAGGAGTAAGCAAGGAATTGAATAACATAAAAGTCAACCGCAATTTAAGTGGTTGACTTTTCTTTACTTTATATTACAAATCAAGTTTCTATATCTTTTCTAGTAATCTTATAGCCCAACTTGGTAATCAGCTTGAGCGTTTCTATAGCAGTATTACGATCGTACTCTTTTTCAGATTCTGGTAGTTCATCATACGGTACAAGGCAAGGAGTGGTTTTCTTTTCAGTATCCTTAACTTCTCCATAAGTCCATCCTTCTTTAATGCGCCCAACTGCCCACACATCGTGGACATTGGCTGCTATCAACTCAGTAAGGGCTACAAGGTCATCTGAAAGCGTGATATCATTTGTTTGCATAGGATTTGGTGTGTACTTCATTTTTATTCCGTAACCGCCAACCAGAGCAGCGGGCAAAAAATGAGCCGAGATCAACCTCGGCTCAAATCCCGTATTCGGTTCATCACAATGAATTACTGTGAGCTGCTGTGAATTACTGTGCGGTGAAATACTGTCAGTTACTATGAAATACTGTGGATGAGAAGCTGTCACTTAACCTCAGCCTCGTTTTCGATGATTTGATGATATGTTCTGTGGCAGGTTTCAGGCAGTGCAGCACTCCACGGCATGATGCTGTCAAGCTGTTCTTCCGAAGGTGTTTTGCCCCACGAAGGAAGAACCAGCATCAGATAGGAGAGATAACCAAACACATTCAGTCCGTTTCGCTTGGCTGTTTCGATCACGCTCATGAAGAGAGCGCTCGCATCTGCACCCTTATCCGTCGCAGAAAAGAGAAAATTCTTACGGTCGATCACAAAAGGCTTAACGGTGCGTTCTGCAAGATTATTTGTCATTTCCACTTCGGGATGATCTAAAAACAGAAGAAGCTTGTCTTTCTGATTCAGGGCATAGGTGACCGCCGCGCCAAGGTGTGAACCTTTACTCGGTCTGAGCGTTCCGATGAAGTTGTAGAATTCTTCTATGATCGGTCTTACCTCTTTCTGCCGCATCTCCAATATCTTTTCCGGCGAGACGTTTGCTTTTCTTGCTTCACGCTCCAAGGCAAATGCTCTGTCGATGATCCCGACAGCTTTTACCGCTTTGCTGTTTTTATCATTTTCAGGTATGCTGTCCACAAACTTGCGGCGAGCGTGCGACCAGCAGCCTGCGTGCAGATATTCTCCCGAACCATAGGACTGAAACCCATCGGTCTGCACGATACCGTCATAACTGCCGAGAAGTTCCTCTGCGGTCACTTTTGAACGGTTGTCCCGATACGTGTAGATAGCGATCAGAAGCTTTGCTGACGCTCCTGTGCAGACCACCCACATCTGTCCCAGCTTTTTCACAGGCTTTCCCTGTATTTTCAGGACACGCAGCGTAGTTTCATCAGCGTTCAGGACGGGTTCGAGGTAAGCATACTTCCAGAAGTGCTTCACAACAGGTATAAGCCATTCTGAACTTTTGATGATCCAGTTTGCAAGTGATGTGCGGTTCAGGTAGATGCCCTGCATCTTGAAGTGCTGTTCCATACGGTAAAGCGGTTCGCCAAGCAGATATTTCGCCTCAGCGATATATGCGATCAGCTCTGCTTCTGGCAGACCTCTCGGAATGACAGGCGCAGGAGTCAGATCCGGAGCCTTCACAATATTCGCCTTATCTCCGTGCTTATCGCAGTGTTCACATTTGTAGACCTCACGAAAGTATGTGATCTTAAAGATCTTCGCAGGGATAATGCAGAGCCGTGTGGTGATGTATTCTTTTGAAAACGGCACGAGCTTACTGCCGCAGACCGCACATTTTCTCTGATCTTCGGGGAGCGTATGCACGATCTCTTTCGTTTCAAGATCACCACGCAGTTCATTTCTGCCGCGGTGTTTTCCGGTTTTCTTCGATTTTTTTGTGATGGAATCCTCGGTAGGCTCAGCGGCAGAAAGATTTGACAATTCTTCCGCTTCGTTGAACACATTACCATCCAGATCCATTTGTCCGTTGCAGATGAATTTCGATTTCTCGCTTTTCTGTCCGAAGAGCATCTTGTTCCGTTTGAGTATCTGCTCTTCCAGATGCTCGATGTGAAGAGCTTGATTTTCGTTCGATTTTTTCAGCTCATCATTTTCTTTTTCAAGCTCAGAGCACTTCTGCACAGCGGCTTCATATGCTGCTTTCAGTTCTTCGTATGTCATAGCAAAAGCACTCCTTTCCCTGAAATTCCGGACGGTTCATGATACTCTGATTATACCATGATTTGCCCGATCTTTCAAGAAAAAGAGTGCCATTGAAGCATAGAAATATTGTCCACATTACTGTATATTTTCATCGTGGAAAAGTCAGCATATATCCACACCGCCGGCTACTTTTTTGATTGCCTTTGGTTGGTCGATCGACAGTCCCTGCGTGAGCCAGATGAATTGTTCACGGGTAATACTCCTGACCTCCTGTTCATTGCGCGGCCAGGAGAATTTCGCGTCTTCAAGACGTTTGTACAGCAGCAGAAAGCCGTCATCTTCCCATAAAAGCACCTTCATACGATCTCTGCGCCTGCCGCAGAACAGAAACGCGCTGCTTGCGAACAGGTCAAGCTGAAACTGCTGCTGTACAAGTGCCGCAAGTCCGTCAATGGACTTACGCATATCCGTATGTCCGCAGACGATGTAGATATTGTCAGCAGTTAAGTCTTTCAGCATTCTTTCAGACCTCTCAGCAGCGTAAGCAGAAGCTTCTCGGATATATCTGCTGGCATTTCGACCTCGATCCCGTCTTTACGGACGATCATCTTTTGTGGGACAGCCGGTTCAGGTTTCCCAGGTTCAGCGCTGTCCGCAACACATTGTGTCTGCACCGCAGCTGTCGTGCAGGTGACGCTTTGAGAAACACTCAGCGGTACGATCTGCTGCAAAGGCGATCCAGCTCGTTTCAGCAGTTCTTTTCTCACCACATTCAGGCGTGAGTAGTATGTGTGCTGACTGATCCCCTTTTCCTTGCACCACGCTGTTACGGTCATACCGCTGCTCTGGCATTCCTGTATCTGATCTGCCCACTCCCTGTGACGAAGCTCGGTTTTTACTTCTCTGATCGTTGGCATATTCTCAGCTCCTTTCGGGGTAAATCCCTTTGGAACTATTTTATCGCTTTTTTAGTGCCGAATCAACGTTAGGGTGTGGTTGGCGGTTACTTTATTCCTCCATTTATATACCCACGCCCTCTTGCTTATTACAAGAGGGCATAGTATTTGATTTAAGTGTTTGATCTTTTCTTTCTGAACAGCCATATGCCGACTCCTACGAGGACAGCGATAATGACGCCTAATAGGATTCTAAACCAAAGGCAATAGAAAAGTCCTACCTGAATAAAGGATACTTCCTGCACAGTATAAGAATTTCCGGCTTCATCGACCAAAACAAAACTGAGATTGTGCCTTCCCTTATCCAATGTGTATGACAAAGATTTATCCGCTTCAGAGTAAGTGAAATTGGTCATCAGCACTCCGTTGTCATATACTTTACACTCATCGGGATTAAGTGATTCACTGATATCGGTAATAGTATAGGTCTTAGAATTTTTGATAAATGCCTTTCCTTTTTTCAGATCACTTGGCACTTTACATGATGGTGCAAGTGCATCAATCCTTATCCATGCAAGAGATATATTTGAAGTTTCTCCTTTATACGTGTTCTCTGCCCTTAAATAAATGTCCTTGTTCGTTCCTTCAGGATAATTATCTATGAAGAACTGACCTGGTAATGTGTAGCTATAAACACCTACCGCATACATATCTTCGCTGTTATCTGCGTTCAAACCAGTATCATCTGTTTTGCCATTTTGGTCTCGTAATACGATATTGGTTTTGGAATCTGTAGGAGCGAACACTGTGATTTTTAGATCCTTAAAATCATCAGGTCGTTTGCTAATTGGTGTCTTCTCATCTTTCTGCAACGAGTACCAACCTGTAGAATCCTTAACGTTATCCGCTTTTTTACTTTCCGTAATATAAGCAAGTACATCGGAATTCATCATTAAAACCGAGGTGTTTCGACACAGAACACTTTTATTCCCCGCTTTATCAACAGCCGTTAAATCAAACGAGTAAATACCATCTTTCTTGAACTCAGGTAATGCGAACACCGCCTCTTTCATCTTATTTTCGGTACCGGTCTCAACAATTTGCGTAATATCTCCGTTTTTAGAGGTTGAAGGAGCAATTGTTCCGATTTCTTTTCCACTTGTATATTCCGGTGTGTAAACAGTTAGTGCATACTCTATGCGATCAAGGTTTTTATCGTTCATGGCAACAGAGGGAATAAAGCCATCATCAACACCTGTATTATCAGTGAAAATTTCCAAGTTTGTATAAGCCTTATCAGTATCACTTACAGACTTTCCATTCCTCTGCGATATGACTGGATTTGTGAAGTCAATTTCAAATATTACAGATTCTTGTGATGGTGTTGAATTGGATGCCATGTCAAATGGAGTAACACTCACAACATAAATACCATCATATGTATCATATTTACCGTCTTCTTTCTTGTTTGAGAACGGTATGGTAAATGTGTGTTTGTCTTTATCTTTCTCATCAGTACTCCAAGTACCTCTTGAAACAATTTCCATCCCGGTCTTATCATGTGTTTCACCTGGATTTTTTCGCTTAATTTCAACGTGTGCCAATGAAGGATCAAAATTATGTTCAGTGATTGTTATTACAATGTTTTTGTCAATTTGACTAACACCAAAATAGTGCTCCTTATTTGATGTTTTAAACTCATTAAAATTAGTCTTAAGAACCGGAGGCGTCTGGTCTACAACAAAGGAAGTGGTTGAAGCATTCTGACTGTGATTTCCAGCCATATCGGTATAGGAAATATTATAGCTATAAACTCCGTCTTTAGAGATTGTATATTTTCCTATATGTACATTGGCGTTATTTTGATCATTCTCCCACGATGTAACTTCAACTTCATCATCATTCAACGTAAAATGTACATCTTTGGATCTGAAATTTCTTTCATCTATAGTAATTGTAACAACTTGATCTCCATTGTAATAAGCAGCATTTGAAGTTAGAGTTGATGAAATAGCAGGAGCAGTCTTATCTACATTATAGCTCTTTGTAGTTGCAGCTTCGACCTTGTTCTTTGCATTATCCGTCAGATTAACAGAAACAAGATTTTCATTTGTATCACTGGTTACAGTCACCATGAATTGTAAACTCGTAACAAGATTAGAGTCCTTTCCTATAGATTCATTGATGATAATTGCCTCGTCACCTGTGGTTTGAATATCTCCGTTCTCATTTACAGTTATAGTGCCTTGTTTGTTATCGTTTGCGATTGACCATTCTATTTCAGAGATGCCTGAAAAAGAATCCTCAACGGTAATAATAAGGGGAACATCTTGATTATAGAATACAATATTCGTGTCATTTTCCTGGTACACATTTGATGGAGATACTGTGCTTGATTCTTCAATTTTAATAGACGAAACATTTGCGTGAAGTTCCGCATCCTCAACTATAGTACCGTTTGCATATCTCAATCCTGATGTATGTTTATAATTGTCGTTTAAATAATTAGAGGAAGCCACATTATCAACAACAATCGCCCATATTTGCCCCTTGAAACCTTTCTCAATCTTAAATTCGGCATACCCCTCCTGAGAATTCCAGTTTTCTGTGCCACTGGCATATACTGTCATAGAAATTGGCTCTTGACTACCGGCTTCACGGCGATATAATGTGACATAATTTATGCCTGACGAAACATCTTCATCCTTTACATAAACACGCACAATTGTATCTTCCTTGAAGTAGTAGCCGTAAGTTGAATATTCAATATCGCTGCCATTTTCACCTTTAGATTCAAATCGGAATTCAGTTATCTCTGGATTCTTTGTATCGATATGAACAACTTTTTCACGCTTGTTTTTCAAGGACAACTCAGTATTTTCAGAAGCATAATTACCTGCATTATCTTGCGAATCAGAAATAAGGAGATAATGCCCCTCGGAGTCTATGTTATAGTTATATCGGACTTCATCTGTATATTTGGTTTTTGTCTCAGGAGAAGCAAACTTAATTGTTTGGTTCTCAACAACTACTCCGTCTTCAGTATGTGAGTACTGATCATAGACAGCATTATTATTGGAATCCTTCACATTCAAGGAAACATTATTCAAACCTGAGTCTTTGTCGGATGCAACTACTTCATAATTGAACGCAGAAGGATACCATATTTCACCATTAACGATGTGCTGATTATTCTCTGGTAGTATGATTTCAGCACTCGGCTTTACATTTTCCAGCTGCAACAATGTCGAACTAGATTCATTAGTTGAAACCACACCATCTATTATTGTTAGATAATAATTGGATTTATTTCCGAGTGCGTCTTCAATTATAAAATAAGCGGTACCAGAAGCATTTACAGGGAGAGTATCAAACACGAATTCTCTCGTTTGTCCATTTGAAGAAGATGAACTCACTTTATACTCTTCTTCGCCCCACTTAAGCTTTACCTTTTCGTCGGTTTCATCAGAAAAGCCACACCCAGATTCGTTATCTTCAACTTTAACAGAAAGGCTAACGGAATCATTGCCAAAAATTCCGAAAGTGAAGTACTTCAAAATAGAGGGTGTATAAGTATACCGATCTTCAATAACTGTAGGTGCATCTGTATCAACGTAAAACTCAAATGTACCATTGTTTTCATCGGTTATATTTCCAGCGAGATCTGTTGCTTGTACTTTTAATGTATAGCATCCATTTGCCTGATATTTGTCACTATTAATTTCAATAATATGTTCCTTACGATCTATGGGAACATTATACGAAATATCTACCGAACTTGTAGTTATTACAGTCTCACCATCAACTATCTCCTCATTATCAACTTCAATCGGTTCAGTGGTTAAAGTTCCAGAAGACAAATCATTAGGGGGGAACTTCTCGACTATCTTTCCATCGGGACCGATTACTGTGCAGGTATAGTTCTTCAGTCCTTTATCATCTTTTATGGTAATTGCAATCTCTTCCGAAAAAGATGATCCCCCATAATATTTTTTGCCATCCGCATCAACATATTGTGGTGTGGCAGAGAAAGACACAGTAGAATCATCTTGATCTTTGGGATCGTAGAATATATCACAATGATTATCTTTTGAATCGAGAAGATACGCCTCTTCACTTTTCGTATTATTGTGGCTCTTTATCACAAAGCTGATGGTGTTAACTCCTTGCTTATTAAGTCCATTTAGTTTGCTTACTGGGATGTAACAGTTTTTATATCTATAGTTGGACTTATCAGAGTATACGATTATTCCATTTCTTTCAGCTTCTTGCTGGTTTCTAACGCCCAAGCTTTGTTGTTTTCCATTAACATTTACAATAATACTATTAAGTGATGCATCATCAACTTCAAGTTTGATATAGTCGTTATTATTTGCATACACTGCGTTTGAGTATGGATATGTTTTTGATCTTTCATCACCGAAAATGAGAGAATGCTTTGATGTGGCTTTCTCAAGCTCTTCCTTATTATCTGAGTATACTACAGAAGCTTCTTTTATAATTGGCTTTGAACTGTTTACAGCATCAATTACGAAAGTCTGCTCGTTTTTTGCTTTGTCTCTGACAATAAAGGTAAGTGCATTGTTGGCAAGATTCTCATCATTATTTATATTGATTTCAAATTTATACCCACCATTAGATTCGGTATAGGCGATGTATTGTTCTCCGCCGTTACCAATTTTATATGTAACCGATTCAATTCCAGAGCCGTTCTCATAAAACGTTGCATCAGTCGAAAAGCTACGCTGCGACCACCAGAAATTTCCAGGTTGTGGCCAAAACGGATCAGACATATTGACAGCAAACTCTGTAGGTTTTGTTTTATCGAAATTATAATGAAAAGTCTCCTCTGCCACTTCATGATCAGAGTCATTGTCATAGGCAGCCCAAAAATGAACATAATGATGATTTTCAGGAATAACATCCGCTAATGCTTCAGAGTCCCATTCAGAATTCCACACACTTGCTGATTCATACGCACCCCAGTCAAACTCGTTTTTATCTGATGTTTTGTAATAGATTGATACATTCTCAGTCGGAATTGATGTTACAAGCCAGTTTAAAGTATTACTCCACTTGTTCTCATCCGTATCAATTCCTGATACGCTCAAATAAGGCTTAGAAGTGTCTTTTATAACAATAGATGTGTGCTGAATATTGCCAGCCTCGTCAATTACATAAAAAACCACTTCGTGATCAATCATTGACGGCTCACCATGGAGATTGAATCCGTACTCGCCGTTATTATCATTAAGTGAGATTCTATTGCCTACAGCTTCGATTTCGGACTTTTTTGTCAGCTCGCTGTTATCAAGTACATAGTAAATTTCAAGATTAGAAGACAGATTATCACTTATTGAGGATGAACTTTTTATATCAAAAGTCTTGTCATCGATTCTGATTTTTTCTACACTGAAAGCGTCAGGGATTGTTGTATCATACTTATAAGGTAAAGCCTGACAATCAACGACTTCATCCTGATCATCTTGTTTTCTAACAGCCCAGAACTTAATATATCCCTCGCCGTCTTCAAACGTCGTACCATCATTCCAAAGTTTGGCATCAGAATCAGAATAAGTTCCCCACATATGATTAGCAAGAGGAGTTTCACTTGTCTTGTAATATAACGTTGCATCCATACTAACATCTACAGTCCACTCATCAAAATTATTTGTCCAGTTATTGGGAATGACAACATTTAACTCCAAGTCATTTTCTTCAGTGGTGGGCTCAGATACATCCGCGATTTGCTGCTCAACACTATCTTTGAGATCTACAGTATCTTCAGCAATAGCCACAAAACTTGGGGCATTATAACTGAAAGCAAGTGCAAGTGCTGAGATAAAAGCAAACATTCTTCTTGCGTTTTTCATTGATGTACTCCTTTCTTAACTGCAAATGCGTAATTATTTCCATTTAAGACTGAATGAATATAAACAGAGAATACCAGTAGTGATAGCGTTATGCTCAATACCAATATCTCACTAGAAAACGAAGTCTTTACAATAATAAAAGCAATTGCCGAAATGATCATAAGAATATCGATATATTTGCTTTTCTTATTTTTAAAGAAACAAAGGATTCCTGGAAGGACGTATTTTCTATAATTATGCTTCTGACGGATCTTACCTAGATAATGCGTTAGTATTAAACCTACAATTAGTCCTATCCAGAATATGAAACCGACCATATATGCTATTGCTTTTTGCAGTTTTGTTCCTTCAAAATTAGAAAAAGGAATCAGAATAAATGATAAAGCCGATATGAGAAATGATATCACACTATACAGCAAAATACCGCAGTATCTGTTTTTACTCATGTTTATCATCATCGCTTTCTTCGTGAGAGTTATCGCTTTTCGTTGGCTTTAATAGATTATGCAAAGCTTTATATGAAGTTCCATTAATATATTCTTTTTTGAACAAGCTGTTTCCCTTCCTTCGATAAGGAAAGTACGCAAATGCTCCTAAAACAAATGCGATCAATGCAACGAACAGCGAAAGCATCATGAAAAGGTGCCAAGATTTGTAGTTAATTCCAAGCGTGCTATGAAGGCCCGTTATGACTGCAAATATAATAAAAACACCCAGCATGCAAGTGCAAGCAGCAAATCCGGTGAAAATGCCGTAAACAATGTTACCTATAACAGGTTTTTTCTCGAATCTTCTGTCAAAAGTCATCTTGATTCGTTTTATGAATTCCACATTTGCCACCTCACATTTTTTCAAGACTATTAAGCGTTTCAATAACCTCTGAACGTTTCACGCTTTTTTTCTCAGCTATCTGATTTATGACATAGTCGCCTTTGTTGTTTAAGGTAACGGCTAGCATCTTGATAATGGTACGGTACTCTTTTAAGTTAGCATTTTGTACAATCAAATCATACGCATCTACATAATCATAATCATTTTCTCGATCAACGCAGTAAAGAGCTATTGCCAGCTTGTAACCAATATCGTCTGTAGAAAGGCCTAGCGAATTGACACTCGCCGCAATTGAAGGCAACTCAACTGGATTAGCATGCTCAATAATCTTATCAGCATATTGGATCTTATCATTGTTATCATCAAGCTGATTAAGTAATGTAATCATAAGTGTCGCCTCTGAGGAATTAATCACATTATCATTACATAAGAACACGAACGTTTCATCACAAACTTCAAGTTCCTGTGCTCCAGTTGCCAATTCCATTCGTTCAAGTGCGATTTCAGACAGCTCCCCCTGCTTTGTGGTTTGATATGCAGAATCTCCTTGTTCTATGTGATTATTTATCTCACTGACCAGGTTATTCCAGTTGCTTTTTGCGATTCGAGCACCAATTGCTCGATAAACACCCGATATCAGTAGCAACGAAAGGAAACAACCAATGCAAATTCCAAATGTTATAGAGGAATTTTTTACTTGTTTGTTTTCCCCCTTTTTAACAGTTGGAATAGAGTCTCTTGCATCTTCCAAATCACGAATTATCTCGTCATATCCATGATAGAATGCTGGATCATTCATATACCCATCTAAGCGTTTGCGAGTGCATTTCTTTATAATATTCTGTAAGGCAAGATTATATCTTCCACCTAATGGTCCAGTACATTCAAGAGATAAATCTCGCTCATAATAAGAATCGTGATTCAGCAAATGCGATTCATAAAAGCGTGATTTACGGTTTAAAGTTGAGAATTCTTCGCTGTTAGTTACTAATTCAACAATATTTAGGCATTCCCAGAAGGTTGCCCCAAATGAAAAAATATCGCTTTCAATTGACATTCTTCCAATTTCAAAGCCATTTGTTTTGTCTTCACTTTTATCATTGAGTAGAGTTAATGGGAAACTGTCATCTATTGCAGCCCTAAAAGCTTCCGGGGCTGCATAACCAATCGTTCCATGACAAAATGGATGGTTGATGTCTTCTTTGACTCTGACACCATTATCATTTATGTACTTAAATGGTGCGAGCTTATGATATATATATCGATCACGCTCATCTAAAAATTCTGATCGTCCAAAATCAATTAAAACTAATTCTTCGCTTTGGCTTGTGACCATGATGTTTTCGGGTTTTATATCAAGATGCAGCACTTTCTTTTTGGATGTCATGCTTATAAATTGTAATATACCACACAGACTCAGCATATAATGCAACATTTTATCTTGATATCTGAAAAAAGTTTTTTCATCTTTGTATTTTTTTAGAACTTCTTCCTTTTCAAAGTCCTTAAACTCATGGTATTTAATCCAACGATTATCTTTAAACTTCTCAAGTCCCCAAAACTGCCTGATACAGTATTGTTCCAAAGACCAACCGTCGATATATTCTTCAACAACACAGAAGCAAGGTATCATTGCACCATTTAATTCAATGCTTTTACTTCGGATGTGCTTTGATATTTCTGGCGTTTTCAAATCAAAACTTTCGCCAAGATCTTCTATAACATCATATATCCGAGCCACACTACGACACTCTTGAAGTTCTTCAAATATTCTAAGTTCATTATTCGTAAATCGCTCAAAGCGAGAACGAGAGTAGGGCTTAAACTTCAAAACACAAGAGAATGATAACTCTTCTTCATCTTGACCGTTTACAGAGATTTTTCTGCCTTTAAATACAAAGCTTTCAGTTCCCTGGGCAATAAAGCCATGTGGGAAATCCTTTTCATCTATCTCATAAATGAATTTACTGCCCTTTATCTGGGTACTCACCGAATCACATCTCTTTCTAATCCAAGTTCTCTGGTAAAGCTAAAATTCCAAAAATAGATTGATCTACCTCGGTATCGTTGCATTCAAAAAGAACGATCTCAGTCTTAATGTCATCGTTGGTTTCATCAAAAAGTTCAATATTTCCGAGATCGTCTGAACTATTAACCGTTTTGTTCATTAATTTCCACCTTCCTCAGAAGTTGGATTTTCATTGAACGCAGCTAAATCGGCATCAAGCTGCAAATATGCATCTCTTGCACTTTTTACAGCCCCTTCATTTATCGCATCGAGAACTTCTCCAACACTTCCGATTTTTTCAAGAATGTGTTCAACCTCTTTTCGATATTGATTAGCACCAGCACCTTGCCATTTTCCGAGTAATGCTTCGTTAATCCGTTTGAATTCCTTTATAATATTATCAAAGTCCGTTTTGGCTACCTGACTATCCTTTTCAAATTGTACAAGCTTTTCGATATCAGCACATCTGATATGATTACCATCAGCCATTACTATTACCTCCATTTGTCTTGCCTAATAAACTTCATCTTCATGAGCTTGTCAGCTTCTATATCATAAAAATAACCATCCCCAGTTTCACATCGAGCATATTCTTCCCTTAATCCTTTTACATCCATACTGCCGAATACTGTCTTTTGTCCTCGTTCAGCAGCAAATTCTGCGATACTATCGAGTAAGAAAATAGCATTTAATGAATTATTAAAAAAGTTATTGCTTTCTTGATCTGTAATTTTTTGCACATCAGTGAAAATAAAAATCAGATCTTTTTCTTCGGCGATGGCTGCGAGTTTTGGAAGAATGTTGTTTATAAACTGTTTCTCACCATTAGCGCTTAAATAAAGCATTTTACTCTGAAGAATAAATACCGTCGGTTTAATCGGATTTAGTTCTTCGTTGTAAGACGGCATAAGTCCTGCCATCTCCTCACCGTATATATAAGTTGCCACAGGAGATTTAAGTTGATTATTAGAAATTCCATTCCAAGTGAGATCCATGTAATAATCATTAATGAAATGGTAAAACTGCTGAAACGGTGATAAAGTCTTCTTGAAACCAGATGCAGTAGTCGGTTTATCTATAATGTCCATAAAATCAGTTGGGGTTTTTTGATTCATTCCACTATCGTTATTTGGAGGGAGCGGTGAGTTTCTCTTTGTTTCATAAAACTTTATACAGTCCAAACCAAGTGATTCACATCTATTATAGAATTCTTCAAGCTGCTTTCTTCCGTCATCAAAAAATACAAACCTCGAAGATGATTTCTTTTTAAATAAATCCTCAAGAATGACTCTAAGCAAGTTTGTTTTTCCATATCCTTTTTTTCCATAAATGCCGAGTACCCTTGATTCTGAGAAATCGATTGTCACCGGACAAAAGTCAATGTAATCCAAACCAACAGAAACAGGACAAGGAATCCAAGGAATATTTTTTTTCGTTGTTATAGGTTCTTGTTTTAAACGTTGATACTCGTCACGAGTCAAATCGCCATTGAATGTCAGATGCTTCTTTACAC